>JACCYQ010000073.1 GCA_013696395.1 Chitinophagaceae bacterium
GTATCCACCTGCCACAAGAGCATTATCAGGTGCTTTATTAGATCACTTGAAACAAGGCATGGTAACAGAACAGCTATTAAAATCATTGAACCCAATTACCAAATATAAACTGAAAGGTGCAGCGAAAGTATTATCCAATGCTGAAAAATGGAATATCGTATGAACCTGCACGAAAATAAAATTTTATTCAGACAGGCAATTCAGTTCACTGCGGACCAAGACCCCCGGGTGGACTTAAAGACAATAAACAAATATTTGCATCGCAATACAAATTGTACTTGCCAACTAAAACACCATTAAAGAACCTGGTAACAAAATAATCATAGCAGAAGGAACGAAAGAAATACATCTTGAAAAGGGGTTTTCGACGACACAACAAAAGCCTCATAGTAGCATTATTGCAAAAATATCAAGGCCACAGAAAAATGATTAAATGAAAACGGCGCTGTGTGCTCCGTGCTTCGCTGTGTGCGCTGTGGTTTGCAACAACGACGTCCCGGGGTCTGCCTGAAATCATCGTGAAATTTTGAAATTTAGTAAGGGGCAAGACCCCGGGTGGACTTAAAACACAATTAAAGAACCTGGTAACAAAATAATCATAGCAGAAGGAACGAAAGAAATACATCTTGAAGAGGGGTCTTTGACGACACAACAGAAGCCTCATAATAGGAGTCATTCTCAATAGCGAACAGAACGTACAAGCGTGCCCCGAGTCATAGCACAAATCTTTCCCGGGGTCTTCGACGACATAACAGACGTTTTCATATTAGCAATTATGCTGCATAGCAAACAGAACGTACAATCGTGCCCCGAGTCATAGCACAAACCTTTCCCGGGGTCTTCGAAGACAAAACAGAAATTATATAGCAGCATGAATATTTGGCTCATAAATACCGCTTCATACGGTTCTTAGTACAACTATTATCTTTCAATTATTACCTTATGTGCTTCACTCTTTGATAAGGAACTGATATGGAGAAAATACATTCCTGTATTAAATAAATGCAGGTCTTTTATTTCAGTATAATTAATTCCTTCTGCGGTTCTTTGTGTTTTCTGCCAAATTATTTTACCGCTCAAATCGACTAGTTTTAATTGTACTAATTCAGGTACCTGGATGTTATACTTTATCATCAGGCTTTCCTTTGCAGGTATAGGAAATAATCTTGTTGTAGCTGAAATATTTTGAACTGAAACAATTTTACTGTACGAAATCTTGCCATTTGCATCAACTTCTTTTATACGGTAGCATAATTTACCATCCTGCCCCGCCCTATCAATAAAACTATAGTTATTGATATATGCATTAGATGGAACATAGTTTTGGACTCCAATGCTATCAAAGCTATTACAGTCAGAACTTCTTTGTATCTCATAATGGTTTACATTTTGTTCATTAGCCACAGACCATGAAACCAAGTTTCCATTATTGTTTTTTTGAATAGAGACATCTAAAAATTTTACAGCCAGGACAGAAGGTTCTACTATTATTGTTGCTGCAGCAAAACTAGCGGGACAGCCACTTAATTTATCAGCATTTATTTTTAAATTATAAGTACCTGTATTAAAAAATATGGAAGTTGCCAATGAGAAACTGTTGGTTGTTGTTCTGTATGATGTGGTACCATAACTGGTTCCATTATCATCAAACAAACTATACCATGTATCAGCAACAACATTTGTAATATTAAAAGACACTGATCCTCCCTCTGTAATGGTAATATTATTTGGTGTAATACTTGGCACTGCTGGTGAAGTACAGGTAACCATTGCGGTATTACAACCTCCGTTTTGTGCGGATGTACCGGATTGTGCCGTTACCGCTAAAATGCCCCCTGGATATAACGGTAATGTATAAGGTGAATTTATGGTCCATGTTGTTGCAGAACTTACTGCTGTGGATCCAATTTGCGAACCATCCAAAAACACCCTGACGGTTCCGCTGAAAGTACTATTTATGGTACCACTTATACTTGCTGCACTACTGGCATAGCCTGTACTGCCAAATGAAGCACATGCGGTTGTTACAGAAACCACACTTGCAGCAGCCGATGAAGGACTGGTACAGCCGTTAATAGTTTGGGTTGTATAATAAGAATTTCCGGCAACTAAAGCCGTGGTAATTAAACTCCACACACCGCTGCTGTTAACGACGGCAGTACCCACCGAAGTGCCTGTTGGAGATGCTCCAACTCTTACAGTAACAGTAGCACCAATGGCAGATGAAGTACCACTAATGGTGGTGGCGCCTGCCAGTAAATTGCCAGCTGAATTGGTATTTATTAAAGGAGGTTGTGTATAACATCCAACTGTAAAAGTGTTAGACACCGTTAAACAACCAGTACCTGACTGCGAATATATTTTTATCTGGTCATTTTGATTAAGCGTAAGCCCGCTGAATGAAAAACTGGTACCTGTAGCTGTAAGTGTTGAAATAAATACATTATTAACTGATAATTTTAAAACATCACCTACTGCTGTTCCTGTACCATTTATAGTGGTGTGAAAAGGATAAACAGGTGTAGTCAAACTAATTGCATTTGTTGCTAAAGGCTCTACAGCGGAACTACCCGTTCTGATGCACGTAAATGCGGGTGCGGAATTACAACCGTTTCCACTCAAAATAATCATATAAGTTCCATTGGAAAGATTACCACTGCCGCCGGAACAGGCAAAATAAGTAAATGTGGTTGCAGTATAAGTTGTATTGCTGTTTCCCGCATTTAATAAAGTTGTAGTAGTTCCATTAATCAAATAAATAAGAGCTGTAGTAGCGCCTGATGTCAGGCTTCCGCAAATGCCTTTGGAACTGGATTGTGTTAGTACGGATGGATTGATTACAGTTGTACAACCAGCCGTTACATTAGCAGATTGTAAACACATTGATTCACCGGTTGCCTGTGCTTTTGCATAAAATACATCTCCGATGGCAACGGTTGATACCGATATTGACCATGTAGCTCCACTGGATACACTGGCAGTCAGTATTAGGGCGACACCATTTTTAAATAATGTAATAGTTGCTGTAGAAGGTTTTGTAGCATCCATTCTTGTCCAGGTACCTGTAATGAGCATATTGGAACCTGTGTTTATTGGACTGTTTATGGTGGGAGGAGCAGTACAAACAGTATTAACAGTACTGATACCACTAACGGTAACAGGTATGGGTGGTTGTGAATTTACTACAGAAGTCCAGGCATCTGATGGTGATGAATTACGATCATCTATTCCATAAATATCGGAACGGCTTCCCTGTAATGCAGAACTGGGAGAAGTTACTGTAGTGGCTGCCATTCTAATGGAAGTTGGATTTCCAATTGCAGATAATGGAACAAACCAATCATAAAAATAATCAGGGTTATTGCCATCAGTTGAAAGTGCTACTGAAATTTGTGAGTTTGTAGCTAATGAATAAGTTACCACAGGTGCCCCTGGATTAGTAGTTCCATTTACATTAAAAACAGCCACGTTAAAATTTGTTTGAAACACCACTTCATATTCAAAACCAGGGTTACCATTGCTGGTATTGGTTGGAGCAACATAATTGGGATCCGCATTGGGCCCGCTGTTTCCCATTTTACCATCTGTATCTATTAAAATGCTGTATCCTTTAGAACCACTGATAATACCTCCTATGCGCAACCTGAAATGAATATTGGTACCATTACTATATACATAAAATCCACTTCCGTCTACAGTTTTTACAATATCAGTAAATCCTCCTGAAGGTCCTGTTGCCAGGTCGCCGGTAGGCTCAGTAACAGCAGGCGGAACTATTATGTATTGAATTTCACTTTCAGAAATATCGTTACTGATGAATCCTGATGTAGTGGCTGAAGAAAATCCGTTTTGATTAGGATCTAAATTGATGCTGTAGGGGCCTCCCGCTGGTCGAACAATTACACCTGGAGATTGTGCATCCGCAACAAATACCAAAAAAAGAATTACAACAAAAATTACAAGGATTTTGGACATTAGAACGGATTTAGTTTGGTGGATGATGGATGCCGCAAACTATTGTATTATATTCAATTTTCACTACGGAATTATACTCTTTAATTAACGTAGATTAACGTGAAAAATAATTCAGGGTCATTATTTTTTTTAGCGCCTTTTTGGGTTATTACAGGTTTTTGTACGGAAGCATCACCAACAAAAATATTTGCAGAAAGATTTAATCAATGGGATGTGTTTACACTTTTTAGTCATAAATAAACACTGTGTGTAAAATGCTTTATTAATTAACCTGCAAAGGGAATAATTTCTTACGAAAAAGGGAAAAACAAAGTCGAGTGAACATACGCAGTGTACTCCGAGCTTCGCTGTGTGCTTTGTGGTTTAACACAATGGCGTCTCGCGGTCTGCCTGAAAACATCGTGAACATTTCAAATTTATATTATTGGCAAGACCCCGGTTGGACTAAAAAATTTGAAAGCATCAATGGTCTATTTTTCGGCAGTTTTTTTCATTTGCTGCCATAGTATAGTTTGCTTTCCCGACGGGTCTCCCGCATTAGTTTTTCCGCTGCCTTAGAAATTAAAAATCAAAATTAAAAATGCGTTTGATATGTATTACTTGTTGTGAGAATACTTTTACCTGATAGTTTTAACCACAGCAATCATGGTGTTTAGAAAGTTACATACTCAATTTTGTTTTAAGTCAAAAGCCAAATTAGTTCTTTACTTTTCATTTAAGTTTTCACCGTGAACAAGCGCTGTGTTCTTCGTGCTTCATCGAACATTCTAAGATTAAAACAGCCAAAATTTTTTTTATGCTGCTTATAAGAAATTCTCAACAAACGGTGTTTGGCATTATCAATTTGCCGAATTGTCAGATTGCCAAATTTTTGATTAATCATGTTTTTTTCCTTTCTTTTTTGCTTGCACAAAAAAGAAACAAAAAAGTGCACCCGGCAATGATATACAGCCCATTGCCGGGAAGTTCTCCGATCTGCTTTAGTGCAAAGTGGTGAAAGGCTTCATTTCCCTGATGCCCTGACTGGCGTCCCAGCTTATGATTTTAGAAAAAAAATCAACTACTCATTTAATATCGAGATGTAAATTCATATTACCTGAAGTTTTATTTCATTGATATCACGTCGCTGCGATTGCAGTGCTTCGCCGTATACGTTGGGGTTTGTTTTAAGTTAAAAGTCAAAATTTAAAAAACGCTTAGTTGGATTATGGTTCACAGGTTTTACAATGGAAAAAGCATTTCAATTTTTGCATTTTAGACCCCGGGTAGACTAAAAATGTGACCACTTAAATGTAAATTGATTTTTTTAATAATCTGCATTATGCAAATCATTCAAAGTATTCAAAACCGCATTTACGAAATAAGAGGCGAAAGAGTAATGCTTGATTTTGACCTGGCGGCTCTTTATGAAGTCCTGACAAAAGTTTTAAACCAGGCCGTAAAGCGAAACATTAAAAGATTTCCCAAAGATTTCATGTTTCGGCTTACTACTGAAGAATGGAAAACGATGCGGTCACAATTTGTGACCATAAACAATAGCGCTGGTGATTTAAGGTCACAAATTGTGACCTTATACACGGGCAGAGGCCAGCATAGTAAATACCTTCCTTATGCCTTCACCGAACAAGGAGTTGCCATGTTGAGTGGCGTGCTTAACAGCGACCGGGCCATAAATATGAATATTGCCATTATGCGTGCCTTTGTGGAAATACGGCGCATGGCTTTGCAGCGAAATGATGTGCGCAAGCAACTGGAAGAATTAAATCAACGTATTGGTGAACACGATGTGCAGATTTCACAGATTTACGATGCCATTGAAAATATGCTTGATGAAAATGCCACATCAAAAAAATGGGATGACCGGGAACGCCTTGGATTTAAATTGAAATGATCCTATACTCACTAAGCGATAAGGCATAAGAATAAAAAAGGATTAAAATACAAAGTATTAAAGTACAACGGGAGTCTTTGATGGTCACCTACGTCGGGAAGAAGGAAGAAATTTTTAACCACAGCGATCACGGTGTTTAGAAAGTTACATACTCATATTTGATATCATGGTGAACACTGCGCTGTGCACGACGTGCTTCGCTGTGTGTGCTGTGGCTAGTAATAACATTATAAATCCCCGGGTCTGCCCGAATGCAATCGTGAAAGTTTGAAAATTTTTATTTGGGGGGTGGGCAAAGCCATTGCCTTAGTCTTAATTATACGGGAGAAACCACTATTTACTTTTAGTATTATAATAAATCTTTTTTTTAAGATGTATACTTTGCTTAAATTAGGATACTGCTAATGGCATAATTACTAAACCTTTAATTCTTAGAAAATGCCTACTCGTCCAATCAGAATAACAGGATGCAATGCTACTACTCAGGAGCTGGAACTGGATTTTCCAAATATAAAAGCTTCGTCCAACGATACTATACTCTGGAAAATACATCCGCAATCGGGAGTTGATTCCATTGAAGAAATAAAAGAAAAAAACGGTTATGATAACATATGGTCCACAGAACCTAAAAATAATAACAGCTGGAAGGGAGTGATCAAAGATGGAGTTCCGAAAGACTATGAATATGAGTATGAAATTACCTGGAGAAAAGACAACCGCAACTACACACACGACCCAAAGATTACTGTTAATCCATCCTGAGGTATCAGTTTTTTAAATTGTTGACCGGTTTTATTTAAGCGCTTTTGGCATTTTATCAATTAGTTTTTGAAACAAGGATCTTTTTTTAAATATATACTTTGCTCAAACTAAGAATATAGTTGTTGTATTTTATTGGTTCACCTTTAAAAATTTAAGAAATGTCAAATACTCATACGATTAAAATAAAAGAAGGCTTCAGTAATGGCGAATTAAAACTTAGGCCCAGACATACGTATTCTAAAAATAAAGAGCTTATACGCTGGACCATCAAGGACTGCGATGTCTATTCCATTGTAAAGATGGATAAGAAAACCGGCGTTGATATATATGAAGTTTTACCTCATCCAGAGGACACCACCAACCGAAAATCCGACTGGATCGCAAAAATTAAAGATGATCTTCCTCCTGATACTGAATATGAGTATTCAATAAGTTGGGATGGTAAATATGGACCGAAAGAAATGGATCCCAAAATCACTGTTAATCCATCAGGAGGACTCAATTTTTTCAAATTGTTAATTGGTTTTATTGTAAGTCTCTTTTTGGGATTTTTATCATTTAGGTTTTTGAAAGCAAAGAAATAGGAAACAATCTCCTGTGGATTTAGAAAAACCCTGCTAATATTACATAATTACATACACCAGCTTTTCTCTAAACAAAGCCAATAGTAAGGCTTTATAGTACTTTCATAAGCCGGCATTGAAATGACAGCTATCCTTTTAAATACGTTCCAAAACTTCTGTCTGCTAACATGTGTTACAAAAAAATCTTCTTTTTTCTTTTTGTTTATCTCTGGATTAATATAACCGGGGTGTTTGCGCAGGATCAGAAAATCGCGGACAGTCTAGCACTCATTTATCCTGAAAATGAACTTACTGATACGGCAAAATATGAGT
>JACCYQ010000078.1 GCA_013696395.1 Chitinophagaceae bacterium
ATCATACTTTTCATTCCAAAACTCAAGTTACAAATTTCACAAGACCAGATTATTTCTGGCTTTTAATGACTCTTTGTGAATTAATAATTTAAAATTTAAATCATAGATTTGCCACCCGGTTATTTTCGGGACGTAGCGCAGCCCGGTAGCGCACTTGCATGGGGTGCAAGGGGTCGCAAGTTCGAATCTTGTCGTCCCGACCAAATTAAGGAACGCTCTTAAATTCATTTTAGGATCGTCCCGGCAAAAAAGACTCTTGAACAATCAGGAGTCTTTTTTTATTTTTTTGCCTCTTACTATCAAATGATAAAAATAAAAAATATTCATTGGTGCATTTTTTATAAGTACAACTTATTATAATCCCGCCTAAAAATTACTCCCGGTAAATATGAAAAGTGGTTAACTTTAATTATACGGGTAGCTCTCCATTAAAGGCAATTTTCAATAATAGAAATTCTCCAATTACAAAAAATTAGACTTATGGCAGATCATGATATTAAAAGACGTCGATTTATTAAGCATACAGCCACATCTTTTATTGGATTAAGTATTTTGCCATCGTATGTTATGGGTAGTGGTGGTTTTTTTTCTCCCAATGAAAGATTGAATGTTGCATTAATAGGTTGTGGAACTCAATCATTTAAAATGCTACCTGACTGGTTAAAACAACCGGAAATTCAATTTACAGCAGTCTGCGATCCCAATAAAGAAAGTTATGATTATCCCCAATGGGGAAGGCCCCAGGGAGAAACCAAAGGCGCTGCAGGAGGACGGGAAGTGGCCAAAAGATTTATCAATGATTATTATGCAAAAAATAAAGGATTAACTACCTATAAAGGCTGCAATACATATGCAGATTTCAGGGAACTTTTAGAAAAAGAAAATGACCTCGATGCTGTTTTTATCATGACCCCGGATCACTTACATGCTACTATAGCTTTGGCAGCTATGAAAAAAAACGTCAAGGTTGCTTCCCATAAGCCTATTGGCAATTTTATGAGAGAGACAAGGGTTATCTGTGAGGAGGCAAAAAAAACTAATATCCCCACTCAATTGTTTGCCTGGAAAGATGAAAAAGAAAATCATATTGTGGAATCGTGGATTAAACAGGGTGCTATTGGCGATATAAAAGAATTGCACCGCTGGACCAACAGGCCTATGTGGCCCCAGGGATCTCCTTACCTTCCGGCTAACACACCACCAATACCTGATGGATTTGATTGGGATCTTTGGTTAGGACCTTCTTTACCAAGACCTTATTCTCCAGATTATACGCATACGGTTTTCAGAGGTTGGTATGAGTTTGGCGCAGGCTGCCTGGCAGATATGGGTTACTATGGTTTTTGGGTTGATTGGCGCATCCTTGACCTGGGTATGCCTGTAACTGCTGAAGGCTCCGCCAATGTGAATTGCGAAATAAGAGATTTTCGTAGTACCTGGATTAAGAATAATGTTTCCTATCCGTATGCTGCCACTTTACAATGGGAGGTTCCCATTAATAATAAGAATGAATTACTGGATGTGTACTGGTATGAAGGTGGAATACGACCAAAAACGCCAAAAGCATTAAAATTAGCTGGCAAACCCTTGCCTAAGGAGGGTGTAATGTTTATCGGTGATAAAGGAACGATCGTTGCAGGTTATGGGTATCATAATCCGGTCTTATTCGGCCGGCCGGATGCTGAAAAATTGATGGCTTCAATAAAAATACCCGATGTTCAATTGATGAATCAAACCACTGAAATGATCCAATCCTTCCAGGGAAAAAATCCAAGCCGCGGTAGTTTTATAAATGCCCAAACAATTGCAGAAGCCATATGTCTTGGTAACCTGGCCATCCGGGTGAGTGAAAGATTGGAGTGGGATAATAAACAATTATTAGTAACCAATTTTCCGGAAGCCAATGAATATATTGCCCGTAAAAGTCGACCGGGCTGGGAAATTTAATTGCATCTGTTTAATAATAAAATAATTTTTTATGAAAAAAATCATGCACCTGGGATTTATTCTAATTATCTCCTGGGTATTTATGCAATGTTCTACCGCAAAAAATTCAGGACAAAATTCAACAACATTAAATTTTGAAAAAGAAGGCTATTCATCCTTGTTCAATGGAAGGGATTTGAGTGGTTGGAAAATTCCTGAAGGAGATAATGGACATTGGAAAGTAACAGATGGTGTTATTGATTATGATGCTCTATCTGAAGCAGAAGGAAATAAAAGTTTATTTACAGAACAACAATTTGCAGATTACCAGCTCCATATTGAGTGGCGTTTTAAAAAACACAGTAATCTATATCCGGTACCCACTATTTTACCCAATGGTGATTACGCAAGAGATACATCCGGAAAAATAATTTACACGATGTTGCCCAATGCAGATAGCGGAATATTAATGCGGGGAAAGGACCAGGTACAAGTGTGGTGCTGGCCAATAGGATCAGGAGAAATTTGGGGTACCCGGTTAAATATGAATTTACCAGCCGACGAAAGAGCCAAAGCAGTTCCAAAATTTCATGCTGATAATCCTGTTGGTCAATGGAATGCCTTTGATATCACCATGAAAGGTGATAGGGTAACTGTTTACCTGAATGATATTTTAGTAATTGAAAACGCTGTGATGTCCGGCATTCCAGAAAATGGACCAATAGGTTTGCAACATCATGGTGGTATAGATAAGAAAACAGGTGAACTGGATGGTGCATCAAGTCTGATCCAATTTAGAAATATTTGGATCAAAGATTTGAAATAATGGATTTAAATAAATTTATTATTAAAAAAATGGGGGCCGGATAGAAATCCAGCCCCGTTTTTAAAATCCAATATCCTATGAAAAACCAAATGATAAACGGAGACATGTTTGAACTTATTGCAGATCGTTAAAATTATATTTTTCAACACTTTATAGTCGGGGTAGAATCATTCGGCTTATCTGGATCTTATATCTAAAAAACAAACTTTATCTTCGCTGGCGAAAATCAAACTTAAGTATGCTTTGAAGCCTGCGGGCAAATAAGGCACTGCACTAAACGAATGAAAATCCTCATCAGGCAAGCCCGTATAGTTGATCCAAATTCTCCGCACAATGGTCTTGTAAAAGATTTGTTCATTGAAAATGGTTTTATTCAATCGATTGATGATCGTATAGAAAAAGAAGCTGACAAAATTGTTGAAGCAGATAATCTTCATCTATCCCCTGGTTGGATGGATGTTTTTGCAAATTTTGCTGATCCGGGTTACGAGTTCAAAGAAACCCTGGAGACGGGGGCAATGGCTGCATTGCATGGCGGATATACCGATGTAATGTTGATACCCAATACCCAGCCTATTGTACACAATAAATCTGGAATTGAATACCTGGTTCAGAAAGGAAGATCGCTACCTGTAAATGTGCACCCGATTGGTGCCGTTACAAAAAACACCAAAGGAGATGAACTGGCAGAAATGTATGATATGAAAGCCAGTGGTGCCATAGCTTTTAGTGATGGAACACAGTCTATACAATCGGCAGGTCTGTTATTAAAGGCCCTGCAGTATATTAAAACTTTTAAGGGAGTAGTGATACAGTTACCGGATGATCAGAGCATCAATCCACAGGGATTGATGAATGAAGGAATTATCTCAACCCAACTGGGATTGCCAGGTAAACCCGCCATGTCTGAAGAAATAGTTATAGACCGGGATATCAAATTAACCCGGTATACAGATTCCAGGATTCATTTTACAGGAGTTTCCTCCGAAAGATCATTGGAATATATAAAGAAAGCAAAGAAAGCCGGGTTGAATGTAAGTTGTTCAGTTACACCAAATCATTTATTTTTTTGCGATGAGGATTTGGAGACTTATGATTCAAACCTGAAATTAAATCCACCCCTTCGCACAAAAAAAGATCGGGAAGCTTTGCAAAAAGCTTTAAGAGATAGTGTAATAGATTGCATAGCTACACATCATTTACCACAGGAAAGAGACAGCAAATTAGTGGAGTTTGAATATGCAAAATATGGTACCATTGGCCTGGAAACAGCTTTTGCAGTTATAAATACTGCCATGCCTGGTGAAAATCCTGAAACCTGGGTCAGGATTTTATCCCTGAACCCGAGAAAAATATTTGGATTGCCCGATTTGTTAATTGCAGCAAGCCAACCTGCATGCCTGACCGCTTTTGATCCACAAAAAAATTGGGTTGTTGAATTAAAGGATATTAAATCACGCTCAAAGAATTCACCTTATTTGCAAAAAACATTAACGGGAAAAGTTGTAGCAACTATTAATAAAAACCAGCTATTTATAAATCAGTAAACCAAAACAACATGCAGGAAAATAAACCATTGACCCATATTACCGCCGGATTATTAATTGCAGCCGCATTAATAGTGTATTCAATCATTTTAAATTTTGCCGGATTAAGCAACGATCCAACTTTTGGATATATTACCTATGCAATCCTTATTATCGGCTTAATTGTAACCATTGGCATGCATGCTAAAGCACATGATAACAGGTTAACGTTTGGAAATCTTTTTGCATTTGGATTTAAATCAACAGCGGTTTTTACTATTATATTTATCGCGTTTATTATTATTTTCAATTTGCTTTTCCCTGATATGAAAGAGAAAGGTCTTGAAATGGCCAGAGAAAAATTGGAAGAACAAGGCAAGATGAGCGATAGCCAGATTGACGATGCATTGGAAATGGGACGTAAATTTTTCTGGGTGGGTGTTATAGGTGGCACCATGTTGTTTTTTATTATATTGGGAGCCGTGGGTTCTTTATTGGGAGCAGCTATAACCAAAAAGAAACCTGTTAATCCTTTAGATGAATTAAGTGTATAATGGACCTGTCATTAGTTATTCCTTTATATAATGAAGAAGAATCATTGCCTGAATTGTGCGATTGGATACAGCATGTAGCCGATCAACATCAATATGATTATGAAATTATATTGGTTGATGATGGCAGCACGGATCAATCATGGACCGTGATTGAGGAATTATCGGCAATAAATCCCAGGATCAAAGGCATTAAGTTTCAACGCAATTATGGAAAATCAGCCGGGTTAAATGAAGGTTTTCGTGCAGCCCAGGGTAATGTGGTTATTACCATGGATGCAGATTTACAGGACAGCCCGGATGAAATACCGAAATTGTACCAAATGATCGCAGTAGAAAAATATGACCTTGTCAGTGGGTGGAAAAAAAAGCGTTATGACAACACGCTTACAAAAAATATTCCTTCCAAATTTTTTAATGCCACGACCCGAAAAGTTTCCGGGATCAAATTGCATGATTTTAATTGCGGGTTAAAAGCATACCGCAAAAAAGTCATAAAAAGTATCGAGGTTTATGGAGAAATGCATCGTTATATTCCTTTATTGGCAAAATGGTCCGGATTTAAAAAAATTGGCGAAAAAATTGTTGAACACAGGCCCCGTAAATATGGTGTAACCAAATTTGGCTGGGAAAGATTTATCAATGGGTTTTTAGATATTCTATCGATCATGTTTGTGGGGAAATTTTCCAAACGTCCCATGCATTTTTTTGGAATGTGGGGTACTTTATTTTTCTTGGCAGGATTAGGAATTTCTTTCTACCTGGTAATTTCAAAGCTCATGGATGCAAATTTTGCACTAACCAACCGACCCGGGTTTTATATTTCATTAAGTGCTATAATTATTGGTATGCAGCTTTTTCTTGCAGGTTTTATAGCAGAACTGATTGCTCGTAATGCACCTGGCCGTAACAGTTATCTTATAGAAAAGAAAGTTGGATTATAATGGCCCGCATTATAATGATAGGACCCGGCCACCCGTTAAGAGGTGGTTTGTCAACTTTTAATCAAAGGCTGGCGAAAGAATTTATTCATGAAGGACACGAATGTTCAATATATTCTTTTTCATTACAGTACCCCTCTATACTTTTCCCAGGAAAAACGCAGTATTCAGATGAAAGCCCACCCGAAAATCTTCGCATTGAATCTGCTATCAATTCAATAAACCCGCTGAATTGGATTAAGGTTGGCAACAGCTTAAAGAGAGAAAGACCTGATATTATTTTTGTCCGTTTCTGGCTTCCGTTTATGGGACCCGCATTAGGAACCATCTTGAGAAGAATAAAGACAAATAATCACACCAAAATAATCTGTATCGCAGATAATATTATTCCGCACGAAAAAAGGCCGGGCGATAAACCATTCACAAATTATTTTATAAAAAGCTGTGATGCTTTTATTGTAATGAGTGAAACCGTTTTGAAGGATTTACGGAGTTTTGAAAAAAACAAACCTGCACAATTAGTTCCACATCCGCTGTTTGACAATTTTGGAGAGCTGATAACCAAAACGGAGGCAAGAAAACACCTGGGCATTCCCGTTAATGAAAAGGTGATTTTGTTTTTTGGATTTATCCGAAAATATAAAGGACTGGACATTTTGTTAGAAGCCATGCAAATCCTTAAAAATAAATTTCCTCACTCGGCAGCTACAGGCGTTAAACTAATGGTTGCAGGAGAATTTTATGAAGATGAAAAAAACTATCGTGAATTGATTGCGCAAATGGACCTGGCCGGGGATCTTTATTTGCATACCTCGTTCATTACCGATTCGGAAGTGAAATATTACCTTGGAGCTGCTGATGTGATAGTACAGCCTTACAGAAATGCTACCCAGAGTGGCGTGACGCCCCTCGCCTATCATTTTGAAAAGCCTACTATAGTAACAAATGTTGGTGGACTTCCGGCGATGGTCGTTGATAATAAAACTGGCCTTATTACAGAACCTGATGCAGAACATATTGCATCAACTATCGCAGCATTCTATGAATTAGGTGAGAATTATTTTATTCCTCATCTTCGTTTGGAAAAACAAAAATATTCCTGGCATAATATGGTCCGTGCTGTATTACAACTGGCTGAAGAAGTATAGCCATTGATAAATGAACCTGAAAGATGGAGCAAATAAAAAAAATAATTCAATCATCCATTGACGTTAAAACGTCGGTGTTGCAAGACCCAAATTTACTAAATACTATTAATCTGGTAACTGAAGTAATAGTGGCCGCATTTAAGAGTAACCGAAGAGTATATTTTTGTGGTAATGGAGGAAGCGCGGCAGATGCCCAACACCTGGCAGCAGAGTTAACAGGGCGTTTTTACACGGACCGAAAAGCATTACAGGCAGAGGCGCTGCATTGCAATACATCTTACCTCACTGCCGTAGCCAATGATTATGGATTTGATGAAACTTATGCCCGGCTGATAGAAGGTATAACGCAGGAAGGTGATGTTTTAGTCGGATTATCAACTTCAGGAAATTCAAAAAATATTATAAGAGCTTTTGAAAAAGCGAAAGAAAAAAATGTTATCACTGTTTCTTTTACCGGAGAAACTGGCGGCGCATTAAAACATTTAAGTAATTACTGCATAAGCGTTGCTTCCACGGATACGCCAAGAATCCAGGAAACACATATTTTAATAGGGCATGTCATTTGTCAACTGGTGGAGGAAAAATATTTTACCCTATAAAAGTTCTGCATGCCTTTACTGGATTTAAAAAACGTAGATAAAACCTGGACGCTTTTTCTGGATCGCGACGGCGTTATCAATCACGAAAAGAAATTGGATTATATCCGTAATTGGGATGAATTTCATTTTTATGACCAGGCACTGGAGGCAATCGCTGTTTGCGCCAAAAAATTCGGGTGGATCGTTGTAGTCACCAACCAAAAAGGCATTGGTAAAAAATTAATGACTGAAGCTGACCTGGCAACCATTCATACGGAATTAAAAAAGGAAGTGTTAAAATCAGGAGGCCGTATTGACCAAATTTATTTTTGCAGCAGTATTGAGAATGAACATTATTCAAGGAAACCAAACCCCGGAATGGCCATAGAGGCAAAAAAAGAGTTTCCGGAAATCGATTTCAACAAATCTATAATAGTGGGTAATAAACCCAGCGATATGCTTTTTGGCAGGAATGCGGGTATGTACACTGTTTATTTGACCACTACGCATCCCAACCAGGATTTCCCTCACCAGGACATAGACCTGCTTTTTCAATCCCTGATGGATTTTGCAAAAGCTTTATAAATTTTACAATATTATTACAACGCTTTTTCCGTTCTTAGCATCTGCATAATATCTAAATATATTAAGGTAAATGAGTTTATCCAGATCCTATATTTTCAGAACATTTTTAATTACTATAATAACAGTGATTTTTTCACTACAGGCAAATACCCAAACCCTGAGTGCAACGGATCTCCGCAAAATTTCTATAAAGGAAGATTCATTACAAAAATTAGCTGAAAATTTCCATATGGATAGTTTAACTGCAGGGCGGATGCGTTCAGACAGCCTGTTTGTTAAAACATTGATCCGCACACTACAGATTAAAAACTCTTTTTATTACCCTTTAGATTCTGTTTTTGGTGTTTCTAAAGTTTATGCACCTGACAGCAGTTTCAGAATATTAAGCTGGAATCTGTCCTATGACCAATATTATTCCCGGCAAAGAGCGGCCATTCAATATAATACTCCCGATGGATCTTTAAAATTGACGCCTTTGCGTGATGTATCAGAATTTACGGATAACGCCATGGATTCGGTTCGAAATAAAGACAACTGGATAGGCTCAGTTTACTATAAAATCATCAAGACTTCTTATAATAAAAAAGACTTTTATACTCTTATAGGGTTTGATGATCATAGCGCCATGAGCAATAAAAAATGGCTGGAAGTAATGACATTTAATAACCGGAAAGAACCCGTATTTGGTGGGCCCTTTTTCAGCTTTGAACAGGATAGTATAAAAAAACCTATTCAATATCGTTATCATATTGAGTACAAAAAAGAAGCCCGTGCGGTATTAGAGTATGATCCTGAATTGGAACTCATTATTATTGATCACCTGATTTCAGAAACAGACGAACCTGAAAATAAATTTACTTATATCCCTGATGGTGATGTTGAAGCTTTTCAATGGAAAAATGGAAAATGGGTTCACATTGACAAAGTTTTTGACTTTAAGTTAGAAGATGGGGAATTTCCAATGCCAGCGCCAACCAGGGATTCGAAAGGTAACCTCCTTCCCATAAAGCAAGAACTGGAAAACTAATATTACCAGTTTTTACGCAGATTTTTATTCGTCCAATTTCAAAACGGCTAAAAAGGCTTCCTGTGGTACTTCCACATTACCAATCTGGCGCATACGCTTTTTACCCTCTTTCTGCTTTTCCAAAAGTTTTCGTTTACGACTGATATCGCCTCCATAACATTTGGCAGTTACATCCTTTCGCATAGCCGATATATTTGATCTCGCCACGATTTTCGCACCAATTGCTGCCTGTATAGCTATCTGGAATTGTTGCCTTGGTAAGAGTTCTTTTAGTTTATCACATAGTTTTCTTCCAAATTCCTGCGCTCTTGCCCGGTGAATCAAGGCACTTAAGGCATCCACTTTTTCGTTATTTAACAGGATATCCATTTTAACTATGTCACTATCACGGTAACCAATAGGTGAATAATCAAAAGATGCATAACCCCTGGTTTGGGATTTTAATTTATCGTAAAAATCGAAAACGATCTCCGTTAATGGAATTTCAAAAGTCAATTCAACCCGGGTGGTCGTTAAATAACTCTGATTTATCAGTATTCCCCTTTTTCCCAAACAAAGGGTCATGATATTACCTATATATTCTGGTTTGGAAATGATCTGCGCCCTTATGAAAGGTTCCTCTATCCGATCGATGCGTACAGGATCCGGCATCTCCGTTGGATTGTTTACAATTACCTTGTCCCCCTTTGTTGTATATGCAATAAAGCTTACGTTTGGAACTGTAGTTATAACGGTTTGATTAAATTCTCTTTCCAGTCTTTCCTGGATAATTTCCATATGAAGCATTCCCAAAAAACCACAGCGAAAACCAAAACCAAGGGCTTGTGAGGTTTCCAATTCGTAGGTGAGTGAGGCATCATTTAATTGCAGTTTATCCATGCAATCCCGTAACTCTTCAAATTCATCTGTATTTATAGGAAATATACCTGCAAAAACCATTGGCTTCACAACTTCAAAACCCTGAATCATGGCCGGGTGTGGATTATTAGCCAAAGTAATGGTATCACCCACATGAACCTCTTTAGCTACTTTAATACCAGTAATAATATATCCAACATCGCCGCATTTAACATCTTTCTTTGGGGACATTTTTAATTTTAAAATACCAATTTCATCCGCTTGATATTCCTGGTCTGTGCTTACAAATTTTACTTTATCCCCTTGTTTAATAGATCCATTTTTAATCCGGTAATAAACGATAATACCGCGAAAAGAATTAAAAACACTATCGAAAATCAATGCTTGTAAGGGAGCATCTGGATCACCAGTTGGTGAAGGAATTTTATTGACTATCGCATCCAGAATTCCATCTACTCCAATGCCGGTCCGACCGCTTGCCAATAAAATATCTTCAGGTTTGCAGCCTATCAGTTCAATGATCTGGTCCTTTACTTCTTCGATCATCGCTCCGTCCATGTCAATTTTATTGATCACGGGAATAATCTCCAGGTCATTTTCTATGGCGAGGTACAAATTTGAAATTGTTTGGGCCTGAATACCCTGGGTAGCATCAACTAAAAGCAAAGCACCTTCGCAAGCTGCAAGCGCCCTGCTCACCTCGTAACTAAAATCCACATGGCCTGGTGTATCAATAAGATTAAGTGTATAATCTATGCCATCTTCATGCTTATAATCGATCTGAATTGCATGGCTCTTAATAGTAATACCTTTTTCTCTTTCAAGATCCATATCATCCAATACCTGGTCCATCATATCTCTTTCGCTGATGGTATTGGTAACCTGCAATAACCTGTCGGCCAATGTGCTTTTGCCATGATCAATATGGGCGATAATGCAAAAATTCCGGATATTCTTCATGTACTTGTTACCTCGTTTTTTCGAACGGGCAAAGGTAATGAAATCTGGCGATGTTAAACAGTCAAAATGACGAACACTATACTTCCTAATCTGATTGCAAGAAGCTTAATTGTTGTATGATATACTGTACTAGTTTCTGTATTATACTTAAAGATAAAATGGTTATTCGGCCATACCATCTGCTTGCCAGTCTTTAAAAACAGCAATGGAACTATCGCTTAATCGATCTCTTTTAAAAGGCATAAAGCCCTTTTCACCCGGATGCATTTCAATTCTTTTAATAATGTCCGGTAAATTATCTTTTACAGCAGTATAACTATCCAAAGCTTTTTTCTTGCCGCCTTTATCAGGCATATGGCAGGGAGCGCAATTGTTCATAACCAAAGTATGAACATTATTCGTATACGTTGTAACTGGAATAAATGCATTTGCTTTACGGGTTGGATTGCATTGATAAAATATACAGGCAAACAAAATAAACGAACCTAAGACCAGGAATTTCTTCATTATGAATGTTTAAATAAAAATATTAAAAAGTTTGATGTTTATATAATTGAAAAAAGATTTTTGATCTTTATAAAAAACTATGTGACTCACTTTATTATTCGACAGGCTACTGTTTTTGATATTCCAGCACTTGAGAAATTGGTAAACAGTGCTTTCAGGGGCGAATCATCTCGCCTTGGATGGACCACGGAAGCGGATTTGTTGGACGGCATCAGGATTGATAAAGATTCTCTACATGATATGATTAAAACCCCTGATGCTGTTATCCTTAATTACTACGGTGAAGAACAGACGCTGGTTGCTTGCGTGTTTCTTAAAAAACAAGAAACCAATCTTTACCTGGGCATGTTAACGGTTGCACCTTCACAACAAAATAAAGGTATTGGGAAAATGTTAATGCTTGCGGCTGAATCCTATGCTTTGTCCCACAACTGTAATATTATTACCATGAATGTTTTGAATAACCGGGAAGAACTTACTGACTGGTATGTACGCCAGGGGTTTTACTTTACCGGTGAGACTAAAGAATTTCCAAATGATAAAAGGTTTGGAATACCAAAAAAGGAATTGCTTTTCCACATTATGCAGAAGGATTTAGTCAAAAAAAATGGGAGTGTAATTTAATAAATTCTCCCGCTCTCTTCATTATCTAGCAATTTCTGAGTAATGGTATTATCAAATACCAATTCCTTATTTGCCAGCACCTGTCTTAATAGATCATGAATGGTCACCACTCCAACAAATCTTAGATCATCAAAAGCCAGTAAATAGCGGGTTTTGTGTGAGTTCATCAAATTCATGCAGTTTTCCACTGTATCTTTCATATCTACCACAGGTAAATCAATACTCATTACATCCTTCACCTTTGTGTCTTTACTGGCCCGTCCCTTTAATATTACATTTCGACTGTAATCCCGTTCACAAAATATACCCTTATATTCATCATTTTCTATTACAATAAGGTAGCTAAGATTGATTGTATTCAACTCCTCCAACGCAGTTATTACTAAAGTATCAGGGCTAATTGTGTTGTATACTTTTGGTTTACTATCGAAGATATCTTTTACTGTACGCATATCAGTATGATTAAAAATTAAAGGTAAGGTTTTAGCAAGATCAGTCGAACAGCTATTTGATAAGGAATATTTACAATGTTTTGAAAAAGATTATTTTCGAAAATAAAAGTATGGATTTAAAGGAAAAATTTGAAAACGCCGTTGCAGAGAGTAAAAATTTGACTCATAAACCAGGAAACGATACCTTGCTTCAATTGTATTCGCATTACAAACAAGCTATAGAAGGAGATGTTAAGTCAGATGCCCCAGCCAATCCATTCGATTTTGCAAACAAAGCAAAGTATGATGCCTGGTCCGGCTTGAAAGGCAAGTCTATAGAAAACGCTATGCAGGAATATGTGGATTTGGTAGAGAAGTTGAAAGGAAAGGAAGTTTAAAACAATAAGTACTTTTCATAAATTTTATTAATAGACTGCCCTATGGTCTTGTAATTATATTTCTCAATGGCACTCTCTGCTATTTCATTCCGGTTATACTGAGGCAAATTATCTAACATATATTCTAAAGCTATTTTTAGCTCATTATTATTTTCAGAATCGATAAGGATACCATTGGCCCTGTTTATTATTTCAGGAATGCCTCCCACATTTGTAGATATAACCGGAAGCCCGCTACACAAAGCTTCTAAAATTACACAAGGAAGATTTTCATAGCGACTAAACATCACCAAAAAATCAGAATCTTTCATATAGTTACCAACTTCTGCATACGATATGTTCCCGGTCAATTTTACCCTTTTCATCAAAATATCATCTTCATCAATTTCCTTTTTAACTTTAGGAGAATAAGGACCAATCAGAATTAATTCAAAGTCATTTCGTTGCATTGCCAGAGGTTTTATAACGGCAATTAACCCTTCAATATTTTTCTGATAACCAAGTGTTGAAACATGTATGATCCTTTTAATGGAGGTTGTGTCTTTAAATTTTACATTGTTGAATAAGGAAGTATCTACTGTATTTGGAACAATTTCATATTTTATTTCCGGATACATTTTTTGAACCTGCTCTCCCAAATCATTGGAAACCGGTATAAACAAAGACGTATTTTTAAAAATGGAGTTGTAATACCATTTCATAAAATATCCTTTAGTGTGTAATCCACCCGGATCAGTAGAATAATATCCTGTCCAATTCTCAGTAATTAAGTAAGGAATGCTTTTAATCTTTTTCAAAATCAAAGCCAAAAAAGCAGATTTGCCAATAACATTTACATGAATTAATTGAGGCAGCCCATATTGCTTTATGATATGAAAATATGATCCTATTAAAAACCAGAAATATTTTGCAACATTTATAATTTTTGGTGAATTATATTTTTTTGGATAATAAACTCTCCATTCAATTAAATTCCCATCTTCAGATTTTTCAATCTCTATTTTATGATTCTTAAGATCCGGGGCATGAATTAAAAAAAGAACTATGATCTTTCTGAATAAAGCCACACTCTTCGCCTGGCGTTGCGTAAAATCACCATTGTAAAGATCAACTTTACTTGGATACCAGGATGGAAGCCAAAGGATATATGGAGATTTATTTTTCATTATTAAATTTCCATTTCAACAACTTTCTAAAGTCATTTTTTTGAACAATGAATAAGTCATGAATTTTGAAAGAAGACAATTTCAAAAACATGTAAATACTGAACAATGCCGAGGCAGAATAACCAATGGAATTTCCCAGAGCAGCACCGTTTATTCCAATTGATGGAATCAATATGATATCTGTTATGAAAATAAACGCCAGGCATATTAAAGAACCCCAAAAATTTATCCATAATATCCTTTGCGCAGAAAACCATGCCGCGAGTAAAATAGTTAATATAAAAAAATAGAAACCGGGTATCATAATTAATAATGCCTTAAAGCCATTTAAATAATCAACAGGAAGAAAATACATATACAACAGGTAAGACAAAATTCCAACCCCAAATACCATTATAAGACTTACATAAATTATTCCGCGGATTAAAGCTGAAAAATCTGTTTTGCTAAATGTAGAATCAGGAGATGCAATTAACGGAATCATTAATGCCGCCATAATATTTGGTATAACCCAAATTAATTGTGCAAACCGGTTGGCTTGTGCATAAACACCAACCTCACTTACATCATGATAATGATTGATTATCCAATAATCAATTCTATAAGCTAAGAATTGAATGGTGTTAGTGATAAAAACTATAAATGAAAAACTCAATAATGATTGCAGGTCCAGATTAGATATTGAGGTAAATCGCCATGATTTTTTTTTATGAAAATAAAAAATCAATGGTATTGCCTGGACAATAGGCAGAAAACAAAAGAATGTAAATGGGTCTAGGTTAAAAATATTCAACCCGAAGTAAAGTGGGAGTAATACCAAAAATAAAATGAAAATGATGAATAAAATAATCCGGTTGCATACCATGCTCATTTGATTTGCATACCAAACGGAAATATATTTCTCTAACCAAACCAACCCCATAAAATAAAGCAGTTCAAGCAAAAAAACCTGGAAATCAATACTTCCAGTCAACATTGTTTTCCCTGTGAAATATAGCCAAAGCGAAGTAAATATTATGAAAACAAGTATTTGAAGAAGTGCGGTTGAAAAAGTAAAAGTCATGAGTTGGTCGACACTTGTATTTTTCTTTGCGCCATGCCATACAATTGAACTATCAGTACCTAACCCAGATATAATATGAAATATAGAGGCATTTACGATCATTAAGGATATCAAACCAAATAATTCAGTACCTGAGAGGTAAGCAATTAATAACCCAATGCCAAAATTAAAGAGCATATACAATAAACGATATGCTCCACCTTTTATAATTTCTTTCATATAATATGCTATTCTCCTGGTGCAGGCATCTCTTTCATTTTTATATAAAATAATTCTTGAAATTATTAAGTTGCCCTGATCTGTATAAATTCTTTCCGGTTGATATAATACAGAAAGAGAAAATAAAATATTGGCAAAAAGCTAAGCATCTTAACTACTAAATATCCGGATATCAGCCCCACAAAAAACAACAACGACATCATAACTATTCCAGCTGCTAACTGAGAATCTCCAATAACACAAACAATTTTAAAGTGATACCGGTGAATATGGTGAAATACCAACTCTAATGGCTGTGTAATATGATATCCATCTGTAGCAACGATTTTTGGATTATTGAATTTCACCGGGATGGTCAATTTTTCACCTTTTGCAATCGGGTAAATTTCCGAGCCATTTACTATGACTTTAATTTTTAAAAAATTAAGCAGTAAATGTTTTCTGCGGGTGATAACAATATGGTAAGGAGCTTCAATAATTTTATTATTTCAATGCTCTAATAATCTGGATAAAATCATCAGCGACTAATGAGGCGCCTCCTACTAATCCCCCGTCCACATCATCACACGCAAAAATTTCTTTTGCATTACCTGCTTTCACACTTCCTCCATATAAAATAGGGACTTCATTAGCAATTTCACTACCAAATTTACCCCTCAACAAGGACCTGATGAATGCATGCATTTCCTGGGCTTGTTCAGTGCTTGCGGTTTTCCCGGTTCCTATTGCCCAGATGGGCTCATAAGCAATTATTAATTTTCTGATTTGTTCCGCTGAAAGATGAAATAATGACTGTTCCAATTGCCGGGATACATAATCATTCTGTGTTCCTGATTCTCTTACTTCCAAAGCTTCCCCGCAACAAAAAATAGGTGTAATCTGGTGTTTAATGCAACTATCCAGTTTTTCAGCGAGCATTTCATTCGTTTCATTAAAAAATGCTCTGCGTTCGCTATGTCCGACAATACAGTACCTGACGTTTACTGAATGCAACATACTGGCAGAGACTTCCCCTGTAAAAGCTCCGGCTTCTTTATGGTGACAATTCTGTGCTGCAATGAAGTTGTTTGTTTCTTCCGCAACCTCACTTTTTGCCATTATCAGGTATGGAAAGGGTACGGCGAAAATCACCTGCTGATCTGCTGTCAAGGTAATCTTTGACGATAAAACATCATCCAATAATTTAACGCCATCCTGGTAACTCATGTTCATCTTCCAGTTAGCTGCTGCAATTTGCTTTCTCATTCTTTGTTTTGGTTTAATAATTTTCAAATATAAATTTCAAAATACTTAATTCATTTACAGAAATATTTTGCTGCTTTAAACTTTTCCAGTTTTTTATATCTTCTATAGCTTTTTCAAATTCATAACGCTTTACGCCCTCGCTTCCCCATGAAAAATTGGGTATAAACTTTGGCGTTAATCCATTACCAAAAACATTACAACATACACCTATTACGGTTCCGGTATTGATGCTGGTATTGATTGCCGTTTTAGTATAATCTCCCATTAATACACCACATTTTTTACCTGCTTCGAGGTAACCATCCGACGTCCAGATGCGAATAGTTCCTGCATTATTCTTCATATTTGAATTACTTGTACCTGCACCAAGATTGCACCATTCGCCTATGACCGCATCGCCCAGATAGCCATCATGTGCTTTATTGGAGTTAGAAAATATTACAGAATTCTTTATCTCTCCTCCTACAACACATCCTGGTCCTATAGTACTGGCCCCATAAATCCTGGCTCCCATCTTTAACACAGAACCCTGGCCTACAGAAACGGGCCCCCTGATAATGGTGCCTTCCATTAACCTGACGTCCCGGCCAATATATACAGGCCCTTCTGTAGCATTGATAACCACATGCTCAGCGATTACCCCTTTTTCAATAAATATTTTTTTTGGGTTTAGTAGTTTATTTGTACGGGATAAAGAAGCAGATTTTCGTTTATTGGTGACCAGTTGAAAATCGAGACGTATGGCTTCAGCATTTTTTTGAAATATGTCCCATGGAAATTGAATGGAAATAGCTTCATCCTTTACAGGTATTGCTTTGTTAACTTCGATCTTATGATACTCCTTTACTTCATTTTTTGTAAAGCAATACACTACACCCTGTCCTTCATTCAATGATATAAATTGACCGGCTTTTAATGATTTAACAGCCTTTACCAAATTGGGCGTCGGTAAAAGATTGCCGTGTATTAAGTAATATGTATCATTCACCAGGCTATCATCGATGCGAATGCATTTCTCAAGATCTTTATAATCATCTTCAAATTTATCATAAGAGGTCATTTTTAATCCCTGCTCCCATTTTTCCCTGATAGTCAAAATACCAATTCTCAAATCCTGGATTTGCCGGGTAAGTGTAAATGGATGCAAGTTTTCAGGTTTACAAAATTCTTCTGTAAAAATGATTTTTGACATAAAAATGGAGATTCGGTATTTATTCAAAAATAAGTGATTTAAGAAAGAATACAGGTAACAGGGTTTAGGGTATAACATGCATAAAAAAAAACCTCCTGAAAATATCAGAAGGTTTCAATATATTATTTACAATTTTACGCGGATTATTTCTTGGCGTATTTCTTTTTAAATTTATCGATACGACCAGCAGTATCAACCAGCATATTTTTACCGGTAAAGAAAGGGTGAGAAGTATTTGATATCTCCAGTTTTACCAGAGGATAATCTTTGCCATCTTCCCATTGAACGGTTTCTTTTGAAGATGCGGTTGAACGGCTTAGAAACGTATCCCCGTTGCTCATATCTTTAAAAACTACATAACGATAGCTTTCCGGATGAATTCCCTTTTTCATAATACTTTTTATTTAAAGCCTATACGGATTTTGCCGTACAGCAGATTTTTTAGAAGTGCAAAAGTAACAAGATTTTCTGGAGAGGCAAAACATTTTTCTACAGAGGTATATAAAAGAAGAAAGCACCGGATGATATTTATACTTGCCGAAGCTTGTACACTTACTAACCCAATGCTTTCTAAAAAATCGTTCTTTCTTTTGAGGGAATTTGCGACTTTCTACATACAAGATACATCCTAATAATATCCCATTCCAAATTTTAGAGGCCTATGATATGCACCAGTTTTGCACCGGGTTATCCACATTAATCCCGCATATTTTCATATTGCAATGGTATACCTAAATCTGCTGTTTTGCATAATTGAATTACCTCCTGCAGATCATCAATTTTTTTTCCAGTTACCCTCACAACATCATCATTTATAGATGCCTGTACTTTTAACCCCGCATCCTTAATTAACTTAACCAGTTTTTTTGAATCCTCCTGCTTAAGTCCATTTCTTACCAATAATTCTTTTTTCCAATGTTTCCCGCTTTGATGTCCTTCTTTTGATCGATCAAATGCCTCAGGTGATATTCCTTGTTTATGGGCTCGGTTGATTAATACATCCACTAATTGTTGCATTTTCATATCATCGTCCGTTTCAACCTGTATTTTAAATTCCTTTTTATCCAGGTTAATTACTACATGGGCACCCTTAAAATCAAATCTGTTTGTTATTTCCTTGGTAGTAACATTAACAGCATTATCAAGTGCCTGGGCATCAACCTTGCTTACTATATCAAATGATGGCATAACGAATTTTTAAATGAAATAATTGAATAATATTCAAAAATAGCATCTTTTATATTGTTTAACTGTTATCCAAAAAGAAGTCCCCCGTAGAAACGGGGGACGAACGTTCACATGAGAAAACTAACTATTTTGAAAAGGTGTAAAATCTATTTTAGTATTATAAAGATGCTGGTTAATATGATTCAGTTAGGCAATTTTATTACAGGTGGCATTATGCAGGTATCATTGAAAAAAACGTTAATATTTTTAACAAATGACCTTCATTAATGGTTATTAAATTTTAATTCCCGCTGCCCCCGCCTACCCTGTTTTGCTCATCTCCTGCTCCACCAGTTTTTCTTTTTGGACCTCCGTTTACTTTTCCTTTGCTAAAACGATAGGAGAACGATAAACTTACTACACGGCTATCATTCTGATTCTGAAAGGCCGCATCCACATTCCCATAATTAGAGCTTGCTTTAAAGCGCTGTGTAAAGAATACATCCCTGACATTTAATTTTACTGATCCTTTATTTTTTAAAACCTGCTTACCCATACCCATTGAGACCATACCCATTGGTTTAAAAACAATTACTCCCTCTACGCCACCGCTGCGATAAAAACCGCTGACTTCTGCACTCCATGTCTTAGCAAATTTGAACTGCTGGGAACTATTCAACATAAACATGGTAGCATCCAGGGAAACAAAATTGTCATTTACAATTCCCTCATAATGATTGTTGGATATATTAACATACGTATTGCTTGTCCACCATTTGGTAAGTTCATTGGATGAATTAACCGCAATACCATACTGACGCTGGCTGGCAATATTAGCCTGTTTAACATAGGTTTCATTGCGATCTTCATTCTGTTCAATAACCTGCTGGATAATATCAGTGGTTTTGGTATAATTTAACGTGGTGGTCAGCTTACCCTTAAAAGTGTGGCTAAGTTCAATATTATGACTGAACTGGGGTTTTAAATTCGGATTTCCCTGCTCATATGTGTACCGGTCTATAAATTCTATAAAAGGATTCAGGCTTTGATAATTAGGTCTGCGAATACGACGCCCGTAGTTTAAACCCAGGTTATGTTTTTCACTCGCCTTATATTGAAAATAAGCTGTTGGAAATAATTGCGTATAATTCCTGTCAAATGTTTCACCAGTGGTTACCTGGTTACCTTTTGCTCTGGTATTTTCCACTCTTAATCCTAACTGGGCGGATATTTTTTTACCCATCGGGGTACTGAGGTTTACATATGCCGCATTGATATTCTCTTCATAAATAAAATAATTACTTCTGTTATAATCGTGAACAATTTGCTTATTTATGATACTATCATAATTTGCATTATTGTCTGTTTTTACTATACTACTTTTAATGCCTGCTTCAAATTTTGCTCCCTTTTTCAAAGGCCGCAGATAATCTATTTTACCGCTGTATATATTGATCTCCTGGGGTAAGGACCCTAATAATGTATCAGATTTTGAAATACTATTTCCAAAAGCATCGAAATAATAGTTGCTTAATTCCATATTATTGGTAGATGAATAAGTCAGGTAGTCAACATCTGCAGTAATTTCCTGGCCTGAAGTATCCAGTACCTGCCGGAAATTGAGATTCGTACTAAAATTTTTCCAATGTTGATTGAAATCAGCAATAGCCCTGGTTTCATTAATTAATAATCCATTTGCATCAGAAATAAGCGTAGTATTCCTGTTCCCGAATTCGCCCGGGTTTGAATAACCGTTAAACACTACACCCAGCGTGGTATTTTTTGATGCAAAGTAATCCATACCAACCTTGGCATTATATGATCGGAATTCATTTTGCATTTTAGCTTCCTGGTCAAAATAACGCAGTAACTGTTTGGTATCCTTATCACGAAAATTTCTTTGTATGTCCAGATTATTATAACGTTTATTATAATTATAACTAAGATTGGTAAAGAGATTTACCTTTCCCTTTCTGTAATTAAAATTTACGGATTCATTGGTGCGTGGGTATCTTCCCTGGCTATATACCCCTGTTACCGAACCACTATAACCAAATTGTTTGTTCTTTTTTGTTTTGATGTTTATAACACCTGCATTCCCGGCCGCATCAAATTTGGCAGGAGGGTTTGTCATGATCTCTATCTGGTCAAGTTGAGCAGATGTCATACTGCGCAACATATTTGCCAGGTCAGGACCGGAGAGATAAGAGGGACGTCCATCTATCAACACTACAACACCTTGCTTACCTTTCAAACTGATATTACCATCTTTATCAACTGTAATACCGGGTGATTTTTCCAATACTTCCAGCGCCGATGATCCTACATTGGTAACAGAGGCTTCAACATTTATCACCATCCTGTCAATTTTTTGTTCTATTAATGGCTTCTTGCTGGTCACAGTAACTCCACCAAGATTTTTTGTAGCTGGTTGTAGCACAATAACCGGAACTTCTATGGCTCCATTTCCTTCTTTCAATTCTACTATTGATGAAAAACCAGCATCATGACCGGTTGCAGAAACATTCACCAGATATTTACCAGTTGCTATATTCTCAAATTGATACCTGCCCGTTTTATCAGCAATGGCAACCTTCACCAATGAACTATCTACCGCCTTCAAAAGGCTTATTGTAGCAGATTCCAATGTTTTTTCATTGACATCTTTAATAATACCACTGATTTTGGTGGCAGTCTGTGCATAGCTGACAAAGGATAATGTTGTAAGGACAACCACCGTCAGCAAATTCTTAATTTTTCTCATTATTGTTGATTTTTAGTACTTGATGTTGTTAATTACAGTCCAAAAGTAGGTACTTGGCTTTGCATAGTTCATTGTTTTATAGCGAACGGTTCATTTTATTGATGATCGGTAACAATGGATACAAGCAATGGGACGCAGAAGCCATGTTGTGGTTACAGGGTTTTGTTCATTTAGTTACCAAAGGCAAGATGTATAGATGAAAGGCAATTTGTTATTACGACAAGCTGAATTCATTACTATCTTTTATATTGCAGTAAAATAGATTGAATGATAGATTTCAGGTCGGATACTGTTACAAAACCTACAGCTTCCATGCTGGAAGCCATGATGCAGGCAAAAGTTGGTGACGATGTTTTTGGAGAAGATCCCTCCATTAATGAATTGGAGATGCTGTCTGCTGATATGTTTGGAATGGAAGCAGCATTATTTTGTCCTTCAGGAACCATGACTAACCAAATTGCTATTAAGTGTCATACACAACCGGGAGATGAGGTTATCTGCGACGAATCATCCCATATATATCAATATGAAGGCGGTGGAATTGCTTTTAATTCAGGTTCATCTGTTAAGTTATTGCTTGGGGACCGGGGAAGAATTACTGCCCCAATGGTTCAACAAGTTATTAATCCAGATGATGTTCACCGTGCCCGTACACGCCTGGTTAGTCTTGAAAATACCAGCAACCGTGGTGGTGGAAGTTGTTATGAATTTGATGAAATACTGGCTATAGAAAAGGTGTGCCGGGAAAATGGTTTGATTTTTCACCTGGATGGTGCCAGACTTTTTAATGCCTTAGTTGCCAAAAACCAGGATGCCAAAGAATATGGTAAAACATTTGATAGCATTTCTATTTGTTTAAGCAAAAGCCTGGGTTGCCCGGTAGGTAGTTTACTACTTGGAACAAATGACATGATTAAGAAAGCCCGCCGTTACCGAAAGGTTTTTGGAGGGGGAATGCGACAGGCCGGATTTTTAGCTGCAGCCGGAATCTATGCTCTGCAAAAGCATATAAGCAGATTATATATTGATCATGACAATGCCCGCCAAATAGCAGCAGCCCTTCAAAAAAAATCTTTTATTAAACAGGTGCTGCCTGTAGAAACAAATATTATCATCTTTGAATTGGATGATTCTATTTCAGCTGCAGACCTGGTATCCAAAATGAAGCAGGCAGGAATTTTCGGTTATGCCATTGCGTTAAACCGGGTACGTCTTGTTACGCATTTGGATATTACGCCTGAAATGGTCAAAAAGACCATTGAAGTGATTGAACAATTATAAAATATAGATATGTTACCCCGCATTAATCCCACTAACACTAAGGCCTGGTCATTATTAAGTACTCATGCAGAAAATGTAAAAGCATTACCCATAGGGGAATTGTTTAAAGCGGACGAGCGGCGTTTCAAAAAATTTTCTTTACAATCTGGTGATATATATTTTGATTACTCAAAAAACATCATCACCACAGAAACCATGCACTATTTGTATCAACTGGCTGATGAATGCAAAGTGAAAAAAGGGATTGAAGAAATGTTTGCCGGTGAAAAGATCAATGAAACAGAAAACCGTTCCGTACTGCATACGGCATTGCGCAATTTTTCAGATGAACCCGTTTTTTCTGAAGGGGCAGATGTAATGCCAGGCGTGAGGAAGGTTTTGAAGCAAATGAAATTATTTTGCCAAAAAATTCATTCAGGTGAATGGACAGGTTATACTGGAAAAAAGATCAGGTATATAGTTAATATAGGTATTGGTGGCAGTGATCTTGGACCTTTGATGGTTACTGAAGCGCTGAAACCTTATTGGTTACAGGATATACAACCTTATTTTGTTTCCAATGTAGATGGAACGCATATAGCTGAAACGCTGAAGAGAGTAAATCCCGAAGAGACGTTATTTCTCGTGGCTTCTAAAACGTTTACAACGCAGGAAACCATGACCAATGCACACACTGCCCGAAATTGGTTTTTGCAATCCGCCGGAGATGAAAAACATATTGCCAAACATTTTGCAGCATTATCAACCAATGAAAAAGATGTAGTTAAGTTTGGGATAGATAAGGAAAATATGTTTGTTTTTTGGGATTGGGTGGGCGGCCGTTATTCTTTATGGAGTGCCATTGGTTTATCTATAGCTCTTACTGTTGGTTATGAAAATTTTGAAGAATTATTAAAAGGAGCAAATCATTCCGATAAACATTTCAGGGAAACTGCATTTGAAAATAATATACCTGTGATCATGGCGCTTATTGGTACCTGGTATACCAATTTTTTTGGTGCGCAAAGTGAAGCCATTTTACCATATGATCAATACATGCATCGTTTTGCCGCATATTTTCAACAAGGGAATATGGAAAGCAACGGGAAAAGCGCAGATCGGAATGGCGCGGCTGTAGACTATAATACAGGGCCAATCATTTGGGGCGAACCCGGCACGAATGGTCAGCATGCCTTTTACCAGCTCATACACCAGGGAACGCTGATGATTCCCTGCGATTTTATTGCACCGGCACAATCGCACAACCCGTTGGGTGATCATCACCCAAAATTGTTATCGAATTTCTTTGCTCAAACAGAGGCCTTAATGAACGGGAAAGATGAAACTGAAGTTCAATCAGAACTGGAAAAGGCTGGATTATCAAACCAGGAAATAGCCAATTTGTTACCGTATAAGATTTTTACAGGAAACAAGCCCAGTAATTCATTTCTTATTAAAAAAATTACGCCGTTTACTTTGGGCCAATTGATTGCGTTTTATGAACATAAGATCTTTGTTCAGGGAGTTATCTGGAATATTTTCAGTTTTGATCAGTGGGGCGTTGAACTAGGTAAACAACTGGCAAACAAAATTTTACCAGAACTGGAAAGCAAAGATTTAGTTACAGGCCATGATTCTTCAACCAATGGATTAATTAATTTGTACAAACAAATGAGGTGAAAATAAAAACCTTATTCATTAACCGACATAAAAAATCCCCTTCAAATGAAGAGGATTTTTTGTTAATGTTAAACTTACCACTTATCTACTTCTTCTTCAGTGTGGTTAGTTTGAATATCTTCAGTAGCAGCATCTGGTTTTGGTGTAACTTCTTCTTCATTGGTTGCCGTGTTGATCACCACTTCATCGTTATGAACCTCGTTATTCACTTCTTTAATGGGCTCATGATTGCTTTCACCGGTTAATTCGCTGGTTGTTCCACCATTTATGCGTTGGTTGTATTCGTCTTCTGTTTCATCGTGGTTAAAGGCATCAAAATCAAAATCAGGCATCAGGTCTGTCTTTACATAATCAACCGCTTCGCCTAAAGCTTTAATAAATTTGTTGAAGTCTTCTTTGTATAAAAATATTTTGTGGCGATCATAACCATTATCATCAAAACGTTTACGGCTTTCAGTAATAGTCAGGTAGTAATCGTTGCCACGGGTTGCTCTTACATCAAAAAAATAAGTTCTTCTTTTACCAGCACGAATCCGCTTGCTGTAGATGCTTTCCATTTTCTTGTCATTGTTTTCGTACGCCACAGTTGTAGGTTTTAGTTAATTAATCTTAAAAAAAAAGTGTTACAAATATAAATATGTTTTACAAACAGCCAAATTGTCAACCCAAAAGATAAATCTTTCTTTGAACTGTAATACAATTATTCTTTTTCAACTTCCAAATCCTGTTGCTGTTGGCGGTTATAGATATCCATGTAATAACCTTTCTGGTTAAGCAATTCAGCATGTGTACCCACTTCCACAATCCTCCCATCATCCATGACTACGATCTTGTCGAAATGAAATAAAGAAAAAATACGATGAGTGATAAAAATGGCTGTTTTATTTTTCAGGTATACATCAAGGTGACCAGTAATCTGTTTTTCCGTACGTGCATCTACGGCACTTAAGCAATCATCAAAGATAATCAGGCGCGGATCTTTAACCAAAGCCCTGGCAATAGAAATCCTTTGTTTCTGGCCTCCGCTCAAGGTAACACCACGCTCCCCTATCATGGTTTCGTATTGTTTAGAGAAATGCAGTATTTCCTGGTGAATACTGGCAAACTTTGCCGCTTCTTCAACCTGCAGCCTGCTTGCTGATGGATATCCGAACCGGATATTATTTTCAACTGTATCACTGAATAAAAAAACATCCTGCGGTACATAACTTACCTGTTTGCGCAAATCATACATATCCCAATCACGTATTCTCTTTTCATCTATTCTTATTTCGCCATCAGTAACATCATACATACGCAGAAGTAACTGGGCCACAGTACTTTTACCACTCCCCGTTCGTCCAACAATGGCTATTTTCTGTCCAGGTTTTACATGCAGGTTGAAATCTTTTAATGCCCTGATGCCGGTGTGGGGATAGGTAAAATCCACATGGTCAAAAATTACATCACCCGTAATATCATTTTTTGTGGTGCCGGCTGCATTCTGAATTGCAGGAGTAGTATCCAAAAATTCGTTTAATCGTTTTTGAGATGCGGATGCTCTTTGAATCATACTGGCAACCCATCCTATGGCACTTACGGGGAAGGTGAGCATATTTATATAAATAACAAATTCCACAATAGTATCAATACCAATGGAAGGATGTCCGTTGATATAATAAATGCCACCGATCATGATTGTCATCAATGTGCTAAGTCCGATCAGTAACGTCATACTGGGAAAGTAAAGTGCTTCAATTTTTGCCAGGTTGATGGCATTTTGCTTATAGGCTTCACTGTTGTTGTCAAAAAAACCTAACATGGCTTTTTCCTGTACAAAAGATTTTATGACCCGAATCCCTGAATAGGATTCCTGTGCATTGGTTGTAACTGCGGCTAAAGATGCCTGTAGTTTTTCACTTTTGCGATGAATGATGGTATTTACATAGTAAATGGTGAAAGCGAGTAATGGCAAAGGTGATAACACATAAAACGTCAACATCGCATCGCGTTTATACATATAAAATACACTTAACGAAATCAGTGCGACCAGGTTTATGAGGTACATGATGGCAGGACCTGTAAACATCCTGACCCTGCTGACGTCTTCAGCAATGCGGCTCATCAGATCGCCAGTACTATTGGTCTTTAAAAATGCCGTATCCAGTTGCTGGTAATGATCAAACACTTCATTTTTTTGATCATATTCTATATGCCGGCTCATTACAATAATGGTTTGCCGCATCAGGAACATAAAAAAACCTCGTAGCAAGGCAAGCACCAGGATAGTTATTCCGCAAATAGCCACCACATCGGAAACTGAAATTTCCGCATTTTCCATATTACGAATAAAACGCTGTACCAACCAATCGTATCGCGGTTCGGATGTTTTGGGCTGATAACCCGGAAGATTTAATTTTCTTTGTACAAAATCTATGATATAGCCAGTTACCTGGGGAGAAAGAACGCCGAAATAGTTAGAAGTAATTATAAACAGAATTCCAATACTTAACCTGACCCGATATTTCCAGAAATATTTATTTATTGCTTTAAGATGCTTCAACTAATTTATTTCTAAAGTTAAGCGTAAAAACGTCGGCCTATACCAGGGAGTTATCTCTTTTTTAAAATCTGTTCACAACCAATAACAGTAAAAATTATTTAATGATATCCTGCACATGGTGTAAAATTTCCTGGGCTTGTGTTACTCCTGATTTACGCCAGATAATTTCTCCCTTTTGAAAAATAATTAATGTAGGAACTGATTGTACATTGTACTTCTGCGCATAGGCAGGATTGCGGTCAATATCTAATTTAAGCACTGTTGCTTTATCACCCAATTTCTCTTTGACCTGCTTTAAAATGGGTGGCATCATTTTACATGGTCCGCACCATTCAGCAAAAAAATCAACCACCACAGGTTTATCTCCTTCTATATGTTCTTTAAAAGATGATACTTCAGCCATACTAATTATTTTTATTGATTTCAGTATTATCCAACTTTACTTAACACTCTAATTCTATTCCTCATCCAACAAATAATTTCCGATATGCTTCCTGTTATCATTTAACTTTCTTCTTTGATCCATTAACCTGTAAAAACCAAAACCCAGAATTATAAAGGCTATTATCCAGAATCCAATTTCCAACAGTCTTCCATAACTTAAGGTAAGAAAATGGTTAATAGTGATACCAGCAATAGAAAAATAAAGACTGGTTCGCAAATATGATAAAAAAGTTCTTTCAATTGCCATAGAAGTTCTTTCAATTGCAAGATTTTCTCTTAATATCAGGTCTTTATTCACTTGTTTATTCATATTGCCCTAGAAGTATTTAAATCAGGCAGAACCTAATGAGGTAATCTTTCTCTCATTAAACCATACAACCATGTTCCTGCCACAGCACTTAATAAAGTTACTAATATAACACTAGCCCCTGTACCTAAAATTGCATATAACGGTCCTGGACAAGCGCCTGTTAAAGCCCAACCCAGTCCGAATAATAAACCACCATATATCTGTCCTTTATTAAATTTTCTTGGTATAAGTTCAATAGGTTCCCCGTGTATTGTTTTCACTTTAAATTTTTTAATCAACCAAATGGAAATCATGCCTGTAACCACGGCTGAACCTATAACACCATACATATGAAAACTTTGTAAACGGAACATTTCCTGGATACGAAACCATGAAATTACTTCTGATTTAACCAGTAAAATTCCAAAAATTATCCCAGCTAGGAGGTATTTAATATTAAACCACCAGGGGTGAACCAGTTCAGATTCATTTATGCCGGATGCATCAAGCGTTCGTACTTCGAAATCAGTATTATGCACCAGGAATGTTTTTTGTATTTTTTCCTGATCCCGGAAATGATCTTTTAGTTCCTGGCTTTTTTCCATGAATTATAATTTGAGAATATAAGGCAACAATAAATTAGTCATAACAAATCCACCAACCATAAAACAAATAGTTGCAACTAATGATGGCCACTGAAGACTTGATAAACCCATAATTGAGTGGCCTGAGGTACAACCGCCTGCATAGCGGGTTCCAAACCCCACCAGCAAGCCACCACCAACAATTATAATGATACCTTTAATGGTAAGTAATGCAGACCAGTTAAAAATGTCTGCAGGAACCAACCCATTAAAATTATCAATACCATAATTATTTAAATCTGATACAAGCGCAGGGTTCACCAATACGGGACCGGGATTTTGCAGAATATTAAAAGCTAAATAACCACCCAATAAAATGCCTGCAACAAAAACAAGGTTCCAGATTTCTTTTTTCCAATCATATTTAAAAAAGGGAATATTAGCTGGCACACATGCAGCGCATATATGCCTTAAGGATGAGGATATACCAAATGATTTATTACCCAATATTAAAAGGGCCGGCACCATAATTCCAATTAAAGGACCTGCAATATACCATGGCCATGGTTGCCTGAGTATTTCTAACATAATATAAGTTTACTGTAATCCCTGGTTAATTTGTTTCTTTTTTCTTAGGAACCTGTCCCATGCAAGGATACCTCCTTTCATATTATAAATACGGGTAAATCCCTGTTGCTGCATCAGATCTGCCGCATCTGAACTTCTCTTTCCTGAGCGGCAATATACCAGGTAAGATTTATTTTTATCCAGGGTAGAAATTTGTTGCATAAAAGCTGCACTGTCTTTTATATCCATATTTTCTGCATATTCAATTTTACCGGCATCAAATTCTTTTGCAGTTCGTACATCCAGAATCGTGAAACCATTTTTTATTTTTCTTTCTGCAACACGTGGGCTGATTGCTTTTACCTGTGCCGATATTGACCCGTAAAACATAATCATTGTAAAAAAAAAGATCAATCTTAATTTCATAAATTTTATATTAAATACAACCTGCCCTAAAAGTTGAAGCCAAAATCAAATCTATACCAGGGAATTGGATCCAATTGTGACTTATGTCACAATTAAGTTTATTGAAATGAATCCAAAAACAATTCTTTAATTAAAATACCGATACCCATTACCAGCACAAACCACCCAAAGGCTTTTTCCAGTTTTTTACCCGGGACTTTGTTGTTCAACCAGTTGCCTATAAAGATACCGATTATTGCAAGGCCTGTAACTATCAGCAAAAATGACCAGTCCATCATGTAATGACTTAAATCTCCTGTAAAACCAATGAGTGATTTAGCTGCAATAATTACAAGTGAAGTTCCAATAGCTGTTTTCATTGATAATTTACTGAATAGAACCAATGCTGGTATAATAAGAAATCCGCCACCGGCGCCAACCAACCCGGTTAAAATTCCAACGATCACACCCTCTAATACTATTAACTTATAGTTGTAAGTTGGATTTTGATTATGATCTGGTAAACTATTTTCAACCTGCCTTCCCCGAATCATGGAAAAAGATGCAACTAACATCAGTAGCGCAAAAATTACCATCAGTAATACAGGTTTGGTTATCACTTGAGCACCTACTGTAAAAATTCGATCTGGAATTAAAGGAATCAAAAACTTACGGGTAGCATACACGGTAACTAATGCCGGAGTACCAAAAATAAGTGCCGTCTTTAAATGAACAAACCCCTTTTTAAATTTTGGAATGGCGCCTACAAAGCTGGTGCTGCCTACAATAAATAAGGAATAGGCTGTTGCCATTACCGGGTGGATTCCAAATAAATAAACCAAAACCGGTACTGTAAGAATGGAGCCACCTCCACCAATTAAACCCAATGAAACACCAATAAGAATGGAAGCCAGGTAGCCGATTATTTCCATGTAACAAATGTAATCAAAGCCAAAGTTTTAATATTACATGAAACTAAAAATGTACCCGTAATATATATTTGAAAATGATGGTTACCTGCGAAAAAAAATTTGTCATTTAATTGAAAAAAAATAACAACACCATAAAAACTCAAATAAATGGAGCGTCATTTAATGAACGCTTATACACTTCCAACGCTCTTTTACGGGCAAAATCATGATCAACCATAGGAATAATTGTATCCGGTTGAAAATCCCTGATCCACGTTTTTATGTATTTCATTTCAGGATCAAATTTTTTTGATTGCACCGAAGGATTAAAAATTCTGAAGTATGGTGCTGCATCGCATCCACTGCCAGCCGCCCATTGCCAGTTTCCATTATTTGAAGCCAATTCATAATCTAATAATTTTTCAGCAAAATAAGCTTCACCCCATCGCCAATCGATCAAAAGATGTTTGGTTAAAAAACTGGCCACTATCATACGTACACGATTGTGCATCCACCCAGTTTCATTCAGTTGTCGCATACCGGCATCAACGATAGGATAACCTGTTTTACCTTTACACCACAGTTCAAATTCCTTTTCATTATTACGCCATTGAATAAGGTCATACTTTTTTTTAAAACTTTGGTTTTCTACATAAGGGAAATTAAAAAGTATCATCATAAAAAATTCTCGCCATATCAATTCGTTTAACCATTGTTCATTTAAATTTTTCCCTAATGCCGCCAAATGACGAATGCTTATGGTTCCAAATCGTAAATGGACACCAGCAAAGCTGGTTCCTGATTGTGCGGGATAGTTGCGGGTTTCATTATACTGGGCCAGAGATTCCTTATGGATATTCAGGGACGGTAGCTCCAAAACTGCTTTTTCAAAACCTATTTCTGAGATATGAGGAAATGGAATAGGTGCAATATTTACCAGGTTCTCCAAACATTCTTCACTTGCACAAACATTGGAGCTTTCATTAAAATATTTATTTTTCCATGCCTTTGAATACGGAGTGAATACAGTATAAGGACTTCCATCTAATTTCATGATTTCTGATCTCTCATAAATAACCTGGTCTTTAAAAGTATGGAATGGGATATTTTTATTTGATAGAAAGCTTCTAATCTTTTCATCACGCTCAATAGCGTATGGTTCATAATCATGATTGGTAAAAACTTTTTTAACATCAAATTTGTTACAGATTTTTTCAAAAGCTGATTCAGGTGTACCATGCAAAACATACAAGGAAGAATTATTTTCTTCCAGTACCTGTTTTAGCTGTTCTAGTGTGCTATGAATAAAAGAAACCCGTTTATCGATTCTGTCTGAAAGTTTTTCAAGGATACAAGTATCAAATATAAAAACAGGTAAAACCGGGGAACCACTTTTCAATGCATGATATAAACCAGTATTATCATATACACGCAGATCCCTTCTAAACCAAAAAATACTGACTGTCAATTTTTCATTGGTAACCATGGCAGACTCTTTCTGTTGATATAAGCATGAATAGCAACGCTAATGAATAATAAAACCGATACTGCAATGGCAACCTGGACAATCATTGTATTGTTGCCCCGGTTTGCAACAGCAATAGCTATCAAAGCCCAAACACCTGCTAATGCAAATTCGCGCATGTTTCTCTTCAATATCATAAAAAGATGGACAAGGCCTGCTGTAATAATCATAATGACAGTCCAGTAATCACCTGGAATACCCAATCCATCCCAACTAATTTTTGTTAAGTATGCGGCTATATTTGCCATTAAAGCAACCGTGATCCAACCGGAATACAGGGAAAATGGCCACCAGACAAATAGAATTTGATTCTTTGGCAAATCATCCAGTTCCATTCTTGTTTTAAGGATAATCATTATTAATGAAAAAAGTAAAACCATCATGATAATTACTGAAAGACCAGTATACTCATATAACCAGGAAAATATCCAGAGACAATTCGCAACACAGGAAATTACAAACCACCAGCCAACGTTCAGGGCAACATTTTTTGTATTACCGCTTTTAAAAACAACCGTTGAATGATAAATAATAAATGCAAACAGCCCTACATAAATAAGTCCCCAAATAGAAAATGCATAACCTGCCGGTGTAAAATAATTTGAATACGTGGCCGAAACCGTCGACATAGTATTGCCATTGAAGATACCCGTATTAGAAAAGTAATTTATAACAATAGTTATAATAAGCGCAATGATATTGCCTACCGACAAAGCTTTTTGCATTGTTGATTATTGAACGCCTGATAATTTTTTGGCGGTAATTATTGAATCTTTTTTATGAGTAGTATTCTTACTTTTCAAGTGTTGATATATTAATAAATTTAACAGGATCAGTAACATCCCATAAAAAATATCTTCGACGGGTATAGTCCATAATCTGAAACCAATGATCTCTGTATTGTTATACCAAACAACCGGTGAACTTAACCCTGTGCCGGTTAAAATGCCATTCACTATTAAAAAAGGAAACAGTAGAATTGCATATACGAAGTAGAACTTGTCAAGCCATTGAACCCTTAAATAATATTTGGAAAATACTAGTAGGGCAGCCAGGCTTAAAAATGTTACCAGTGTATAAATTTTCTGGTATTGAAAGAGCGCAATGATGGTGAGCCCGGCAATTAAAACAGGGGTTATTATGTTATCACTAAATCGAAAGGATTTTCTTAACAACAGTATATCCAGGCAATGAAATGTAAACACACAGGCATAAGGAATACAAAAGAAAAACAGGACTTCTTCTAATGGTAAATTAACTATAGTGATTCCGGTAATATAGTCTGCATTGAATCCCCACACACCGAGATGCGTGAAATACATATCCCATGCGAGAAAAATAATGCCTGCAAAAATTACAGCAGGGATAAAAGCTTTCCAGGTTTTGTAAAACAACAATTTAGGATGAAATGTAAACAGGAAAGGAATAATGATAGTAAAGAAATTGATGTACAGGTAAAGATAACTCATGACATCATTTTGTCTTTTTCATTAAGCAAATATTTAAAAGGTACCCAAAGCATTCCAAAACATTCTCCTTCTTCTTTTCCTAAATGTTTATGATGTACTTTATGAGCTCTTCGGATGGCTCTTAAATAAACGCTGTCTGAATTCCGGAAAATTTTAAATCGCTGGTGTATAAAAATATCATGTACCAGGAAATAGGCCAATCCATATAGGGTAATACCCAAACCTATCCAGAATAAAAAATTATAATCATTTTGCATCCCGAAAAAAAGTGCGGTAATACCGGGTATGGCGAAAATCAAAAAGAAAAAATCATTATGTTCAAAAAAACCTGACGATTCCTTTTTATGATGATCCTTATGCAAAATCCAGAGTAACCCGTGCATTACAAATTTATGAGTAAACCAGGCCACTATTTCCATTGAAGCAAAAGCTGCCAAAACAATCAGAATATTAATAACTATGTTCATGATTGACAAATAATTTATGCAGTATTTGCCTGCGATAATCAAATATGGTCTCAATTTTTTTTCGCACAAATAAAGAATGTGCAATGTTACCAATAAAACCAAATGGCAATTGATATTTTAATTCATCTATCATTAAAACACCATTCTCCTTTTCAATAAATCTATGGGTATGTTCCCAGGTATTGTATGGACCCTTTAACTGCCTGTCTGTAAACCTGACCGGTTTAGAAACTTCATGGATCACTGTTTGCCAGCTAACCGGAATTCCAAATAAAGGTCTTAGCGTATAATCAATTAACATGCCTTCAAAAATTTCTTTACCATTAAGGGGTGATAAAATTTTAAAGTTTAGATCGGGCGGAGTAATCAAAGCCAGGTTTTTTGCTGAAGAAAAAAAATCCCAGGCTTCATTTATAGTAATGGGTAAAAACTGTTCTGTATTATATTGATTCATTTATTAAAATTTTTTTCGTAATGCCTGATTACATCGGGCAAACAAATCTTTAACCAGGCTGAAAACATTTCGGGGTGCATAGCCATTTCAGTTACCAGGTTTTGCAGACTGATAAATCTCCAGTCTTTAACTTCTTCAGAGTCTGGATTGGGTTTATCATCAGTATAACCAAAATATACATGATCCAGTTCATGTTCTGTTAGTCCATTATCTAATTGCGCTTTATAAATAAAACTGAATTTGAATTCCGCATCGCATGTTATACCCATTTCTTCCATCAACCGTCTTGCGATGGATGCTGAAATTTTTTCCCCCGCATTTGGATGGCTGCAGCAGGTATTGCTCCATAAACCCGCTGAGTGATATTTTATATCGGCTCTTTGTTGCAATAATAGTTCACCTTTGGTATTGAAAATAAAAAGAGAAAATGCCCGATGCAGAACACCCTTTTTATGTGCGGATAATTTATCCATAACGCCAATTTCATTATCCTGTTCATCTACCAAAATCAATAACTCTTTCATTTTTCAATAGGTTTCCGGCAGGTATCCCTGCTGTTTGAAATAACTAACAATCATATTCCGCAGATGATAATCTTTTAGATGAGGTAATGTTTGTAACAAAAATGTTTTATCTGAACCAATATGATTTTTATACCCTAAAAAGGAGGGAATATTAGTCTGTATTGTTAAACGTATAAAACGCAATTCCACATTCTTTCCATCTGCTGAAATCGCCTTATCAAGCATCTTTTTTCCTTTGTTAAAGTAAGAAAATTTGGAAATTGGATTAAAGACATAATTGGCCATCATCATAGTTCCTCCTGCTTTGTATCCAAAAAGTAATGGGTTGTTTTTTTCATTATATGGAGATAGCCAGCCAATTAATTTATTACAGATTTTTTCCTCTTTTGCAGCCTTTTGATATAAGGCCCTTACTTCTGTTAAAGAAGGAATACCGGCAAAACTTATGCATGAATAAAGCAATAATCCCGCAAGCATAATTATTTTCATACCCAGTTCAATTTATTTTGCACAAGACTGTTTAACATTAATCCTATCTTCTTTCCATTATTAATTCTTACCCGCTCAGTTAATATTTTTTGGGCCGGTAATTTTTTAATTTTTTTGAACAGCGATTGATAATAAACATAGGCCAAATAAACGCCACCTTTGGAAGAAGGTGGAAGTTGTTTGATACCTGCCAGTGCTATTTTAAAATCATTTTCAATTTCAATTTCTATCTGCCTTTTGGCATCAGTATTAAATTCTGTCATATCAATGTGGGGGAAATAGGTTCTCCCCAGGATGTGATAATCATCTTTCAAATCTCTTAAAAAATTTACTTTTTGAAAAGCAGCACCCAGTTTCATTGCATATGGTTTTAATGCAGTAAACATTTTCAGGTCCCCTTCGGTAAATACATGCAGGCACATTAACCCCACTACTTCTGCAGAACCAAAAATATATTGCTGGTACGTGTCTTCTGTATAATTTATTTTTCCCAGGTCCATTTGCATACTGAGCAAAAAAGTTTCAATCAAATCATGATTTATTTTATGCTCGTGCACAGCATGTTGAAAAGAATTCAGGATGGGATTAACGGATATCCGGTTTTCGATAGCATCATAAGTTTCCTCCTTGAATTTTTCCAAAAGGCGTTTTTTATTATAACCCTCAAAGCTGTCAACTATTTCATCGGCAACCCTTACAAAACCATAAATGCAATAAATTGCGTTGCGCAGGCGATTATTTAAGAAATAAATGCCGAGTGAAAAACTCGTACTGTATTTTCGGGTGGTCATCTTACTGACCTGCACCGATAAATCATCAAATAATACTTTCATGCAGTTCTTTTTTTAAAGATTTAAGTAACTGTTCGGCAGCTATCTTCCCGGAAATGAGTGAGGGAGGTACTCCTGGTCCCGGAACTGTCAACTGACCGGCATAAAATAGGTTCCTGATTTTCTTATTACGGATTTTAGGTTTTAGGAGGGCTGTTTGCATTAATGTGTTTGCCAGGCCATATGCGTTCCCTTTGTATGAATGATAATCAGTAATGAAATTATTAACGGAATAGCTTTCTTTATATAAGATATGTTCAGTTATTACTTCATCAATATGCGTTTGCAGGCGATCTATCATAATATTAAAATATTTTTCCCGTAACGCTTCATTATCTTCCAGGCCCGCAGCTACCGGCATTAATAAAAATAAATTTTCGAAACCTTCAGGTGCTACACTATCATCTGATTGAGAAGGACAGCACACGTAAAACAACGGATTGGTGGGCCATCTAGGATCCTTATAAATTTCTATAGAATGCTGGAACAGATCTTCTTCAAAAAACAGGGTATGGTGTTGTATTTTTTTAATTTTTTTGGAGAGACCAACAAAATAAATAAGACATGATGGAGCAAACACTTTTTTATTCCAATAAACCTCTTTATAATTACGATTTTCAGCGGCCAATAAATTATTTTCTACATGATGGTAATCAGCTGCAGCTAATACAGCATCGCAATGAAACTCCTTACCATTAACAGTAACCCCATAAGCCAATTTATCTTTAACCAATATATTTTCAACAGGAGCATCAAAATAAAAGCTAGTGCCATTTGCCTCAGCTACCTGCATAATTGATTCAACTACCTTCCCGAAACCACCTTTCGGATACCAGGTACCTAATTTCAACCCTGCATAATTCATTAAGCTGTATAGAGCCGGGGTATCCTGGGGCATTGCGCCGAGGAACAATACGGGAAATTCCATCAGGGCAATTAATTTGGGATGAGTAAAATATTTTCGCACATGCTTGCTGAATGATGAAAAAACCTGCAAACGAATGGCACCTTTGATTAAAGAAGTATCGGCAAACTCAGTCAAAGAAATGCCGGGCATATAAACCAGGTTTTCCATACCCGTTTCATATTTATACTGCGCCTCCTGCATAAATTTTTGAAGCTTCAGTGCACTGCCTTGTTCAATGGATTCAAACAGATCGCAAAGCTTTGAAAAATTTTCAGGAATGCTTAAAATTTGCTGATTGGCAAATACCACTTCAAATGATGGATCCAATAATTTTAAATCGTAGAAATCTCTGACAGTATATCCAAAATCTTTAAAGAATCGTTCAAATACATCAGGCATCCAATACCAGCTCGGTCCCATATCAAATACAAATCCGTTATTGGTCTTTAATTGTCTTGCCCTGCCTCCCGGAACACTGTTTTTTTCAAATAGATGCACATCATGCCCGGCTGCAGACAAATATGCAGCTGCGCTCAACCCTGCAAATCCGGAACCTATGACGACAATCTTAGACATGATTCTGTTTAATTTTTACTGTATTTATTTAAACAATACAGGTAGCAATTCCCGTTCCAGTTCATCCACTGTTTGTAACCAGTGGATTCTACCTGTTTTAAGCTGGCCTATTAATTTTTGACTGCCCACTAGATAAATTCGATTTTTCGGTGCAATAGTGTTTATTGTATCCAGGTAATTCTGGCTTTTTTTAGGTAAATTGTGCCGCACAAAAAAAAGTAACAGGCTATCGGGTTTGGTATCTTTAATTGTATCTGAAAGTGTATCCAGCGGTACATTGCCTCCCAGGTAAATTGATTTTCTACCGGAGTGTCGAATGAGATAATGAGCAAATAACAAACCGATTTCATGAAACTCATTCTCTGGTAAAAAAAGCAACCATGTTTCTGACGAAGAAAGAGGAGGCGGTAGAGAATCGACCGCAATAAATAATTTTTGTTTAATGATATTGCTGATAAAATGCTCCTGGGCCGGTGGAAGGGAATCCTCTGCCCACATCAACCCAATTCTTAATAAAAGGGGGTATAACAATTTTATATATGCATTTTTGAAACCATAACGAATTATGCAATGTGAAAAAATTTTTTCAAAATGCTGTTCATCATAATGAACACCTGCTACTATCAGCTGGGTGATAAAAAAATCTGCCGGATCATCAATAGACATATTTTCACGCATGTCCTCCAGTAAACCGAATAATTTTTTATCAGGCATGGCGCACAATTCCGATATTTTATAATCAGACTCCATAAGGCTCACTATATTCAACAGGCGGCGTAATTGGGTATTATCATAATACCTTGTATTCCCTTCTGACCGCTGAGGGGTGAGAGCATTATATCGCTGCTCCCAAATCCGGATGGTATGCGGTTTAATACCTGAAAATTGGGCCAGTTGGGAAATTGAAAAACTATTCAATATTGTTTATATTTAAGCAAATATATTTAAACAAATTGAAAAAGTAATTTAAAGTTTAAAAATGAAACGGAGGATTATTGTGCAATTTCAAAACCTGGACATAAAAGTTTCAATTTCCCATTCCTTTTTTGTTTCACTCAATGTGGCACATAGAATTTTTTCTCCATCAGTCCTTATATTTACGAGCCCATAAACTATACCACTCACAAACATGCTTTTCCAAAGATCTCTTTTTCTAACCTGTCCGCTGGATGTAAATTGAATCTGTGCTTGTTTATTTCCTGCATGAAATGTTCCTTCTGCGCCCGCTTTTCCCAAAATTAATTTTGCCGGTTCGGTGATCTTGTAACTGCGTGCAACTTCAGTAGAATAAATTAATGGTGTAACTACGCGATCATCCCTGATCAATTGGTGACCCGTTAGTGCACTGGCAGCTACAATCCTGGGGCGTGGATGATTATGGCCTTCATTATCACCCGATGAAATAATAGTTGCAGAAGCAGAAAGCGCAGATAAAAATTCAAAAGAACAATCATCGCTACCGTGATGGCACGCTTTGGCAACATCACAGGAAAGCTCACCTAAATTATCCTTATAGAAATTAAGGATATGCTTTTGACTTTGGGCATTCAGATCGCCGGTAAGCAACACTTTTGTTTTGCCATAATCAACTCTCAGCAATAAACTATGTCCATTGGTATTTTGAGAATCACCACTTCCAAATTTTTTTAATGCAGGCTTTCCATCTACTTTTTCTTCAATGGGTGCCAACACTTTTATAGATGGATAATTGGGTTTTGGTTCAAACCCCGGAACATATCCTTTACTATTTTTTTTATTACTTAAACGGGTACAGCTACTTGCGGATTTCACAACTTGAGATATAAAATCTTTCCATTGTCCCTGCAGGCTGTAACCACTGCTGGCAGCCCCGCTGCCACCCGGTAAATGATTTTTAAGGGCTGTTTTACTACTTAATAATGGTATCCAGTAACCATCTTTATGCGGACCTAAATTTCTTTTCCCATCTTTTTCATACCAATTGATACCGGCATAATAATACTTGCTGATTTCAACTATTCTTAAATTGAGTTCATGCACTTCGTTTGGATTAATGATGTCCCATAAACCTCCATAATGATCTTCATCATTGTGCGAACTTATTATTGCATCCAGCCTTATTCTTGACTGACCGTAATCCCGGTCAAATTTCCAGTCCACAAAATCTGCCGCATTCCGTTTCGTAATTTGTTTTCTGCGGATATAACCGCCATCTATCAGAATATGTTTACGGTCAGGAGTTACCACTAAAACACCATCTCCCTGGCCTACATCTATAAAATAAAATTCAAGAAGGGCATTGTTATTAAGATGACCCACATTCACATATCCGGTATTGCCACGTGCCTTAACCTTCACTCTTCCTGCAGCAGGCAAAGCTTCCTGCAACCTGACCGAATCGCCCCATAACAGATGCATTCTTTTAGTGTTTGTAGTTTTTGTAGAAAACAATGGAATAGTATCCTCTGACACATACATGATGATTTCAGCCATGGGGAAGCGCTTTTTTTGAATTAATTAAGATCGGTAAATTTTAATCAACTAAAAAAGAAAATGGTCCATAGCACTAACTCATCTACAAAACATCATTAATAGAACTGGATATCCAAACTTTTCAATGAAGCACAATAGGAAGAATTAATGAATTAAATTTCGGGTAAATTAATTTGTATGATAGAACATTCCAATAGATGTAACATAAAAATTTTGACGCTGTATATCATATTCTTTATTTCCATACGCATGCAGGCACAACCTCCCAACATCATTTACATAATGACTGATGATATGGGATATGCTGACCTGGGATGTTTCGGTGGCAAAAAAATATCCACACCTGCTTTAGATAAACTGGCTGCTCAAGGAATTAAATTTATGCACTCGTATTCTGCTGCTCCTGTATGTACGCCTACCCGAGTGGCATTTATGACGGGGCGTTACCCCGCACGTACACCTGTTGGTTTAATGGAACCATTAACGCCTAATAAAAAAGACAGTACTATAGGATTAACCAAAGATTATCCTTCTATTGCCACATTATTAAAAGATGCTGGATATTCCACTGCATTAATCGGTAAATGGCATCTCGGATTTTTGGCTGAAAACAAGCCCTATCGAAATGGTATTGAATATTTTTTTGGATTCATCAGCGGCGCAGCTGATTATATCTCTCATAAAGGAGACGGAAGAAAACATGATCTCTATGAAAATGACAAATTGGTATATCCCGCCGGATATATAACGGACTTGTTTACCCTAAAATCCATTGAATATATTAAAAGTCCCCATAAAAAACCTTTCTTTCTATCTTTAAATTATACTGCTCCGCACTGGCCATGGCAGGGACCGGGAGATTTAGCTTATGAAGATTCTGTGAATTTCAGACATGGTGGTTCACCTGAAATTTATACAGCTATGATGAAAAGCCTGGATGATGGTATTGGGCAAATTATGCAGGTTTTGGAAGATGAAAAATTATCAGAAAATACCATTGTCATTTTTACAAATGATAACGGTGGTGAAAGTTATTCGGATAACGGTCCGTTTGCAAAGGGCAAAATGACTTTATGGGAAGGCGGTATAAGAGTACCAGCAATAGTCCGTTGGCCAGGCAAAATACAAGCAGGCATTGCCACACAGCAAAATGTTATTACAATGGATTGGACAGCAACTATACTGGCAGTTGCCTCAGCTAAACCAAATCCTGAATTTGCTTTGGATGGAATTGACCTGATGCCAGTGTGTACCGGCAACCAAAAAGAAACGGAACGAACATTTTATTGGCGCACTTTTCAGCGGGCCAAACAAAAAGCTTTACGGCAGGGAAACTGGAAGTATCTCCAGGTTGAAAATGAAGAATATCTTTTTGATTTAATGGCTGATCCAGGGGAGAAAAACAATTTGAAAGAATTACATTCAGAAATTTTTAATCGCCTTAAAAATGAATTCTCGAAGTGGGAGCAAACAGTGCTTCAACCCATTCCTTTATAATTTGTTCTGTAATTTTTTGATATATACATCAGGACCTTTTGTTTGCATGTTAGATAATGACCGTTAGAATCTGTGTTCCCAATACCATGAACCCCTGTCATTAAGTAAAATGGAAAATAGTAGGTTGGGAAGATAACTCCACAGAAATGATGCAGCCTTGCATCAATTATAATTCTTATTAGTTCTGTGAATCAACAGGGAGGCTCGTATATTTATTGCATTGTGATGAGTAAGACAATTTTTCAATTAATGTAAAAATCATTGATCCAATGGGAAAATTAGAAAACTTAAATCACGAGGAAGCTTTAAAAAAATTAAAAGAGCTTGCAGAAAGCACGAGATTCTGTATGTTCTGCACAGAACTGGGAATGGCACCTATGAGCACCCGCCCTATGAGTCTGCAGGAGGTGGATGAAGATGGTAATCTTTGGTTTATCAGTTCTGCTGAAAGCAATAAAAATTTTGAATTATCAGAAGATAACCGCACACAGTTAATATTCTCTAATCCTGGTGATATGGAATTTTTATCTGTATATGGGAACGCCCATATTTATAAGGATCGCAAAACGATCGAAGATAAATGGTCATCACTGGCTAATGCATGGTTCGATGGAAAAGATGATCCTGCGGTTACCATTATTCGTGTGGCTCCATTAGAAGGATACTACTGGGATTCAACTGGAGGGAAGATGATCAACTTTTTAAAATATGCTGCCGCCGCGGTGACTGGAAAAAAGCACGCTGATGGCAGTGTGGAAGGCAGCCTGAAGGTTTAATTAATTTTATTCTGAGCAATTTCCGGTTTCAGAGAAACGCTCCTTTAAACTGGTACTTTCAGGATTGAGTTTAAGTTTAGTAATTCTTACTACCTGCAAACTTTCATTTATTTGTGGTTTTATCATTTTTTCTGAAATAGAAATAAAATGGAATACCAATCAATATTAATCCCAGGCCAATTAATGACTGGCCGGGCTGGGCAACCACCGTTGCGTAAATCAGGGCAATAGAAAAAACAATGATGATCAGGGGTGCCCAGGGATAACCTATAACTTTAGATTTTATGGACCCTGATCTCTTCATTTTTATCAGCGCAATGGCTATGAATCCATAAAATAAAAAACCTGCAAAGATCACCATATCGGTCAGCATATCGAAAGTGCCTGATACAATCAACACACAACTCCAGATCATGGTATACAAGAGGGATATATATGGCGTTCTATAACGTGGATGTACATTCGCAGCTTTCTTAAAAAAGAAATTCTCCTGTGCCATTCGGTAATAAATGCGGGAATGCGCCAGGATAATTCCATTGAGCGCACCAAATACGCTGATCATGATCAGGGCTGTAATCAATGTTTGACCGAGAGAACCGATCATTGTTTCAGCCACCACTACCGCGCCTATCTGGTTCTGCTCAACAACTCTTAACTGTTGCAGCGATAAAACATGCATGTAAGCATAATTTATTAATACATATAAAGTCATTGCAATGGTAACGCCGGCAATAATGGCGATGGGCAAATTCCTTTTGGGATTTTTTATTTCCCCCGTAATAAAAGAGGCGCTGGACCAACCGTCATAAGCCCAGAAAGCACTAAGCATGGCTGCAAATAAAGCCGTGAAAAATGCGCCAGTGCCAAATTCAATGGTTTCAGCAGTCGCTACAGGTTCAGGTGCTACTTCGGGTGAAGTGTAAAGCAACCCTAATACAATGATCATTAAAATTCCAATGATCTTGGCTGCAGTAATTACATTGTTCATGTACCCGCCTTTTTTTACACCCCGGTAATTTATCCAGGTCAGTAAAACCACTGAAGCGATGGCAATAATCTTTACACCAGAATCTGCAAAAGGGAAAATGATACTGCCTATAGAAATATCTGCAAGTGAGGCAAATGGTGAAGGAAGTGGAATAAAAACATTGACAGTCTGTGCAAAAATAAATCCCAATGCTGCAATGGAGGCAGATCCTATAATGGTAAAATCTGTCCATCCAAATAGAAAGGAAAAGAAATTACCAAAGGCCAGCCTGAGATACTCATAGACCCCACCCGATTCCTCGGTGAGGGTTGCCAGGCCTGATATGGTAAATGCACCAAACATGGTAATGATGCCGGCAATGACCCAGGCACCCAGGATCCATGTTTCAGTAAGTCCTGATTGCGCCATCGGGATGATCTTCTTAAAAACACCAGAACCGATCATCATTCCAGCCACAAGCAGAATAGCCGTAGGAACACCTAATACACGCAGAAGAGGAATGGACTTTTCGGGGTTCCTTTGATTGGTTGATTCCATAAAATTAAAAGTAATATAATCTTTGTTGATGAGGTAAGAATAAAATCTATATCCTCATGTTAATGATGATGATACTGTTCCGGTTAAGTTGGATTATGTGTCAGGTTCTTTTTGATAAGAAGAAAAATATTTTTCCGTAACCAAATGGTTTCCTTTATATTTGTAATCAAATGGTTTCAGAATATGGAAATAAGACGAGATGTTTTCCAGGCAATTGCAGATCCGACCCGCCGGCAGATCATTGAATTGTTGGCCAGTGGCCCATTGAATTTAAATGCTGTTGCAGAAAATTTTGAGATCAGCAGACCCGCCATTTCAAAGCATATAAAAATTTTAACTGAATGTGGATTGGTATCTATCCGTCAACAAGGGCGTGAACGATATTGTGATGCACATTTTGACCAGTTAAATGAAGTAACTGAATGGACAGGATACTATAGTAAACTTTGGGATAAGAAACTCAATGCCCTTCAAAAATATCTTGTCAACGAAAAATCAGCATCCAAAAAAAAGCGGAAATAATAAAAGTCATCCTTTTCAGGCATTGGCAATAAACTAACCCTAAACACTAAACGCTAAACCAATTTATCAAACTTTAAAAATAAAATCATGGAAATTCAAACTTCAGCAGATCCTATTGTAAAAGTAGTGGTCCTCAACGCACCGGTTGATCAGGTATGGAAGGCTATTACAGACAAAAATGAAATGAAAAACTGGTATTTCGATCTCCCGGAATTTGAACCTAAGGTAGGCGCCAAATTCCAGTTTTATGGTGAAAATGAAGGTCGCCGTTTTTTACATTTATGTGAAGTGAAGGAAGTCGTTGAATATGAAAAAATTTCTTATACCTGGATGTATGAAGGTCAAAATATTGAAACACTGGTCAGCTTTGAGCTTTTCCCCGAGGGAGCACAAACAAGGGTAAAACTGACACACACCGGATTGGAGAAATTGCCACAGGACCGGGATTTTGCAAAATCCAATTTCGACAAGGGATGGACGGAGATCATTCAAAAATCTTTGAAGGAATATGCAGAGAAATAAACGGGATAGTTATATTGTACAAAAGGGAAGGTAGACATCTTCCCTTTTTTTATTCTTAGTTATCAAACAGCATTCCTTTTTTTTAATCTATACGGCTCATGAATTGCATGTATCATTTTCATACATGTTCTCATAAAAATGGAAAAACGATGAGTCAAAATAAATATGCATGGTGGCAGGAAGGAATAATTTATGAAGTTTACATTCGATCTTTCCAGGATAGTAACGGGGATGGTATCGGCGATATAAAAGGAGTTTTAAAAAGACTTGATTATATCAAATGGCTTGGCGTAAATACGATTTAGATTACGCCCTTCTATCCTTCACCAATGAAAGATCTTGGTTATGATATTTCTGATTATACCAATACTGATCCCATTTTCGGAACCATGCAGGATATTGAAGAACTCTTAACTGAAATACATAAAAGAAATATGAAACTGGTTATTGATTTGGTACCCAATCATACTTCTGATCAGCATGCATGGTTTAAGGAATCCAGGTCATCAAGAAATAACAGCAAAAGAAACTGGTACCTGTGGAAAGATGAAGGTGCAAGTAAGGTAATTAACAATTCATCCCGATCTTATGCAAGACATGTTATGAAACATGCGTTGCATGATCCCAATAACGGTACAAGATGATAAATGATTCATACACCATTCACCGCAAAAAAATAATCTGTATAAATTAAAGTCCGAAAACCAGCAAGTATTTTAGGCTTTCCTAAAACTTTTCACCTGTTGCATTACGCCATCGCAATTAGCATCAATCTGGTACCATTTCTTTGCATCCTGCATTATTATGGAATAAGTTACCCTGCCACCGACGGTTATCTCAGTAACACCATGTATTGTTTTGCCTTCATATCTTTTAAGAAGTCTTGCAAGGATGAAAGCAGGCAAACCATCTTCTTGGTAATAACGGCGTGATTTAACCACTTCTGCTTCATGATTGAAATATAAAATATTCATTTTGTCTTGATCTTTAAAACAAGCAACCCATAAAGCACCATCTTTTTCCCAGTCAACGGATGATGCCTGGGGGAATGCCTTTTTAAAGACATTCAGAATAATTTTATCTACACGGGGAGGTTCATTGGCATAAAGGCTTATAGAAAATAATAAGATGAACAATAGCATAATATTTTTCATAATAAACAATTTAATCCTCAAGGTAAAGTACACAAACACACATGCATACCCATTTTCCACCAACGGGTATTCCAGGAATGTTAATTTTTTAACAAACACCTGAAACCTGAATAATAACTATCGAAACAGTATAATACGATAGTTAATCACTGTTAAAAATGATATTGAAAATGTATGCTATGATGAATGGTATTTAAATTAAAGGCGAACACCAATTTTTAAATTATTTTCAGTTGTATAACAGGTAACCAGGATGGCCCGTAAAAAAGCAAGTCCCGTAGAAACCTATCGTGTGGACACATTTCTGTAAAATTTACTTTTTTTGCGAATGCAAAAAAGAGAATTTACAGATCTGGATGACCTTCGGTTGGTTTATCGTGGGAATAAGATATTGAATGACTTGTTTAGTAAGAGTGTTCATTCGATTCGTCGTCTCGCATCTGACGAAGCATCTG
>JACCYQ010000087.1 GCA_013696395.1 Chitinophagaceae bacterium
GGTGTTGCTGGTATGCCTTAAAAGCTACACTGAGTATACGTTTTGCCATATTAATTAGACAAAATTATCATCCAATTTATTGCATTTAAATAGAACAAAACTTATCTACATGGTTTTGTGAATAAACCCGCCCACTTTACTGAAAATAAAAAAGAGACTGCCTACTTTTGAGACAGCCTCATAATTTACAAAATGAAAATATTTATACACCAAAGCTTGTTCCGCAACCGCAGGTTGTACTGGCATTCGGATTTTTGAATGTAAAACCCCTGTTATTTAAACCATTTTCCCAATCAATAAGCATTCCGGAAAGATAAAGTTCATGCGAGGTATTCATTACACATTGAATGCCTGCAATGTCAAATTCAGTGTCATTTTCATCTTTCTTATCAAAACCTAAAATATAAGTCATCCCGGAACAACCACCACCCTTTACGCCTATGCGCAGTTTTTGCGTTTGGTCAAAACCAGGCTCATGCACCAACCGGGTAAGTTCCTTGATTGCACCTTCCGTAAATGTTACAGGGATATTTAAAGTAGCTTCCATCAATAAGTTTTGAATGCAAATTTAAGCACAATCCTTCGGGAAACCAATTGGGGATTGTTAAAGCAATAAGCGTGTGTTTAACATCTTATACCAAACTGAATTTCATTTTAGTTCAATGTGCGGGGGCTGAAATTCAAGCAAAGCCTTGGTGCGATTGGCTTTAGTAAGTACCGTTTGTAGTAACTATGAAATCCAATCGGTATTACCTTATTTTTGCGCCAAATAATTGTTTTATGGATGATAATATGATCAGCCTCATTGTAGCTTCAGCAGCATTATTAATATCGTTAGTCACGTTTTTTATTTTTAATAAAGAAAGAACGAAAAAAAAGGCTGAAACAACCGCGCCGGGGGATAGCACCCGCCCATTGCAATTACAGGCCTACGAACGCCTGATTGTTTTAGCTGATCGCATTGCTTTACCCAACCTGATAAGTCGTGCCAGTCAACCCGGACTGAGTGCAAAAGAAATGCAGTCATTGCTCACGGAAAGTATTAAACAAGAAGTTGAATATAACACTTCGCAACAAATTTATGTTAGTGCCGCAGCCTGGGATGCTATCCGCAACTTAAAGGATCAGAACATGCTTATTATAAACCAGGTTGCCACTTCCATGCCCCAGGATGCAAAAGGTATTGACCTGAATAAAAGATTGCTGGACTTTGTGATGAATCAACAAAAAGGAACTTTACATACTATTGTTTCTGAGGCTTTGAATTATGAAGCTAAAAAACTAATGCACTGATTGGTTTGGTTGATTCTGCACCATTCATTTTTTTTAAATGTAATATCATGGCGGCTGATAAAAAAATTACGGACAGTGGCATCGCGATAAAAAAATTGTATATGTCGGATGATGTTCCGAAAGCGCCATCACTTGAAAATTTTGAGGAGTTGCCCGGTCAATTTCCATATACCCGCGGCGTGCAGGCGGATATGTATCGGGGCCGCTTATGGACCATGAGGCAATATGCGGGATTTTCAACCGCCGAAGAAAGTAATAAACGATATCATTACCTTTTAAAAAATGGTGTGAATGGTTTGAGCGTTGCATTCGATTTGCCCACGCAAATTGGTTATGACAGCGATCATGCACTATCTGAAGGTGAAGTTGGAAAAGCAGGGGTGGCTATTGACAGTCTTCGCGATATAGAAACCTTATTTGATGGCATTCGTTTGCAGGATGTTTCAACTAGTATGACGATCAATGCCACGGGGTTTATTTTGCTGGCATTTTATGTAGCGCTTGCAAAAAAACAAGGTGCCGATCTTTCAAAAATTACAGGTACCATTCAAAATGATATTTTAAAAGAATACGCGGCCAGGGGAACTTATATTTATCCGCCCAAACCTTCCATGCGCATCATTACTGATATTTTTGAATGGTGCAGTCATGAATTACCTAAATGGAATACGATATCCATTTCCGGTTATCATATCCGGGAGGCAGGAAGCACCGCAGTGCAGGAAATTGCGTTCACACTTAGTAACGGAAAGGCATATGTGAAAGCAGCTATTGAAAAAGGATTGGATATAAATGTATTTGGCAAACGGTTGTCATTTTTTTTTAATGCCCATAACAACTTATTTGAAGAAGTGGCAAAGTTCCGTGCAACACGCAGAATGTGGGCTAAGATAATGAAGGAATTGGGCGCCACCGATCCCAAAGCTATGATGCTCCGTTTTCATACCCAAACCGGGGGAAGCACTTTAACCGCGCAACAACCGCAAAACAATATTTCGAGAGTAACCATCCAAACACTAGCCGCCGTGCTGGGAGGCACGCAATCCCTGCATACTAACGGTTATGATGAAGCGCTTAGTTTACCTACGGAAGAAGCCGCCCGCATCGCATTGCGTACGCAACAGATCGTTGCTTTTGAAAGTGGCGTGGCGGATACGGCCGACCCACTGGCAGGTTCTTATTTTGTTGAAGCACTCACCAATGAGGTTGAAGAAAAAGCATGGGAACTGGTTGCAAAAATTGATTTAATGGGTGGAAGTGTCCAGGCTATTGAACAACATTTTATGCAGGATGAAATTGCCCGCAGTGCATACGAATACCAGCGACAAATTGAAACAGGCGAAAAGATCATTGTAGGCGTTAACAAATTTCAATCCGACGAACCAAATAACATTCCACCTTTCAAGATCGATGATAATATCCGCCAGGTGCAAACTGAAAAACTTCAACAACTCAGGCAGCAAAGAAACCCCGGCAAATGCGATGCCATTTTGCAGGAGTTGAACGATAAAGCTTCATCCGGAGAAAACCTGATGCCGATTGTGATTGAAGCGGTTGAAAATAATTGTACGCTGGGAGAAATTGCCGATACATTACGGGAGGTTTTTGGGGAATATAAATAGTTGCTTTTGTTAAAAAGTTTATTAAAATAAATGATTTGATTTTAATTGAAATTAACGTTGCAAAATAAAAAAAACTGCCCTGGTAAAATCAGGGCAGTTTTTGTTGGGGATGTTGCTGATCAGTCAGATAGCTTGATCAGTTTTATTTCTTTATGCTCTTTACCTTGTTGTATTCTGATAAAATAAGTCCCCGGCCTGTATCGATCACCAAACCTTGTAATTGAATTCGCATTTACATTTCTAGTTTCAATTATTCTTCCATACATATCCATTACCTGCATTGCTATCTTTTCTTTTGCATCCGCTTGTACTGTTATAGAAAAATTATTTAAACTTGGATTTGGGAATGCAATCACATCAAGCTCATTTGAAACTTCAGGAGCTGTTGTTTCCATTTCTGCTTTTTGAGATGTATTAACAGATGTCAAACTCGAATTAGTTCCACTGATCACAATAGCACTATTTGCTCCAACTGCCTGTGTTGGCAAGGCCGCATCACTTGCCCCAGGTTGATTATCATAAATTATTGCACCGTTATTTTTATTATAGATTTTCATTCTGATCTTATCAACCCCGGTTCCGTCAATATCACCATCGGTTACTGTCATTGTAAATCCAATACCGCTTTGTCCACCTATAATTTTTCCAGTGCCTTTGAACTGTGCCATTGAATTACTGATAACGAGATATTCGAAATTCAGTGCATTGAATTCAAAATCCCCAACTTTAAATTCAAACTGGGTTTCACCTTTCGGATTAGTTGAATTCTTAAAGTAATTCATGG
>JACCYQ010000090.1 GCA_013696395.1 Chitinophagaceae bacterium
ACTTTTGGACCTATACCTTCAATTTTAGTCAGGTCATCAGCTTCTTTTTTAGTTGCTTTTTTTGCTTTGGCATCCGGAGAAGCAGTTGCCGTTTCATCACCTGCTTTTTTACGGCTGCCTGCACGACGTGTACGTTTGGCTGGTTCTTTTGCTTCACTTTTTCCTTTACCATATATCTCGTTGTAATCTACTAACTCGATCATGGCCATTTCTGCATTATCACCTGTTCTAGCTCCTAACTTAATGATGCGGGTATAACCACCAGGACGACCGGCAATCTTTGGACTGATTACATCGAACAACTCTTTGATAGCTTCTTTACTTTGCAGGTGGCTGAAAACTACACGGCGCTGATGCGTTGTATTTTCTTTGCTCTTAGTGATCAGCGGTTCAACATATATTCTTAACGCCTTTGCTTTTGCAACAGTCGTTACAATTCTTTTATATTCGATCAATTGATTTGAAAGATTCATCAGCAACGCATCTCTGTGTGCTTTCTTTCTTCCCAAATTATTTACTTTATCTCCGTGACGCATGACGATTGAAATTTGTAACCAGCAATTATGGCTGCCAGGTTAAGTGATTAAATATTCGGCTGCACCGTGTCAAGGAGTTGCAGCCTACTTTTATGGTGATTGAATGATAAAAGCTTTTGGCTATTTATACTCGCACATTGTTTAATTAGAAATCTTCCGCATCAACACCCAGTTTGGCCAGGTCCATTCCAAAATGCAACCCTCTTTCGTTCAATACCTGCTCAATTTCAGATAAAGATTTTTGTCCGAAGTTGCGGAATTTCATCAGGTCCTCCTGCTCGTATTGAACCAGCTCGCTCAAAGAATTAATCTTGGCAGCTTTCAGGCAGTTGAATGCTCTAACACTCAGATCCAGATCTTCCAATGGCGTCTTCAATACTTTACGCAATTGCAAAGTTTGTTCATCCACAAGGTCTTCTTTCTTTTCTTCCTTATTATCGAACGTGATGTTTTCATCCGTAATGATCATAAGGTGCTGGATCAAAATGCGGCTGGCTTGTTTAACTGCTTCTTCAGGATGAATGGTACCATCGGTAATCACTTCCATAATCAGCTTTTCATAATCTGTGCGCTGTTCCACACGAGTATTTTCGATGGTGTATTTCACATTCTTGATAGGTGTGTAAATAGCATCGATCGGGATCAGGCTCAATGGAGCGTCCTTTGGTTTGTTTTCCTCGGAAGGTACATATCCGCGTCCTTTGCTGATAGTGAATTCAATATCCAGTTTCACTGAAGAATCCAATGTGCAGATCAGCAGATCCGGATTCATAACCTGGAAAGATGAGGTTCCCTCCCCGATCATACCCGCAGTGAACTCCGTTTTATTTTTGATAGACAACATGATCTTCTCATGCGCTACTTCGTGATCCACGATTTTTTTCAGGCGTACTTGTTTTACGTTCAATAGAATTTCTACAACGTCTTCCGTTATACCTTTGATGGTCGCAAATTCATGATCCACACCTTCAATCTTCACACCTACAATTGCATAACCTTCCAATGAATTTAATAATACACGGCGAAGGGAATTACCAATGGTAACGGCATAGCCGGGTTCCAGCGGGCGAAACTCGAACTGAGCTTCAAAGTCATTCACTTTTTGTAAAATGATCTTATCCGGTTTCTGAAAATTTAAAATGGCCATATCTGAGTTTAAAATTTTTAATTTAAAATGTCAGCCAGGGTTTGCACCTTTCGCTGTTTTAGATTTGCTGATTTGCAAGAAAGCTAAGCTTACTTACTATACAATTCCACGATCAAAGATTCTTTGATGTTTTCAGGCACATTTTCTCTTTCCGGGTATGTTAAGAAAGTACCCTTCATATCAGCTTCGCTGTAATCTAACCAACCAAATTTAGGATTCTTACTACCCATCTGGCTGGTGATACCCGCATTTCCTTTAGTTTTTTCTTTCAATGTAATAACGTCTCCTGGTTTAACCTGGAATGAAGGAATATTTACTACCATATCATTCACAGCAATATGCTTGTGGGTAACAAGCTGGCGAGCTGCAGGACGTGAAGGTGCAATGCCTAAACGAAATACAACGTTATCCAATCGGGCTTCCAGTAACTGAATCAAAACCTGCCCGGTAACACCACGGCGTCTTTCAGCTTCTTCAAAAGTTTTGCGGAATTGTTTTTCAAGCAAACCATAAGTATACTTGGCCTTTTGCTTTTCACGTAACTGTAATGCATATTCGCCTAAACTTTTACGCTTACGCTGTGCACCATGCTGGCCCGGAGGGTTGCTGTTTTTACCCAACCATTTGCCATTGCCTAAAATAGGCTCGCCGAAAATTCGGGAAATTTTGGTCTTTGGACCTGTGTACCTTGCCATAATTGTTTATCAGATTTTTTAGTTTCGATGTATGATCAGTAAAAATCTTTAAAAATGAATCATACACCCGTTAATAAAAATATTGAGCAGTAAACCGCTAAATGTTAAACTCTTCTTTTCTTAGGAGGACGGCAACCATTATGTGGTAAAGGAGTAATATCCTTGATCATCACCACTTCAATACCAGAATTTGCTATGGCACGGATAGCACCTTCACGGCCAGAACCCGGACCTTTTACAAATACATCCACTTTTCTTAAACCTGCATCGAGGGCAACTTTTGCTGCATCTGCTGCGGCCATCTGGGCTGCATATGGTGTATTCTTTTTAGAACCCCTGAAACCCATTTTACCCGCACTGCTCCAGGAAATTACCTGGCCGCTCTTGTTGGTCAAACTGATAATGATGTTGTTGAAACTGGCAGTAACGTGTGCATCGCCATAGGATTCCACTTTTACTACTCTTTTTTTTGCAGCGGCTTTTGCGCTTAATTGTTGTTTTGCCATGATTCTTTCGAGGTAATCTTTAAAATGTTTTTAAAATCATCTTGTTTTAGCAAGATGTGAATCAACCCTCCACCTGCACCGGGTTTCCGAAATTGATTCTAATTAATGTGCCTATAAATAAAAACCAAAAGCCCAAAGCATTTGCTTCGAGCTCAGGATGTGTTTATTTCTTGGTTGCCTTCTTTTTACCGGCTACTGTTTTACGTTTACCCTTCCTGGTACGGCTATTTGTTTTAGTACGTTGGCCGCGAACCGGTAATCCTTTACGATGGCGCAAGCCACGGTAACAGGCGATATCCAGTAAACGTTTAATACTCATTTGCACTTCGGATCTAAGCTGACCTTCTACCTTGAACTCTTCAGTAATCGTTGTACGGATGGCGTTTAATTCATCATCATCCCACTGGTTTACTTTCTTGCTGCGATCAATGCTAGCTTTGTCAAGTATATATTTAGCGGTCGAAGGGCCAATACCATAAATATAGGTAAGTCCTATTTCGCCTCTTTTGTTTTTAGGTAAGTCAACCCCGGCAATACGAGCCATATTCTTTTTTGATTTTTAGATTTACTATTTACTGATTTTGAGTAACCAGGTTAGTTTCCGGTTACTCGCTGCTTTTTTATCCCTGGCGCTGCTTGAAGCGGGGATTCTTTTTATTGATCACATATAACCTGCCCTTCCTGCGAACGAATTTGCAATCAACACTGCGTTTTTTTATGGATGCTCTTACTTTCATCTTTATTTTATTTATTTCAATTTCCGGTTTCAACCTGCACGTGCAAATTGTTACCTTATTTATACCTGAAAATGATTCTTCCCCTGCTTAAGTCGTATGGGCTCATCTCCACTCCCACCTTATCGCCAGGTAAAATTCGGATATAATGCATCCTCATTTTTCCTGAAATTGTTGCCAGTATTTCGTGTCCGTTTTCCAGTTTTACCCGGAACATGGCGTTCGATAAAGCTTCAACTATTACTCCATCCTGCTTGATTAAAGGTTGTTTCGACATAAATTTTTGGGAGCGCAAAGATAGGAGGATTATCCTTAAAAATAAAAAAAGCAGAATCTTTTTTCCTTTTGCAGGAGTAAAAGGGGTTGATTTCGATTATTTTATTATAAAACTTTTCAATTCAGGGCATTTCAAGATACACCTTGGTCATATCATGATAAAGGTTTTGTAAATGATGCACGCCGATAGGCGTATTAAAATGCCGCCTGTCTTCCCGGTACCACATTTCAATATCAGAAAAGTTGTTGTCATTGATTACAATTCTGAAAGGTCCTTTCATATATTTAATAGCCTGACCATCCACCTCCTTTTCAAAACCCAATCGAACCAGTTGTTCATCATCAAGCAGCACTGGGTAAATCTGTTCAAGATCGTACCAGAATTCCTGAACCCCATTATTGATCAGTGCCTGATGTTCTTCGCGACTGATTTTAACAACGGTTCCCTCTCTCGATACTCCCTCATCTTCTATTCTGACCGTATCGCCTTCTTTTAATTCGCCTAATTTCAACATATTGAATGATTTTACTTAATGAATATTATTAAAGATAATGAGATTTATGAATGAAAAATGAGGGCACTTCTAAACTGGAATCACTCTGCCCAGCTCATAACATAATCATTATTTTCAATATCTAAAGCCTCGCGGGTGATCATTAATGGATGAAAGGTATCCACCATCACAGCCAGTTCCTTTGTTTCTTTGGCCCCGATGCTTTTTTCAACAGCGCCAGGGTGTGGCCCGTGCGGAATGCCGGCCGGATGCAAGGTGATCATGCCGCGGGTAACTTTTTTACGGCTCATAAAATCTCCATCCACATAATACAGCAATTCATCACTATCTATATTACTGTGATTATAGGGGGCCGGAATGGCGTCGGGATGATAATCATACAAACGCGGCACAAAGGAGCAAACCACAAAATTATTAGCCTCAAAAGTCTGGTGCACGGGCGGTGGTTGATGAACACGCCCGGTAATGGGTTCAAAATCGTGAATGGAAAATGCAAAAGGATAACATTGTCCATCCCAACCAACCACATCAAAAGGATGGGTGCCATAATGCAGGCCGTATAACATCCCCTTCTTTTTGGCTTTGATCAGGAAATCGCCTTTAACATCATTGGTAACCAGGTTTTGCGGCGGCCTGATATCTCTTTCACAAAAAGGTGAGTTCTCCAGCAACTGGCCATATTTGCTTTGATAGCGTTTAGGAAAACGTACCGGGCTGAAGGATTCAACAATAAACAAACGGTTCTGGCTATCATTGAAATGTATTTGGTAAATAGTGCCCCGTGGAATAACCAGGTAATCGCCATAACCAAAAATCAGTTCACCATACGGCGTTTTCAACATACCACTCCCCTCGTGAATAAAGATGATCTCATCGGCATCGGTGTTCTTGTAAAAATATTCGGTTGTGCTTTCCTGTGGGGCTGCAAGTACAATATGGCAATCGTTGTTCACCAATACAGCTTTGCGACTTTGCAAAAAATCTTTTTCCGGTTTGATGCGAAATCCGTCGAAACTGCGGTGCTGCAGCATTTTTTCTTCGGCAATATGGGGCGATACATCTACCTGCGGTTCGGCTTTAATAATTTGTGTGGGCGGATGCACATGATATAAAAGAGAATAGTCGTTGGAAAAACCTTCGGTGGAGAAAAGCTGTTCCGAATACAAATTTCCATCCGGTTT
>JACCYQ010000106.1 GCA_013696395.1 Chitinophagaceae bacterium
TTATTATTAGGTATATGAAAAGCAAAGTGATAAACAGGTTTTTTCATTTTTTATTTCATGAAAGATAACCAGCGAATCACCCGCTTTGAAACTGAAAGAATCCATGGTTTGTTCAGCTATGTTAAAAGACATTTCTTTACCATAGAAATATTTTGTTTCATTTAAATCGTTTGTATAAAGATGCACTTCTTTTATAATCATCTGTAAATTTCCTGCTGTTTAAATGTTCTTCAAACCTACTAAATAAGTGTTTGGTTTAAGTCGGTCGAAACAAATTTCAACATACAGAATAAAAGGAGCCTGAACTCCTTTAGGTGGAATGATGATCATCATGATCATCCACTCGTTTTTAGAATACAATAAGGGTTTCATGCTATCGTACCCCTAATTTACTTTTTTATATCACACAATTAAATCAGGCAGGATGAATTGTTAAGAATGTTGGATGAACTGTTATGTTTTAAAATGAATGAATTGATCTGTAAATATTGGATGCAAAAACAGGTAATGCAAAATGAACTTTGCATGTATTGATTTAATCAATTCAGCCTGTATTTGTTTCAATTCAGTATTCTTTCCATTGACAAGGTTTGTTTTCCTTATCATCTTTGTGGGGCAATCAAATTTGTTAACCGCTTATATTTTATAAGCACAAACTTTTTAAAATGGAAAAGTTGAAATTCGCCGCTGAAGTTGCGGTATTGTTACTGTCCATTCCATTATTGATTTTGGCAGGATTAATTCAATAAAATCTTGAAATAATTCTTAAATTAATATAATTAATGGATATGTATCATTTAAAATAAAACGCTATAATCATTTGGTTATAGCGTTTTACATTTATTTTACATCTTCCTGCATTCTTCAGCGCATTTCCGACACATTTCAGCACATTCCTGACAATGTTTATTCTTGTGTTTGCCACATTCTGCCCCACATTTTTCACAGATTTCGGCACAGATTGCACAAATCTCTTTTGATTTTTCACTACCCAGGCTCATTAATTGGGCGGCTGCATAACAAATGGCAGCACATTCCATATCCAGTTGAATACATTTGGCCATCATTTTTACATCATCTTCCTGCGTACAGGAACTGGCACAATGGTTACAAACAGCAGCGCATTGCAGGCATGCATCAATACAGGTCTTAAAGGTGTGATATCCATTCATAATAATCATTTTAGGTAAAAGGTTAGGAGCGTGCAATAAATATGCCTTATGAAAAAGTATGCTGTAAACCATATTGCTGCATTATTTAATGCCGGGCATGATACTTGTTTCTTTTTTTAAATAATTATTTATTCATTTCAATTTTATAATATGCCAGTAATTAATTTAACGCTTCAGGATTTTAAAGACAAGATTTTTGATTATGAGAATGAAAAAGAATGGAACTACCAGGGTAGCACTCCTGCTATTATAGATTTTTACGCAGACTGGTGTGGTCCTTGTAAAACAGTGGCCCCTGTGTTGGAAGAATTGTCCGCAGAGTTTGAAGGAGAATTGACGATCTATAAAGTTGATACGGAAAAAGAAGAAGAAATGTCGGCTATGTTCGGCATTCAAAGTATTCCTACTTTTTTATTTATTCCCATGAATGAAGCGCCAATGGTACAAACCGGGGCAATTCCTAAGAAGGCTTTTGAAAAAGTGATCAGGGAAAGATTACTTGAAAAAGCCAGGCAACCAAATTAAATATGATAAAAAAGGAAGATGAAATTATTTTACAAATTCCACACTTTCCTTTTTAACATGTAACGATGAGATTAGCCGGGCTACTAAGGCTGTCCATCCTGTTTGATGACTGGCACCTAAACCCTGTCCGGTATCCCCATTAAAAAATTTATAAAAAAGGATCAGATCTTTATTTTCTTTCCATTTATAAAAATCATTGTACTGGCCATAGATACTCCGGTTGCCTTTTTCATTTTTTTTCAAATAAATGAATCACTCTTTTGGTGAGTTCATCTGCAGCCTGGCTAACGATTCTACAATAAGAAAATTGATCGGTATCCACACCGGACCCCTCCAGTTTGAATTGCCTCCAAAAATCTCTGATGTGGAATCGCCGGGATTATAGCTTATGGTATGGGTGGCTTCCATGTACGGAAACTGAATATGGATGTTATAGATGGTATTTGGAAAGCGCCCTGATACCGCCGGGCGAAAGAAATTCTTCTTCATCCAGTAATCGTTCCAGTAAATTTGCAAGCCTTTCTCTTTTAATCAGGGATAATAATATTTCTTCCTGCTCACCTCTTTCTTTTGGCCAGAATTTATTATTCTTTTTTCGGTACGTTTCAAAACGGGCTATTCTCTATTTGAATGTGGGCAATTGATTAAGCCTCTTAGGATATTTGATACCCGCACAGGAAAGGAACAAGCACCTATCCTCCACACATGCCCTTTTTAAGGAGCGATTACCCTAAACACACTATTTTTTTAAAAAATTTGTTTTATTGAAATGAAGTTATACATTTGTAGTGTACTATTAAAGTAGTACAGTAAAACACTGTCTATGATAAATATCCAGGATCTTCACTTTAGTTATAAAAAA
>JACCYQ010000123.1 GCA_013696395.1 Chitinophagaceae bacterium
AACAAAGTCCGTTTGATCGGCATCTTTTCATTTCAACCAACTCCGCATCAAGAGCTTGCAGTACGTTACGTGGAGCATCGTATATATTGTTTGCCCTGCCCAGGTAACAGCTATCATGAAATGTAATCTTTTTGCCTTTAAAATTACCTTCATTCTTTAACCTGATTTTACCTTCATCAATTAATTGTTGTAAAAAAGTAGAATGATGTATCACTTCATACTCACCACCTAATTCAGGGTATTCATTTTTGATAATATTAATACAATGTGGGCATGCGGTAACGATTTTTTTTATTCCATAATTATTCAATAGCTGAATATTCTGATAAGCCATCATCTGGAACATAAACTCATTACCGGCACGGCGTACCGGATCACCGGTACACATTTCCTCCTTTCCAAGAATAGCATAATTAATTCCTATTTTCTCAAGTATGGTAACAAAGGCTTTAGTAATTTTTTGTGCACGCTGGTCAAAACTTCCGGCGCAGCCAACCCAAAATAAAATTTCTGGTGATTGACCATTGGCAAATAAATCTGCAACTGTAGGTATGTTCATATAATAACCTGTAAGTAAAACTTATAAATATTGAATGCAATAATAACGAATAACGGCATAAACCCAATGTACACTCATAAGAAAACAGTTTGGAAAGAAGTAAAAAATTTAAAATTTAAAAGTTAAAGTCAAAAATGATATGGTGTAATAATCCTGACTGGTTAAAATGAATGAATTAGGTTTTTGCATTTACCTTTTTCATTTTGTATTTCTAATGAGCATTTTGCCTCATTGTCAAATTGCCTGATTGCGTAATTGTCTAATTGCCTCATTCCTGTTATTTTTGCCGGATTAGCTATGGTTAAAGCAAATTTATTAGACAGGATAACTGATTGGGAGAAATGGCCATTTAAAATTTTATATTTTCCAATAAGTTTTGTTTGGGCTTGGTATTGTATAAAAGCCAGGTCTGTATGGTTTTTCAGTCCTTCCAATCCTACTTTAACTTTTGGTGGTTTTGAAGGAGAAAGTAAGCGGGAAATGTACGATCAATTACCGCCAGGTACTTTTCCATTAACCATTTATATATCACCTGACCTGCCTTTTGAAGAAATTGAAATAAAGCTTTCAGAAAATGAGTTTACATATCCTTTTATTGTAAAACCAGATGTGGGAATGAAAGGAATTCTATTTCGCAAAATTGATGCCCGTGAACAATTGAGAAAATATCATGAGCGCATGCCGGTGGAGTACATTATTCAGAGCCTGATTGATTTACCTATAGAATTGAGTGTTTTTTACTACCGGCATCCTGCGCAAGAAAAAGGAGTAATCAGTGGAATGATCCAGAAAGAATTACTGGAAGTTACCGGAGATGGAAAAAGCACTTTATGGGAATTAATTTTACAGCATCCAAGAGCTTCCCGCCGGTTGGAAGAAATGAAGCACCGGCATGAACACCGGCTTGACCGGGTGCTTGAATTTGGTAAACACTTTTATCTTTCTTATGCAGGTAACCATAACCGTGGTGCCCGTTTCATAAACCTGACTACAGAAATAGACGATAGATTGTTGACCATTTTTGATAAACTGAGTCATTTCAGCAAAAGTTTTTTCTATGGGCGGTACGATATTAAGTGCTCCTCCTTAGAAGCGTTGAAACAAGGCCATAGTTATTCGATAATTGAATTTAATGGATGTGGTGCTGAACCAAATCATATTTATGATAATAACCAAACTTTGTTTCAGGCTTATGCTGAAATTTTAAAGCATTGGAAAATTTTATACCAGATCAGCAAATACAACCATAAAAATGGAACTACTTACTGGCCATTTATAAAAGGGTATCGTTTTTTGAATCAGGCAAGAGCCCATTTTAAGCTGCTTGAAAAATTTGACTGACCTTATAAATTAAGGATGTTTTCTCCTTTTTTAAGCAACCAAATGTGGGTGAGATTCGTTATTTGTAAAAGTTTGGAACCGTATCAATTTTTAATGAGTATGAAAAAAATAATCAGTGCATTTGTCTTCATCTTTATTTCCAGTTTTATTTCGGCCCAATCTTTAAAACCGTTTGATGATGGTTCTGCAGTGAAGTTTATCATTAAAAACTTTGGGATCAATACAGCTGGCAGTTTTAAAGGTCTTTCAGGCACCATACTTTATGATACTATAAACCCGATTGCCAGTGAATTTGATGTAACTGTAACAGCCGCAACGATTGATACGGATATTACTGCCCGTGATAATCACCTCAGAAAAGAAGAATATTTTGTTGTTGAAAAATTTCCTGATATACATTTCAAGTCAACCAAAGTAACACTAACCAATTCAACAGATCATCTTTATATGTTTGGAATTCTCACTATTAAAGGCATCAATAAGGAAATTAAGTTTCCGTTTACAGTTAAGTCTTTAAATAATGGCTATTTATTTCAAGGTGTATTTACAGTAAACAGGAGAGATTTTAATTTGGGTGGGAGAAGTATTTCACTAGCTGATGAAGTTAAGGTAGATCTATCCATATTTGCCCGTTGAAGTGATGATTATGTTGATAATTTAATACGCCATCTTATTTTTGCCGGATGCATCCATTGGTAAAAGTTTTCATCACCGGAATGATCGTAAGTTTTCTGGGTTCCCTACCACTTGGCACCTTAAACATTGCCGCGATGCAAATCTCTATTTCAAATGGGTATAAGCAGGCACTTTTATTTTCATTGGGTTCTTTATTGGTAGAAGTAATTTATGTAAGAATTTCACTTGTAGCAATAGATTGGGTGCGCCGACAGGAAAAATTGTTGCGCATACTGGAGTGGGTGACACTGGCCATTCTTATTGCATTAGCAGTTTCCAGTTTTTATGCTGCTCTTAGTACCACGCAGAATGATAATATAATTCTTAGCAGTACACTGCCTCGTTTTTGGTTAGGTGTTATTATGTGTGCTGTGAATCCCGTTCAGATACCCTTTTGGTTTGGTTGGAGTGCCATACTCTTCACAAAAAAAATTCTTTTACCGCGGCAAGATCATTATTATCTGTACATCTCTGGGATCGGAATTGGAACTTTCATAGGAAACTGTATTTTTATTTTTGGTGGGCTGTTATTGGTAGAAAACCTGAATGCTAATCAACATGTGCTCAATTATATAATAGGTTTTATATTTGGAATAACCGCTTTAATACAAATATGGCGTATGAAAAAAAATAAATCCATAGGAAGCCAATTAGATGAACCGGAAAAAATAACGGGCGGTTTAGAAGAAAGTTTGCCGGAATAAAAGTTCAGATCAATTCATATACCGTTGTTGAATGATATGCAGGTGGTGAGCCAGATGACCTATAGCAATAAAACCCCAACCTAAAACATAATTTGATGAATTATTTGCAATACCAGAACTTTTTAATTGTTCATCATTAAACGATGAATATAATAATTCGGTTGATTTTCTAACAGCGATTAATTCATTTACCATTTGCATCCATTTTTTTTCATTAGCAAATGATGCACTCACATAATCCTTTTCATCAAATCCTGGAATAGGGTAAGGATCTTTCCGGGCGAAACAAAGTGCGCGGTAACTAAATATTCTTTCTGCATCGATCATATGTTGAAGTATTTCTTTGACTGTCCATTTTCCCGGTGCATAGCGATACAAGTGTTTTTGTTCCGGAATAACCAATAAAAATTCTTTTATAACAGGTTCCTGCATGCGAAAAGCTGAAAAAAGATCATCTTCCTTAACAAGGTTAATATAGCCATGGTAAAAGGATGGGACTTGAGTTAGATCGGGTCTGGTCATTTTAATATTTATAATAAATGAACATCTAAAATATACATTCAAAAAGAAAAAGCCCCATGCATTTTTTGCAGGAGGCTTTCTTTTATTTGTGAAGGTATTAATTTTTCTTTTGAGGGCTAACAGTACTTTTGGTTTTTACAGTAGTGGTTTTTCTTTCTCCCTTTAAGGTTGATGCCAGTTTTATTGCTTCATAAGCGTTAACTATACCGCCATTCTTACTGATCTCACTGAAATCAACCAAATCTTCAGTACCCGGTTTATTAATTTTTTCACCTGGGTTTCCAGCAGTTTTTTCAATTACATATTTAACCTGTTTGGCGCTTAATTCAGGATAATAGGAAAGAATGAATGCAGCCACACCTGCTACAACTGGAGATGCCATACTGGTTCCCTGGGCATTACCATAGGTATTACCACCCGGTATTGTTGAATAAATTTTTACTCCTGGGGCAAAAACATCTACTTCAGTTTTGCCATAGTTTGAAAAACTGGCTGTAAAACTACCTTCAGCTGCATCACTGCTAGCACCAACCGTTATCCAGTTAGGAGCGCGGTAGCCATCAGATTCAAATGCTGGTTGTGGATAATTCTGCACTTCATCAATATTTGATGCATCATTACCAGCTGCGTGTACCAGAAGAACATCATGTTCTTCTGCATATTTCACAGCTTCATCCACCCATTTTTTTTCCGGGCTAAAACCTTTTCCAAAACTCATATTAATTATCTGCGCACCATTATCAACAGCATAACGAATTCCAAGTGCAATATCTTTATCATGCTCATCTCCATCAGGAACGGCACGGATAGTCATAATCTTTACATTATCCGCTACACCGTTCATTCCCTTTTTATTATTTCTAACTGCCCCGATAATTCCAGATACATGTGTTCCGTGAAATGGCGTGTTGGCCATAACATCATTATTACCATAGAAACGGTCATTAAAATCTGAATAATTATCTTTTACAATTTCTCCCCGATAATCACGTGGGGCTTTTTCTGCTGCTTCAAGTTTTCTTTCCTGGCCAGAAACATATTCGTCAATTTCAGAGAGTATTTCTGCATTCTTCCTATCCAGGTCAATACCTAATCCATGATACAGCGTTAACACCTTTCTTTTTGCTTTGGTTCCCTCTTCATTAACAGGTGAAAAAGCTTCAACATCGCTCCCCAGGTAAGTCGCTTTTCCTAAAAGCTTTTGCATTACACTGTCACCATTTAAGGCTTCTTTGTATGCATTCTTGATTAACATGAAGTTCAGTTGCTCTTTTGGATCACCCGATACCTGCTCTGCAGCCCGTAGCCACATTTTATAAAGTTTTTTATCTTCTGCGGAAAGTATAGATGGATCCTCTACCTGGATAAATTTATTTTTGAATTTGTGATATACGCGGGCCATTTCATAACTATCCACTTTAACGTTTGTTCCATCTTTACCACCGATGAAGTTCCATCCATATACATCATCTACATACCCGTTTTTATCATCATCAATACCATTGCCTGGAATTTCTCCCGGGTTTCGCCATAAAACTGGCTTCAAGTCTTCATGCGTTGTATCAATGCCGGAATCTATTACAGCCACGATAATAGTTTTACCTCTGGTATTTTTAGATTTAACGAATTCATATGCCTGCTCAATGCTAATGCCATGAAATCCATCTTTTTTACTATCTTTTAAATGCCATCCTCTAGGCAATTCATCTTTTACTGTCATTTGTGCATTAGCGGTAAAATGCAGCATGCTAAAACCTGCCAGAATTAAAAAGGACTTGTTAATTGTTTTAATCATTTCTTGGTGTTTAATATTTAATGTAGGGGTAGTGAAATATGGGGCCTCATTCTTACAAATAACTTAATAAATAATCATTCCTAAAAACCACTCATCCATATAAAACAGTCCCGGAACATTCCAGGACTATTTTTTTTATTGACGTATGTAGTGCAGGATTAGTTGCTCAACTTTAAATGAACTCTACGGTTTTGATTTCTTTCTACCGAAGTCTTTCCATCATTTAACGGTTTGGATGATCCATATCCTATAGCTGTTAATCTTTCCGGATCTATGTATTTAGATGTAAGGTATACTTTGACTGCATTTGCCCGCTGTTCTGACAGTTTTTGGTTTGATAATTTGTTTCCATCTGCACTAGTATGACCTTCAATAGTAAGCTTTAAAGTTTTATCCTGGTTTAATATTGCTATTACCTCATCCAGAACCTTATAAGAAGCAGACGTCAGTTCAGCTTTATTAACCGTAAATTGTATCTGCCTGGCTGCTTTATCAACTTTCTCTGTTATTTCTTTAGCAACCGGAGGGCAACCATAATTCTCTTTAACACCAGCTACCTGCGGACAATTATCTTCTTCGTCATTTATTCCATCCTTATCACTATCAGGAATCGGGCATCCTTTATATTTTGCTAACCCTGCGATTTCAGGACATTGATCTTCCTCATCATTTATGCCATCATTATCCGTATCTGGTATGGGGCAGCCATCGTATTTTGCCAATCCTGGTGTATCCGGGCACTTATCTTTTTCATCATTGATACCATCTTTATCTGTATCAGGAACAGGGCAACCGAGATATTTTTTAGTACCAGCTTCACCAGGGCAATTGTCATCTTTATCAGCTATTCCATCTCCATCCCGATCCGGACAGCCATTCGTAATAGAATTTCCTGGTTCATCCGGGCACGCATCATCTGTATCCGGAATACCATCTTTGTCCCTGTCTTTCGGTGCCGGAGGTAAAGGCTTTTGCCCAAGGAAAATACCTAAAGTGGCCCCAATAACCCGGTGTCGAAAACTGCCGTCATGATCTGGGGAACGATAAAAATCGTTTAAGCCCTGGCTGGCATTTGCGGTTAGCATGACACGGCCAAATTCAAGGCCGGCCAAAGCGCCAATACCATAATTGATAACCGCATATTTGCCTTCTGCATTGCCAACAGGAAGATCTTCATTCTTATCTTCTATAAAATCTCCATTTTTATAAAATGTTTCGGTGGTTTCTTTTCCATTGTAAAAAGCGCTTAAATAGGGGCCGGCTCCAATGATGAATTTCGTTTTTGCACTTAACGGAAATTTTACCACCAGGTTCAATGGGAGATCAACATAATTAATTAACTGGTTATAAGTAAGAGATTGAACAGGAGAGGAACTTGTATCGTTATTGAAATATTTTCTGCCTTTATTTTGAAAGATAATTCCCGGTTGAAATGAAAACCGGTCAGAACCGTTAAGGGGCAGATCTGCTATAATTCCAAAATGCCCACCCGTTCGGTTTGAATAACCCTTTTTGAATTCATCAAAACCTGGAACATCATTCTTTTCAATGACTGTAGAAGTGTGGATGCCCCCAACCAGCGCAATACGTGCCTGGGAAAAACCGGCATAACTTAATAAAAAGGAGATAAGGAGAAAAAACAGGCACTTTTTCATGGATGCAGTTGGTTTTTAAAGGATTGATCTTATAAAGCGTAAAAATTGGTTTTTTATTTTACATAATCAAATGAAACTGAGCTTTAAAACAAAAAAACAGCCCCCAAATGGGGAGCTGTTTATAGTTTAGTACGAATAAAAAACTAATAATTATTGATAACCCAGGGTTAAATCCACTCTTCTGTTTCTTGTAGAAGTACCTGTGGCAATAGGCTGCGATGAACCAAAGCCTTGTGTTGTAATACGTGTTTCAGCTATTCCTTTTTCAACCAGGTATGCCTTAACCACATCTGCACGGGCTTGAGTATTCTCCATATTCATATCTTCATCTCCACCTGAAACTGTATGAGCATTAACAGTTAAGCGGATGTCCGGATTTTCATTCATAATACCGACCACTTCGTCCAATGCTCTTTGAGAAGCTGCTGTAAGTGTAGTGCCTGTATTATTTGTAAATGTAACCCTGCGGGCTGAACCGGTAACCCTTTCGCCCAGTTTAGGACTTACCTCAGGACAACCATTATTAGCTGCTGTTCCTGCCAGGCTTGGACACCGGTCTTCTTCGTCATTTATTCCATCGTTATCGGTATCCGGGATCGGGCAACCATCATAACGTGCTAAACCGGCTACTGATGGACATTTATCCTCTTCATCATTTACACCATCACCATCAGAATCCGGAATCGGGCAGCCTTCATATTTCGCTAATCCGGGAACATCAGGACATTTATCCATTTCATCATTCACACCATCACCATCAGAATCTGGAATCGGGCATCCATTGTATTTAGCTGTACCCGCCTGGTCTGGACACTGATCGTCTTTATCAGCAATACCATCTCCATCTCTATCTGGGCATCCTTTGGTGAGGGCTGTACCTGGTTCATCAGGGCATTCATCTTCTTTATCAATAACCCCATCTTTATCTCTATCTCTTGGAGCTCCTCTGTTCAGGAAAAAGCCAATGGTACCGCCAAAAACGCGATGCCTGTAATCGCCCATATAACCAGTGGAACGATAAAAATCATTTAATCCCTGTGAATAATTAGCAGTTATGAAAACGCGTCCAAATTCAAATCCGGCCAAAGCGTTAAAACCATAATCAAATCCTTTGTATTGTCCTGGGCCATCGCCTTTGTCAAGATCATCGTTTTCAACTCCACCCATAACCTCCTTGCCTGAAATCATAGCCGAAACGTAGGGACCTGCGCCTAAAAGAAATTTTGTATTTCCAGTTCCCAGAGGAGCTTTAAATACAAAATTCAATGGAAGTTCCAGGTAATTTACCTTTTGCTCTTCAGGGGCAAATGTGTTTACGGCATCTGTCGTCCAACCTTTATGTACAAATTGTAAAGAGGGTTGCAGGGAAAATCTTTCAGAAAAAGGTACATCCAATAATAAACCCGCATGCAGTCCGGTGCGGCCATCAAAATTATCTTTTGGAAATGGGTCTTCTGTATTAACTCTTGAAGAATGTACCCCGCCAAGAATTGCTACTCTTGTCTGGGCTTCTGAATAAATAATAGTACTGAGTAGCACAAGTGTTAATGCTAGTCTTTTCATGTTACCAATTTTAAGTTATCTAATAAAATGTCTCGTCAATTACTTTAACATTTTTTCAGATATCAAATTTTATGCCTTGTGCTAATGGAAGGGTAGCCCCATAATTTATAGTATTAGTCTGACGGCGCATATATGCCTTCCAGGCGTCGGAACCACTCTCTCTTCCCCCTCCGGTTTCTTTTTCGCCTCCAAAGGCGCCTCCGATTTCCGCTCCAGAAGTTCCGATGTTTACATTGGCAATTCCACAATCACTCCCAGAATGGGAAAGAAATTTCTCGGCTTCCCGCAGATTTAATGTCATAATAGCAGAAGATAAACCCTGGGGAACATCATTTTGAATGGCTATTGCCTCATCCATTGTTTTATATTTCATAATGTAAAGGATGGGAGCAAAGGTTTCTTTATGCACTATGGGATCGTTCTTATTTACTTCGGCTATGGCTGGCCTCACATAACATCCGGTTTCAAATCCGTTCCCTTTCATTACTTCACCCGGTACTGCAAACTTTCCACCTTGTTTAATACATTCTTCAATTGCCTGTTGATACATTTTTACGGCATCCTTGTCAATTAAAGGTCCTACATGTATATCTTGATCTAACGGGTTGCCGATTATTAATTGTTTGTAAGCAGATACCAATTTATTTTTTACAGTTTCATAAACATCTTCGTGAATTATCAAACGCCGGGTTGATGTACAACGCTGGCCAGCAGTACCAACAGCCCCAAACACACAACCCAGTATGGACATTTCCAGATCCGCCTCTTTTGTTATAATAATAGCATTATTCCCGCCCAGTTCTAATAATGATCTCCCTAACCGTGCACCAACAGCTGCGCCAACGGCTTTTCCCATACGTGTTGAGCCAGTAGCGGAAACTAAAGGAATGCGTGGATCGTTTGCTATCCATTCACCAACCTCACGCCCACCAATGATAATACACGATACACCTTCAGGCACATTGTTCCTTTTTAGAACATCAGCAATAATATTCTGACAGGCAATGGCACAAAGGGGTGTTTTTTCTGAAGGTTTCCAAACGGCCACATTTCCACAAACCCAGGCTATCATGGCATTCCAGCTCCAGACGGCAACGGGAAAATTAAAAGCAGATATAATGGCTGTAATTCCAAGGGGATGCCATTGTTCGTACATCCGGTGACCCGGCCTTTCACTATGCATGGTTAATCCATGTAACTGGCGGGATAGTCCAACGGCAAAATCACATATGTCAATCATTTCCTGTACTTCACCATAGCCTTCCTGTAAACTTTTTCCCATTTCATAAGAAACCAGTTTACCCAATGCCTCTTTGTTTTTTCTAAGCGCTTCACCAACCTGGCGCACAATTTCACCGCGGGCTGGTGCCGGTATATTTCTCCATTCCAAAAACGCGGATTTAGCCATGTTAATTACTTTATCATAGTTTTCTTTATTGCAGGTGCTCACGGTACCGATCAATTTTCCATCAACAGGGGAAAAAGATTCTATCATGGAAGAGTCATCTTCAATCCATGTTAATCCCGTGCTAACTCCTTTATTTTTATCCTGTATGCCTAACGATTTTAGAAAGTCCATTTCAATTTTTTTTCAAGTGCAAAAATAGGTATAGAATAAGAAAACCAGGCTCTGTAAAACCTGGCTTACGCAAAAGTATAAACTAACGCTTTAATAAGCTTCACTGTCATTTGGAAAATCATTTGATTTGATATCGGTAATATATCGGTGAACCGCTATTGTTGCCTGTTCCCCGATATTGAGGTATTGCCTGAGAAATCTTGGTTTAAAAGTTGTATTTATTCCCAACATATCATGCATTACCAAAACCTGTCCATCACAATATTTTCCAGCCCCAATACCGATAGTTGGAATAATTAAACTTTCAGAAACTTCTTTGGCTAATAACGCAGGAATTTTTTCCAACACGAGTCCAAAGCACCCAGCCTGTTGTAACAATAAGGCATCATTTTTTAATTTTTCAGCTTCAGCTTCTTCTTTGGCCCTGACGGTATAAGTGCCAAATTTATAAATGGATTGAGGTGTCAACCCCAGATGACCCATAACCGGAATGCCAGCAGAAATTATTCGATTTATAGATTCCAGAACTTCTTCTCCTCCTTCCAGTTTCAATGAATGTGCACCAGTTTCTTTCATAATGCGGATGGCAGATGCGAGTGCTTCTTTTGAATTGGATTGATAAGAACCAAATGGGAGATCCACAACAACCAGGCATCTTTCAACGCCCCTGATAACTGAAGATGCGTGATAGATCATTTGGTCGAGTGTTATCGGTAAGGTAGTTTCATGGCCAGCCATTACATTAGAAGCTGAATCACCAACAAGGATAACATCAATACCCGCCGCATCAAAAATGCCAGCAAAAGAATAATCGTAAGCTGTGATCATAGAGATCTTCTCACTATTGCTTTTCATTTTTTGAAGGGTGTTGGTAGTAATTCGTTTTACTTCTTTATTTACTGACATATATGGGTTTTGAAGGTTGGCCAGGCTGTTTGGTTATCTCATTATATAAGGATTGAATGAGGCCATCTGCCAAACCAATTTTGGGAACATAAATTTCATCAGCATCGGCCCAACGCATTACGTTTACAAAGATCAGAAGGGCAGGGACTAAAACATCCGCACGATCTTCCCGCAAACGATACATGGAAATTCTTTGTTCCAGGGAAATACTGCTGAATTCTTTATAATAATCTCTCAATAATTGGAGCGATAACGGTTTGCCTTCTTTTCGTTTTGATAAAGAGAATACTTTATTGATATTTCCCCCTGAACCAATAGCAGTTACATGATGATAGCCCGTAGTATTTTTTTTTATAAAATCTTTCATTTCATCCCATTCCTTTTCTGAAACCTGGTTTTTGAGTAAACGGATGGTTCCGATATTGAATGATTCTTTAAATATTAATTTACCATCGCTGAAATAAGTTAGTTCCGTACTGCCACCTCCCACGTCAACATAAAGATAACTATCCTCATCATTCATATTTTCAGCAATATGATTGTCATAAATGAAGGAGGCTTCATCATTCCCGGATATAACGGTTATGGTTATGCCGGTTTCGGCTTCAATGCGTTCAATGATCTCTTTTGCATTTGTGGCATCCCGCATAGCTGATGTTGCGCAGGCTTTGAAGTCTTTCACTTCATAAACATCCAGCAGAAATTTATATGCTTTGATGGTCTTGATGAACATTTCAATCTTTTCTTCCGAAATCGATCCTGTTTCAAAAACATCAAATCCTAATCGTAGCGGCACCCGGACCAGGCTTAATTTATTAAATTCAGGTTTGTCGGGATTACTTATTCTTACTTCAGAAATCAATAACCGGGCGGCATTACTACCTATATCAATGGCTGCTAATCTCACTTTCTATCATTGTTTTTTTGTAGAGATAATGGTAGGTTTCAATTTGTGAACGAACCCTGTCTTGCTGGTAAGAGGTTACATATTCATTGGTTAATTCATTATTAAGCACCCGTGCTTTTACATTATCATTCAGCTGGATATTCAAAATGGCCTTTAGTTCATCTTTTAAGTCTTCTTCCAGTATCGGTATAGTTGCTTCAACGCGGTGGTCCAGGTTACGCACCATCCAATCGGCTGAAGATATAAAAACTTTCTCCTTACCATCATTATGAAAGATCCATACCCTGGCATGCTCCAGGTATTCATCTACGATGCTGATGGCAGTTACTGGTCTTTTGAATTTTTTGCTTTCCGTAAACATGCAGAAGATTCCGCGGATAATTAATTTTAATTCGACACCTGCACGGGCAGCTTCTGTAAGTTTCATGATTAATTGTTCATCAGAAAGTGAATTCATTTTCAATGTAATGGCTGCCCGTTTTTTATTGAGAGCCAATTTAATTTCATTATTTATCAACTTGATGATTTCTTTCCTGGAATATTCGGGACTGGGTATAAGGGTTTTACATTCTTTTAAAAACTCCATCCCTCCTTTATGATTTTCCAAATAGTTAAACACCCGGTTTACATCAGCCATTATATTACGATGTGAGGTAAGCAGGCAATGATCTGCATATATTTTTGCAGTTTTTTCATTCATATTGCCGGTACTTACAAATCCATAATGCGTTGTGTGCTCATTGATTCTTTTTTTAATCAGGCATATCTTCGCATGTACTTTCATGTTAGGAGGACCAATGATAACTTTAACACCTTCATCTTCCAACCTGTCCTTCCAGGCCAGGTTGGCTTCTTCATCAAAGCGTGCCCTTAATTCCAAAATCACAATTACCAGCTTCCCGTTTCTAACGGCATTGATCAGGGCATTCATCACTTTTGATTGACTGGCCAGCCGGTAACAGGTAATTTTTATAGTGGTAACATCCGGGTCAATCGCAGATTCTCTTAAAAGGTCGATAACCGGGTTAAAAGAGTGATAGGGAAAATGAAGCATTATATCCTTCTGCAACACCACATCCGTTACCCTCAATCCATCGGTAAACATTGGATGATCAAAAGGTTTCCGGCGTTCATTCTGATGCCTGAAAATATGATCCGGAAAATCCATGAAATGCCTGAAATTGTGAATTCTTCCACCAGGAATCAGATTGTCTCTTCGGGTAAGATTCATCCGGCGAATCAGGTATTCTAACAAACCTGCATCTATTTCCCGATCGTACACCATCCGAACCGGTTTCCCTTTCCGCCTGTTCTTTAAACTTTTTTGCAATTTTTGAATAACTGAAGTAGAAATATCTGTGTCCATATCCAGTTCAGCATCCCGTGTCACTTTAATTATGTGTGATTTATATTGATCGTAACCAAAAAAAGAAAATATCTGTGGAAGATTATAACGAATCACATCTTCTACCAAAATAATATGGTGCGTACCGGGTGGCGATGGTAACAATATAAAACGCCCGGTAACCCGTGTAGGCACTTCTATTAAAGCATATTTTCGTTTTAATGCACTATCCTTTTTCCACATTACCACACCCAGAAAAATTGATTTATCGCGGAGTAATGGAAATGTTGGAATACTTTCAACCATTAAGGGAATAATGTTAGGACTTACTTCTTCATCATAAAAATCCGTTACAAATTCTTTTTGTTCATCATTCAGTTGATCTTCTGTAACCAGGAATACATTTTCCTGTTCCATTTCTAAAACTATATTTTCCCAAATGCGGGTAAATTCTGCCATCTGGTTTAATACAGTAGTCTGAATATCTTCCAGAATTTTTTCAGGGTCATCCTCCAGGTGCATATTGGCTTTACTACCAAGTTGGGTCATTCGTTTTAATGCAGCCACACGAACCCTGAAAAATTCGTCCATGTTGTTGGAATGTATTCCTAAAAAACGAATGCGTTCATAAAGGGGTTCGGTAAGGTCCGCTGCTTCTTGTAAAACCCTTGCATTAAATGACAACCAGCTGATATCTCTTACTATTGTTTTTTGTTTATGCGTTGCCATATTTTTCATATCTCAATTAAGGTAAAGAATCTTTTTTCTAATTAAATAAAAAAGCATGCCTTTAAGTTTTTGATTGCCGGAGGATGCTGGTAGTAGAGAAGCCTTTAAGTATTGGATTAATGATTACACGTCCACCTGCAGCTATGACTTCACCTGCTCCGGCAATTTCGTCTACCCGGTAATCACCTCCTTTAACCATAACATCAGGTAAAATAGCTTTTATTAATTCCAGTGGTGTATCTTCTTCAAAAATAACTACGGCATCCACCATTACCAGGGAAGCTAAAACAATTGCTCTTGAATCCTGTGAATTAACCGGGCGTCCCGGGCCTTTTAATCTTTCAACAGATTCATCACTGTTTAAGCCGACAATTAAGAAATCGGCTTCGGAGGCTGCTTTACTTAATGAAAATATATGTCCCTGGTGAATTATATCGAAACAACCATTTGTAAAGGCTATTGATTTACCAAAATATTTCCATTGCAATACCAGTTTTTGCAAAGCTGGCAAAGTGTAAACCTTTCGTTGAATTAAATCGGGTGCATTCATTTTTTTCTGTTTTTGTTATATGAAGCGATCAATGCAAGGCAAATTACACCTACTACCAGGATAATGACCGTTTGTGCTGACCATAATAACCAACCCAGTGCTTTGCCGGTGCTCGGACTAATTTGGTAAAGTCCCATTAATTTCTCTATCAGCCATGGGTATGCGCCTATTCCCCCTGGAGTAATGATCATACCTACGCTGCCGATAGCCAATGTGGCCAGTCCTGCTCCTATGCCCAAATGATCGGTGTCTTTTAATGCATACAACCCGGCAGTTGAACTTAACAAGTACATGGTCCAGATAAAAATAGTATGCAGAAGGAAAGCCAACTTATTTTTAATAAAACGGAAACTGTTTAAGCCCAGCCAAATTCCGTAGATAATATTTTTGATTTTAAAAATAAAATCAAGATGACCAAACCTCTTTAACAAAAATGAGATAACAGCGATTATCGCTATTAAAGAGATTAAAAATGCAGAGATTTTAAGAATTGAAACCTGGCCTGTTTGATCGCTGAAGAACGATTGAAAAAGGGAATACGTGTACTCTCCAATTACATCGCCTTCCAATAACAATGCGAATACAAATACAATGGCAAGGCATAAAGCATCGAAAGCTCTTTCAACCACAATGGTTCCTATTAATTTATCGGCCCTTACATTTTCATACCGGGATAGTAATGTGCATTTTACCACTTCACCCAAACGCGGAACACCTGCGTTAACCAGGTAGCCAATCATTACAGCCGAAAATGTATTGAAAGTGGAAGGTTTGTATCCGAGGGGTTCCATCAATATTTTCCAGCGTAAAGCCCGGCTGAGATGACTTAAAATCAACAATAAAATAACTGGTAAAAAGATCCAGTGCCTTGCATTGGTCACAGAAAGTTTGATGCTATTCCATTGTTCCTGGTTAACATCCTTTATGGTAAGCCATACAAATAATACACCCAGTAAAAAGAAAAAAGTATACTGGAATATGGTAATGATCTTTTTTTTCATTCAGGAAAGAAAGCCGGTTGAAGAAATCTCCATAATTTAAAGCCAATAATTCAAACAAAAAACTTCAATGATTGAAACTTATATCTTATTGCCTTCTTTTGGAAAAACAATCCAGGGTTTAAAATCTTTCGCTTTTTCAAAATCCATCAAAGCATAGGAAATGATGACGATCACATCACCTGTCATACCCCGTCGGGCTGCGGGCCCGTTCAGGCAACAGATACCGGAACCTCTTTTCCCGGTAATAACATATGTTTCGAGTCTTTCACCATTATTAACATTAACTACCTGTACCTTTTCGTTCTCAATAATATTGGCTGCATCCATCATTTCTTCATCAAGTGTTAAACTGCCTACATAATGCAAATTTGCTTCTGTAACTATGGCACGATGGATCTTAGATTTAAGGATCTGTATTTGCATAAGCGGGCAAAGGTAAATCTTATGAAGTATTTGAAAATCAATCAGTGCTAAGGAGCATATTATCAATAAGTCTGACCTCATTAAAAGTTGCGGCAGCAAGAGCCACCAATATGCGCCCATCCCTGAAGTCTTTTAAAATTTCCAGGTCACCAGCATCGGCAACAGATAAATAATCGATGTCAAATCCTTTTGCATCCAATATGCTCCTTGCCTCGTTAAATACTGTTTTCATTGAACCTGGTTTTAAATTATTTTTTATGTGAGTAAGGGCTATATATAATCCATCAGCATTCTTTCGCACTTCCTTATTTATCCGCCTGTTTCGGCTACTCATAGCGAGGCCGTCGGGTTCACGTAATGTAGGACAGATATGTACTTTTGTTTTATCCTCCAATCCTAATTGATTGATTAATTGCGTAATGATCTTACACTGCTGATAATCTTTTTGACCGAGGTATAAATGGTCAGGCATAACAATCTTCAATAATCTTTCCATCACCTGGCATACCCCCTGGAAATGTCCTGGCCGATAAGCCCCTTCCAGAATAGTACCCAGGTATCCCAGTTCAAAATGGGTGTTATATGATATTCCATCCGGATAAATTTCTTCTATTGGTGGCAAAAAAAGAACCTGGCAACCTGCCTTTTCCAGCAACAAAATATCCTGGTTCAAAGTGACAGGATATTGCCTGAAATCCTTCTCATCATTAAATTGGGTTGGATTTATAAAAATGCTGCTTATCACAATATCATCTCTTTGAAGGGAATGATTGATAAGTGAAATATGGCCCTCGTGAAGGGCTCCCATGGTTGGAATAAAGCCGGTAATAAGGCCTTTATTCTTTTGATCAGACAGGTAAAGACTAAGCGTTGAGGCCGATTTAATAAGGATCATAATGAAGCAGTATTCGTTTGGGATGAGGCAACAAGGTGCGAAATAAGGATAAATTGGTTACCTTCGCAAACCTAAAAATAAGGCTCACCAAATTTTCATACATGTCTGCAAAGAAAAGAATTTTATTTATTGCGAATGAAATGTCTCCTTACCTGGAGTTGACTGAGTTTTCAGAAATAGTTAATAAACTGGCTATCCGGTCTAATGACACTGGTTTTGAAGTTAGATGTATTATGCCACGTTTTGGAACCATAAATGAAAGAAGACACCGTTTGCATGAGGTTGTCAGACTTTCAGGAATTAATGTTTCTGTAGATAATGAGGACCTGCCTTTGCAAATTAAAGTAGCGTCCTTGCCCAATGCAAGGTTGCAGGTTTATTTTTTGGATAATGAAGACCTATTTAAAAGAAAATATATTCTGCACGATGAAAATGATAAATGGTTCGAAGATAATGGACTGCGTACCATTTTTTTCTGTAAAGGCGCTTTGGAAACCGTTAAGAAATTTGGATGGCCACCTGATGTTATACATTGCAGCGGCTGGATGACAGGATTAATACCGGCATATCTTAAAACAGTTTATAAAAAAGAACCTGTTTTCTCTCACAGCAAAATTATTTATACCATCGGGCAAAATACTTTTAAAGAAAAGCTGGGAAGTGATTTTATTAAAAAGGCACTCATCCATGCTTCTATAAAAGAAAAAGATCTGGAGGCATACAAAGAAGGTACAAATACTGCTGTTATGAAAGGTGCGGCTACTTATGCTGATGCCATAACTTTTGGTGCCGAGAAAATTGAAAAAAGTTTAAACGACGCATTTTCTAAAGTAAGAGGAAAAAAGACATTACCATTTAATGCAGAATCAGATTTAACAGACTATTTACAGTTGTATAGCGACCTTGCGGAGAAGTAAAATTGAACTCGTTTGTTCAATTTTTTTATTTGAACCCATCAATTTATTACCTATCATTCTTTAATAAATATTAGTGAAGAACAAATTATTTGTCCTCCAGGCCGGATTTATCATTTTTAGCTCTTTCATCCTTATCTCTTCTTGCTCCAAGATCAACGATGCTACAACATTAGGTGGTGACCTGATTCCTGTTGTGGACAACATTTCAACTTTTGATACTACCCTGGAAGTGCAGACCTTAAATGGTATTTTTTCTATACTGGAGGATTCTGCCCGTTCAAGTGTATCCCTTATTAATTATGTTGGTGAAATTACCAATGATCCTATTTTTGGCAAATCCAACGCGACGATATTCGCAGGGTTTTCCCCCAATTTCCCTTTTCGTTTTAAAGCTTCAAAGGATAACGTATCTATTGACTCTGTTGTACTGGTTTTAAATTACCGTTATACATATGGTGATACAACTTTACCGCATACCGTAAATGTGTATGAAATTGACCCCTTTAGTGAGTTTCGTAGTGATACATCGTACCTTATCAGAGAAAGGCCTTTTGCAACACAGGGAAGTTTGGTTGGAAGCCGTACGGGTGTTTTGCCCAGTGAGCTAAATGATTCTGTATTTGTTTTTAATGAAGCAGCTGCCAACCAGCTGCGCGTAAAACTTGATAATGCTTTTGGTACCCGGTTATTGCAATTAGATACATTAAAATATAACACGGATTCCGCATTCCGTACAGCATTTAAAGGGTTTGAAATTACAGCTACCGGTGGTAATTCCTTGTTAGGCATAAGTCTTACTGATACTAATACCAAATTAGCTGTTTATTACCATTATAATAAAAATGGCAGTGATACATCCGTTGTTGATTATTTCAGACCCAACTCTCAAACTGCCGCAGCTAATCATGTACAAAGGGATTATGCGGGATCTCAATTAGAGAATTACCAGGGCGGAACTACACCAGATGATCTTGTTTTTCTGCAAAACACACCGGGTACATTTGCCCATATTGAAATACCTGGATTGGCTCAGTTGAATAATCGGGTAATACACCGTGCAGAATTGATTATTGAGCAGATTTTTGATCCATCAGATATAATTTTTACCAGGCCCGCCGCTATTTATCTTGATGCGTTTGATGGCACCAATGATAGGTTTAAAACAATTCCTTACGATGTAATGTACGATGGACAATCCGGCCAAATCAATGGTGCGGTAATTGGATTTAACGGGAAAAGTGAATTTGATAACAGCGGTAATCCCATCCAGGTATGGCGGCTCAATATAAGTCGCTATGTACAGCATGTTGTAAATGATGTGGATTCTGTTTATAAATTAAGATTGTCTACTCCATATTTACTGTATAATTACACTAATATCATGGGTGTTGAAAGAGAAGTTCCGTTGCTGATAAATCAAACCTATGCAATAGGACGTATTAGGGTTGGAGGTGGTAATCATCCTACACAAAAAATGCGGTTGAGGATCGTCTATTCTAAAATTTAGTATTATTTCCGCTGTAATTTGAATGTGCAAGAGGATTATCTTTGCCCCCGTTTTAACAACCCTAATAGGTCAGGGGAAGTTCCCCATAATATTTTCATAACCAAAAATCAATATTAATGTCTTACCTGTTTACCTCTGAAAGTGTTTCTGAAGGACATCCTGATAAAATTGCTGATCAAATTTCTGATGCGCTTATTGATAATTTTTTAGCTTTCGATCCACAATCTAAAGTAGCCTGCGAAACTTTGGTGACAACCGGCCAGGTTGTGCTAGCCGGCGAGGTAAAATCTAAAGCATATCTCGATGTACAGGAAATAGCCCGTAGCGTAATTCATAAAATAGGTTATACAAAAAGCGAGTACATGTTTGAGTCGCACAGTTGTGGCGTGTTATCTGCTATTCATGAGCAATCATCTGACATTAACCAGGGCGTGGATAAATCAAACAGAGAAGAGCAGGGTGCAGGTGACCAGGGAATGATGTTTGGTTATGCAACAAATGAAACGGATGATTTTATGCCTTTGGCATTGGACCTTGCCCATAAGTTATTACAGGAGCTGGCAGAATTACGCCGCGAAAATAAAAAGATCACTTACCTGCGCCCGGATGCAAAAAGCCAGGTAACGCTTGAATATGATGATAATAACAAACCGGTAAGAATAGACGCTATTGTTATTTCAACGCAACATGATGACTGGGGTGAAAAAGATGAGAAGATGCTGGCAAAGATCAAGGATGATATGTTAAACATCCTGATTCCACGTATCATGAAAAAATATAAGAAATACGCCAAACTGTTCAATAATAATATAAAATACCACATCAATCCTACAGGGAAATTTGTAATCGGTGGTCCTCATGGTGATACCGGCTTGACTGGTCGTAAGATTATTGTTGATACCTATGGTGGCAAAGGTGCTCATGGTGGTGGAGCTTTTAGTGGAAAAGATCCAAGTAAAGTTGATCGTTCCGCCGCATACGCTACACGTCATATTGCCAAGAATCTGGTAGCTGCCGGTGTTTGTGATGAAGTTTTAGTGCAGGTATCCTACGCTATTGGTGTTGCTCAACCTACCAGTATTAATGTTAATACCTATGGTACATCGCGGTTGGGAATGACAGATGGTGAAATTGCTAAAGTAGTGGAAGGATTATTTGATATGCGTCCTTACTTTATTGAACAAAGATTAAAATTACGTAACCCGATCTATAGCGAAACTGCGGCATACGGTCATATGGGTCGCAAACCAGAAATTGTTGAAAAAACATTTGTTTCACCTGACGGTAAAACAGTAAAAAAGAAAGTAGAATTATTTACCTGGGAAAAATTGGATTATGTTCCTAAAGTGAAAAAGGCTTTTGGATTGAAATAAAAATTACTGATTTTAAAAGCGCTAAACTCTGTAGGAAATCTTACAGAGTTTTTTATTTAGTAACTAAACTTATTTTTGAAAAGTGAAAAATTTCAGACAGCCATCCAGGCAATCAAGACCGAAGAAAAACACGATGGTTCCGGGTCTTCATCCTGTAATTGAAGCATTAAAAACAGGTAAACAGCTTGACAGAATTTACTTGCAAAACAACGCTCGTGGTACAGCGGTGGATGAAATTGTCAAATTGGCCAATATGCATCGTGTGCCAATAAACTACGTACCAATACCCAAACTGGATAGTTTTAATATCCAAAATCATGAAGGATGTATTGGATTGTTATCAAAGGTGAAATATTATGAATTGCAGGAAGTGATTTCTTTTCTGATTGAAAAAGGTGAATCACCATTATTTTTAATGTTGGATAGTATTACTGACGTGCGAAATATTGGAGGTATTGCAAGAACAGCTTACAGTACAGGTGTTCATGCATTGATTATTCCTGATAAAGGAGTAGGGGCTTTGAATGAAGATGCAATTCTTACATCTGCAGGGGCATTAGAAAAAATCACTGTGTGCCGTGTAAACAGTTTAATGAAAGCGATAGATGAATTACACCTGAATGGTTTTACCGTTTTTGCAAGTGAGATGAAAGCGGAAAAAACTTTGCATGAATGTGATTTTACAGGTCCATCTGTAATTATTATGGGTAGTGAAGAAAAAGGAATTTATCCTGCTTTATTGAAGATTAGTGACCAGGCATTTAAAATTCCCATGGCCAATGATTTTGAATCACTGAATGTATCCGTGGCTACCGGTGTAATTCTATACGAAGCCATGCATCAAAGATTAGCGAATGCGGGTAAACGTTGATTTTTCTTTATAAACGATTGAAGCATATTTTTCAAAATCTATAAATGCTTTTTGTAATTCCGGCGTTTCACTTATAACCAGGTAATCATCTGAAATATCTAAAGATTGAAGATCGGTGATTTGCAGTTTTATTTTTCCATTCTTTACAAGTTCTCTTATTGCAGCTATATCCGGGGAGTATAATTCAACTGCATCATTATTAATGATATTCAATTTATAAAAGAAATGGCGGGGTACATTATAATTGATCATGTCCTTATTTTGTTGCCCGCTTTTTTTCAGGTTGAACCAGCAATCCATATAATTCAGTCCATTCAATTGAATTAAGCGTACCAAAAAATATGCCGTGTCTTTATTATTATCATCAGAAATAATTGCACAATTATAAAATTTATCAGTTGGATCGTCACCCAGAGTTATCAGGTAAATTTCATCAGACGAATCATTACTTTCCCATTGACCAACCAATGCAGGGTTGTAATAAATCTCTGAAGCATTTTTTGTTAGGGGATGAAGACTCCCGGGAACAGTACAGGAGGCAAGGGTTAAAGCAAAAATGATGAGGAGTGATACTGATTTCATGGCGTTTATTTTAACTTTCAGAGATAGTTCATTTAAGTTAATACCAGGAAATGGAATTAGTAACCTTTATGCGTTTTTTAATTGAAAAGGGTACGGATTAAAATAATATTTTATGATTCATTAATAATTACCTTTTTGAAAATGTAACTACACTGCTGCGATTACCCGAAAATGTTTGTTTTAATTTTAGTGTGATGGTATTTAATTCCTCAATTGCGTAGCTATCTCCTTCAATAACCAATGTGGTTTCATTATTGGTTAATTGCCAGTTTGCTATATCTGTTTGTGGGTCTGCCGGATCACATTTAATAGCGCCTTCATTTACTTCAAGTTCACCGTTTGGTTTGAATATATAATAGTTGTCTGTAAAGCAATCCAGAAAATTAATGAAATCATTTGTTTCATAGGTGCCATCTCCATCATCATCTGAAACAACGGCGGATAATTTCCAGGAACCTGTGGTCAGAAAATCTTTGTTTGATGCAATTACATCTTTATCCTTTTTACAGCCAATGACAAAGACAAACATCATTGTGGCGAAGAAAAAAATTATCTTTTTCATGTGTTGATTTTTAAATTTAAAATTGATTAAAAAAGTTCGGAGCAGAATTACCCCGAACTGTAAGGTCGTTTTCTGAATTTTCTTGTTTAATGGTTATAGTTAATGATCGGCCCCTATAAAATATTGAATCCAAAACTTGCATAATACAATCCACCGATTTCAGGATTCCCAAATCCATTTTTATAGTAACTGTTCAAAAGGTTGGTTGCTCCAATTTTGATCATGGATTTAATTTTTGGGAATTTATAATTGACCTGTCCATCTATCGTATGAAAAGCTGGAATAGCACCATTGGCGAGTTCGCCATCCCAGGTAAATGCATCCTGCCAGCGCCAAACTAAATTAAACCCGATCCTTTTGCTTTTTCCCAAACCAGTATTAGAGAATCCGGCATTTGCCCGATACTTCGGTGTATTAAAATAGGATTGAAATCCCTGTGGAACATCAGTCAGTTCATCTGAATAGCCATTGAAGAAAACTTTAAAATTTGACGGTAACGCATATTCTATCCCCAATCCATATCCATGCGTTTTCACATTGGTATTGCTGTTCAAGACTGTAGAAAAAACTTTGTTAAGTTCCACCACATAAACAGCATTACGACCCAGGAAATTTTCATACTTACCAGTATAGGCGTATACATCAATCAATAGTTTATCTGCAATGGCGCCTTTGTAACCAATTTCAAATGAACGCATATTTTCTGGTTTCAATTCATCATAAACAAAAGGCTGCATAGTGCCTAAATCAATGATGGTATTTGATTTTGCATTCATCGTATCCATGATCCAGGGTAAGCCACCCAATAAAGTATATTCACCCACATTCAGGTTAATATATTTTTGCTGAGTTGTAGCAAAACGATAGGCCGTTTGGTAGGAAATGCGGATGTTATTATTTTTTGCCACTTTAATCAATGCAGTGGCTCTTGGTGTAAACTGACCTTTGAAGTCTTCATTCTTATCGTACCTGCCTGATGCGGATAATGTCAAAACATCATTCAACAATTTTTTTGTTACCTGGGCATAAGCTCCAACTTCATTAAATGTAATAGGATTGCCTGGCTTGTCAATGAATAGCGTTCCTTCAGAATTCAAAATGTACTTTTTGATATTTGCTCCTACAATTACATCTGCTACTTTTACCAGGTGCGATAAATTATATTGACCTTCGGTCATCCATAACTGTGATTTTTCTACAAACAAGCCACCTTTAGGTATGGGCACTTTTCTTACAGCATCAAATATCTGGTTGAATTCAGCAGTACCCGGAACTGGACGTCCCTGGTCAGCAAATGCCCTGGCACCAACATGAAATTGTTGTGCATTATTTAATATTGCATTTTGCGCAGCAGTCATTGCTTGTTGCTGCGATTGCCCTGCATTTAAAGCATCCATAAATTCTTTCTGAAATACAGCTGCCGCCTGCGTTAAAAAGGCTTGTGTGTATTGTGGGTACCAGCTTCCAGCGATATTATTGGGATCAAAACTTCTTTTCCACGCCTCATTCAAAAAAATGGGCGTAAGTGTTGCACTGTAGGCCTCACCAGCATTTTCCTGGGTTGTAAAACTTCTGATAAACCAATTAGGATGTTTGAGTTCAACCTTGTACTGTCCCAATTTTATATCTTTTAAAACATACCTGTTATTACCTGTATAAACTGAATTACCAGTTGCCCAATAACCTGCCAAAATGCCCTCTAGCTTATCAGTAAATTTATAATGAAAGGCTCCGGATAGTTTCATGTTTTTTGTTTCAGGATCTATGATGTCTTTTTCATGAAATCCTGTACGGGAAATGTTCTGCGGATCAGATAAGAATGGAGATATTATGGGTCCTAATTGAGGATTAGCATTCCCCGCGCCTTGTAAAAAAGGCCTGATATCCACTGAAATTTCATCACCATAAACATTCACACCATCATAATTCGGATCCGATTGCCTTGTTCCTGGTACAACTTTACCTATGGTTCCTGTCCGCTGGTAATTACTGCTGTCATGAGCCAGCCAATCAGTTGCCTTTATATATTGGCCACCAATTTTAAATGCAAATTTATTTTTGAAAGATTCAGCCCATCGGAATGAATAATCATAAAATGGCGTTGCTTTGTCTCTTTGGCTTTTATCTACATTCATTACACCTTGTTTTACCTGCACACTAAATCCAGGATATGTAAAAGGGCTTTTGCTGTTGATCAGCACAGTGCCATTCATTCCGCCCGGACCATACAGTGCAGAAGATGCACCGGACAAAATTTCCATATTATCAACATCCAATTCTGTTAGTCCCATAAAATTTCCAACAAAGAAATTCAAACCCGGGGCCTGGTTATCCATTCCGTCAACCAATTGATTTACACGACTGCTTCCGCTACCGTTAAAACCGCGGGTGCTGATCGTTTTGAATGTCAGGCTGGAGGTAGTGAGGTCAACTCCCTTGAGATTTGCGGCCATATCGTAATAGGAACTGGCAGGTGCATTAACAATTTGACGGGCACCGATTCTTTCAACGGTTACCGGTACATCAATCAATCTTGTTGCAATCCGGTTACCACCTATAACAATTTCTTCAATCGGTAATATCGCAGGGTTAAGTGAAATATTAATGTCTGAAGTAGATTGAATGTCTACTTCCTTTGTTTCAAATCCTGATGACGAAAAAACCAGGGTTAATGGTAAATTCCTATTTGTTTTTAATTTAAAAAAGCCCTTATCATCCGTCATAGTTGCCTCAGTAGTGCCTTTAATGGTTACCGTTACACCTACCAGAACTTCAGTTGCATCCAGGCGCAAAACCTTTCCGGTTAAGGAATGTTGTTGTGCAAACAGGCTGGTATTTATAATTAATACCATCATCAACATTTTAATTATGTTTTTCATAAATTTTTGTTTTGATATATACCTACTCTGTTTAAGGTTTTCGGTAATCCCTCCGTTTTCAGGGAACTGCCATAAAAGTGTATTTCATATAATGGATTAGTGTTTTGAAGGGGTGTAGATCTTTTCAAGAGTTTGCATGCGCATGGCATCGAAGTTTTCTTTCTTTCCGTTGATGGTAAATTTCTTTTTGATTAATGCACCTGTAATGCCGCCCACTGCTGCACCGGCACCGGCGAGCAGGATACCACCACCTATTGCTTTTTCTCCGGCCGTATAAGTGAATAAACCACTCAATCCCAAAAAATCTTCTTCTGGAGGAGTAACAGGATCATCACCGGAAGCAATCCCGATAATTACACCAATTAGGAACCCACCAACCGCTCCGTATATTACGCCTCTGGCTGCGCTACCTTTTCTTTGAATGGTGATGGATGAGATGTCAGGATATTGGATCAATTTTCCTTTTCCAGTTTCTCCAAAATGTGTTGGTGCAGATGCAAGAGATACAGAACTATCCGCAATATTATGCAGGTAGCCCTTGTGGCTTTGAGAGTAAGAATCATAAACCGTTACTTTATAAGTTTTCTTTTTGGGGAGAACATTTTCCTGGGAAAAAATAAAATTTTGAAAGGGTAGAATCATGCTAAAGAGTATGAGCCATTTCATGGTTGATGAGTTTTGGGTGAAAGAAAATCAATTCTGCTGCTAATCTATTTTTACCATGGAGTGCATCCTAATTGATTTTAGCACCTGGCTATTCTCATTTAGTATATTTTATCAGTTAGATTATACCCACTTAGTGGTATTTTGAATTTTTTGCAAAAAATGCGGTTGTAAAATTGCCATTTGCAGATTTTACTAAAAAATGGTTTTAAAATGGCGACAATATTTCGGGTAAATTCAGAAACTTAACTTTGGGGGATGCAGCAGAAAGGAATTAAACTCGTTGAATGCCCACGCGATGCTATGCAGGGCTGGGAGAAATTTATCCCAACTGATAAAAAGATTGAATACCTGAATGCACTGTTAAAGGTTGGGTTTGATACGCTGGATTTTGGCAGTTTTGTATCGCCGAAAGCAATACCGCAGATGGCCGATACCAAATTAGTTATTTCAAAACTGCATATCGAAGAAGGAAGTACTAAGTTGCTGGCCATCGTTGCAAATGTTCGTGGCGCTGAAGATGCTGTTTTGTTTGATGAAATTACATACCTGGGGTTTCCGTTTTCAGTTTCTGAAACCTTTCAGCAACGAAATACTTCATCAGGTATACTGGAATCTTTAAACAGAGTTGAGGCTATCCAGGAAATTTGTAATAAAAATGGTAAAAAGCTGGTGGTTTATATTTCCATGGGTTTTGGTAATCCATATGGGGATGAATATTCGGAGGAGATCGTTTTTCAATGGATGGAACGTTTGCAGGAATTTAATATTGAAATATTTTCTATTGCTGATACGGTTGGTTTAGCCACTCCGCAACAAGTGGGTTCTGTAGCAAAACACCTTGTACAATCATTGCCAGCAAAAGAAATTGGTGTGCATCTTCATTCTACACCCGAAAACTGGAAAGCTAAACTAGAAGCTGCCCTGGATGCCGGATGTAATCGGTTTGATGGGGCATTAAAAGGGATTGGAGGTTGTCCCATGGCTGGAAATGCTTTGGTCGGAAATATGGATACGGGCCTGATGATAAATTATTTTCAATCAAAAGGATTATTACAGGATCTTAATATGGATGCACTGGGTGAAGCTAAAATTTTAGCGGATGAAATATTTATTTAATAATGAATGGTTATGAATCTGATGCTTGAAATGCCTGTAAAAAAATTACCTGTTCCTATTTCTTATGAACAGCATTTGATGCTTATTGGTTCCTGTTTTACAGAAAATATTGGTAATAGATTGAGCGAATTAAAATTTAATGTTTTACAGAATCCAAATGGAATTATTTATGATCCCATCAGTATATGTCAAAACCTGATATCTTATATCCAGCAAAAAAAATATACAGAGCATGATGTTTTTGAAAGAAATGGTTTGTGGCAAAGCTGGCAACACCATACAAGATTTTCCGGACCAAATAAGCACAATGTAATTGAAAGTATAAACGAACACCAACAGGCAGCCCATGTTTTTCTGCAAAAAGCTGATTGGCTGATATTAACTTTTGGAACTGCTTTTTCGTATCAGTTAATGGATGACAAAACCGGGGAAACATTCCAATCCGTAGCTAATTGTCATAAAGCACCATCTACATGGTTTCAGAAAAATTTATTATCTATTACCGAAATGGTTACTGCCATGGATAATTGCATGCATCAATTATTTCATTTCAATCCAAAATTAAAGATACTCTTCACCGTTAGTCCAGTCCGTCATATTAAAGACGGCATTGTTGAAAACAATCAAAGCAAAGCCCGTTTAATTGAAACAATTCACCACATGGTCAATAAATTTGACAAGCTGTTTTATTTTCCGGCTTATGAACTGGTAATTGATGTATTAAGAGATTACAGGTTTTATGATGAAGACCTGGTACATCCTAATCGCCAGGCTACGCAATTTGTGTTTGATCACTTTGTAAAATCTTGCATGGACGATAATTCCATTGATTTATTAAAGCAGGTTGAGGCAATTGTCAATGCCCGAAACCATCGGCCATTTCAACCGGGTACCATTATTCATCAAGAATTTCTTGATTCTTTTTTTGATAAAACCAATAAATTACAAAACAGACATCCTTATTTAAACCTGCAACAGGAGTTGGATTATTTTTCAACCAATTCTGAAATTCTATAAGCTGTTTTGCTGTAATAAGTTTCTCCGGGTCTTAATATAGTATCTGGAAAATGTGGAATGTTAATGGCGTTGGGATGAATATGTGTTTCCAGGCATAAGCCGGAATAATCACCATATTGTTCTCCGCGTTTACCCATAACCGGTGGAATACCCTGGCCAGCATAGAAATGAACAATGGGTTCACTTGTTAAAACTTCCAATAACAAATGGGAGTTGGGTGAATAAACCTGCGCCGCCAATGACAGATTTTCATCCTCCTGACTATCGATTAAATAACTATGATCTATGCCGTTCGAATGATCCATTTTTTTGCTGATAGGAGATTGCCTGCTAAAGTCAAAAGCTGAATTCTCTACTTCTATCAAATTTCCAGTTGATACCCGGTCTTTATCCTGCTCCAGTATTTGCGAGGAATTTATCATCAGTTCATGATCCAGGATATTGCCAACTCCATTATTCAGATTAAAATAGCTGTGATGGGTGAGATTGATGACAGTGGACTGGTCCGTTGTGGCCGTGTATGTGTAGCTTAATTCGTTTAAATCATTTAATTCAAATCTTAAATTAACAAGTGCATTCCCGGGGAAACCTTCTTCACCATCTTTACTCAGGTACTGAAATTCTATAAAATGACGTTCTTCATCAAAAGAAATCATTTCCCATATTTTCCGGTCAAAACCCTTCCAGCCGCCATGCAGTTGAAAATTTTTATTATTCATTGACACATCATAACGCACACTATCAATCGTAAAACTTGCACCCCCGATCCTGTTGGCGTATCTGCCTATAGCTGCTCCGAAGTATGGGTATTTTTTAAGGTAATTTTCATCTATGTAATCTTTCATTGAATCGAACCCTAATACAATATCAATGATCTCCTCCTTAGAAGTTTGAAATTTAATGGCATTGATTATACAACCATAATTGCTGATCAGTACTTCAGTGTTTTTGTTGTTCCTGAGAGAGAATAAGTAAATCTCATCTCCTTCAGAAGTTTTGCAGCAAAATGTTCCTTTTTGACCCATAAATTATTCTATTAATTTTCTTATTATAGAAAATAGTTTACTGTGGAAGAAAGCATTGAATTAATGAATTCTATCACCACGTACTTCCAAATTTGCTATTACCTCCTTTTCAAACAGAAGCCATTCCTCCCAACGTTGCCGCACTTTTTCTTTAGGTAAATAGTTTTCTGCAAGTTCAATGAAGAGTGTGTAATGACCGGCTTCACTTTCCATGAAACGGCGATAAAATTTTTTCAGGTAATCATCAGTCAAGCCTTCACTCAGTCTTTTAAACCTTTCACAACTGCGGGCTTCAATCAGGGCCATTATGAGCAATTGATCTAAAAATCGCTCATCTGGTGATCCTCCCTGTTTTTGAAATGTTTTTAGTTCATTTACATAAAAATCTTTCCGCTGTAAACCCAGTTTAAGATTTCTTTTATGCAATTCAGCCAACACCAGGCGAAAATGGCCCCATTCTTCAGTTACTATAGGTGCCAGTTCTTCCACCAGTTTTTGCTTGTCACTGTATCGCTGAATCAGCGAAATGCAGTAAGTGGCTGCTTTTTGTTCGCAATAAGCATGATCAGTAAGGATTTCCTGAAGCGAAATATTAGCCAGGTCTACCCAACGAGGATCCGTTGGTAGTTTGAGCCCGAGAATATTTTTTACATCTGTATTTTCTTCCATAAATATTTCGGAACGAAGGTAGGTATCCATCCTTCAAATTGAAGTGCAGTGCGCCTGAATGGTTACAAAAATGTCTTTAAATAAAAATATTACAGTAATTCGTGGTTGAAACTACCGTTTTTGGAAGCTTATTACCGTTTTATTTTGCCTGTTTTATCATATTACATTACCTTTGCCGCCTTATATAATGTAGTTAAAATTGGATGCCTTTAAAAAATTTCAAAATGCCTTTAACAAAAGAAAAAAACGCCTCTATATTCTCCAACTTTGGGGGAAATGAAAAAAATACCGGTTCTATTGAAGGACAAGTAGCTTTAATGACTGAAAGAATCAGTCTTATCTCTTCTCACATGCAAAAGAACAAGAAAGATTTTGGTTCAAACCGAGGTCTTGTTCAGTTGGTTAGCAAGCGTAAACGTTTACTAACTTACCTTCAAAAAACAAATCTGACCGGATACCGCCAGTTGATCGAAAAACTCGGACTTAGAAAATAAATTATAAAGCCCTCCGCACTCTTCTGGCAGGAGGGCTTCCTTTTTACCCCAACTGCCACTGGTTGGGTTTTGTGTAAATAGTTATTTCAACATTTTACCCATTCCTGATCTTCCATTCACCTGGTAGCTTTTAAGAAAAAAACCACAAGTATGTTAACACAACCCATAAGTAAAAAATTTGATTCAGCCGGTAAGGAGATATTTATTGAAACTGGCCGTTTAGCGCGGCAGGCTGATGGAGCAGTTACAGTCCGCCAGGGAAATTGTATCCTGCTTGCCACAGTTGTAGCTAATAAAGAACCAAGGGAAGGCCAAAGCTTTTTTCCCTTATCTGTTGATTACCAGGAAAAATTTGCTTCAGCAGGCAGAATTCCCGGATCTTTCTTTAAAAGAGAAGCCCGGTTAAATGACTATGAAATCCTGACAAGTCGGTTGATTGACAGGGCGCTTCGTCCACTTTTCCCCGAAGATTATGTGTGTGATGTTCAGGTTCTTATATCGCTTGTTTCAAGTGATCCTGAGGTTATGCCAGATGCTTTAGCTTGTCTGGCAGCTTCTGCTGCATTTGCTGTTTCTGATATTCCTATCCAGGAAATTATTTCTGAAGTTAGAATTGCACGTATCAATGGCGAGTTTGTTGTTAATCCTTTGAGAAGCGAATTGGTTTTGGCTGATATGGACTTTATAATTGCGGCTACGGAAAAAAATATTATGATGGTTGAAGGAGAAGCCCATGAGTGCAGCGAAGAAGATTTGATTAAGGCCATTGAGCTTGCCCATGAAGCAATCAAAGTCCAGGTGAAAGCACAGCAGGAACTTAGAGAAATGGCTGGAATAACAACTAAAAGAGATTATATAAAGCTTGTTCCTAACGAAGAATTGGTTGCTAAAGTGGAAGCTTTTGCCAAAGATAAAATTTACGAAGCTGCAAAAGCAGGGTCATCGAAGCATATCCGCAGGGAAAAACTTCAGCAAATTGAAGAAGAATTGTTACAATATTTAAGGACTGAATACAATGTTCCTGAAAATGAAGTATTGGATTCAGATATACAAAAGCAAGCTAAAAATTATTACAATGATTTGCAGTATCATGTAGTTCGGGGTATGATCCTGAATGATAAAGTTCGTTTGGATTCCCGTGGTCTTGAAGAGGTTCGGGCATTGGATATGGAAGTGGATATATTACCTTCCCCGCATGGATCAGCCTTATTTACACGTGGTGAAACCCAATCACTTACAACAGTTACCTTGGGAACGCCTTTAGATGAATTATTGGTTGAAAGTGCAGCTACTTCATCCTATTCTAAATTCATTTTACACTATAATTTTCCACCTTTTTCAACCGGTGAAGTAAAACCAATGCGTGGTGTTGGCAGGAGAGAAGTAGGACATGGTAACCTGGCGATGAGATCATTAAAGCAAATGTTACCGAAAGAAGATTTTCCATACACTGTTCGGATAGTTAGTGATATTTTGGAATCAAATGGTTCATCCTCTATGGCTACTGTTTGTGCCGGTTCTTTAGCATTAATGGATGCTGGTGTTCCGATGCCAAAACATGTGGCGGGTGTTGCCATGGGTTTAATTTCAATTGATGGTGAATTTGGAATTCTTACAGATATATTAGGTGATGAAGATCACCTGGGTGATATGGATTTTAAAGTAACCGGAACCCGTGATGGCATTTGTGGTGTACAAATGGATATTAAAGTTGATGGCTTAAGTATGGATGTAATGCGGAAAGCATTATCGCAAGCACATGAAGCACGATTGCATATTTTAGATGCCATGTATAAATGCCTCCCTGCTGCTAATACCGAAGTAAAACCCCATGCCCCACGGATGGTTAAAATTACCATTGATCGTGAATTTATCGGCGCAGTAATCGGACCACAAGGTAAAGTAATACAGGAAATTCAAAGAGAAACTGGAACGACTATTAATATTGAAGAAAAGAACGAGAAAGGAGAGATTGGTATTTTTGGAACCAAAAAAGAGGGTGTTGATAAAGCATTTGCCTGGATCAGGGGTATTGTTGCCATACCAACTGTAGGTGATGTATATGAAGCCACTGTTAAATCCATCATGCCTTATGGAGCTTTCGTTGAATTTATGCCGGGTAAGCAAGGCTTAATCCATATTTCTGAAGTAAGCTGGAAAAGGTTAGAAACACTGGAGGGTGTTTTGAATGAAGGTGATGTGGTAAAAGTGAAACTGATGGGAACGGATCCAAAAACCGGTAAGTTTAAACTTTCCCGAAAAGTTTTAATGCCTAAACCAGAAGCGAAAGAAAACCAGGACAACTAATATCAAACCCCGAGATGATCGGGGTTTTTACATTTACCAATATGGATGAAGAATATGTAGAACTATTAATACAATTTAATAATCCGGGTGATGCTGAATTAATAATTGCCTTTTTTGGTGAAGCGGGTTACATAGGGTTTGAAGAACGTGGTAATAAGGAATTGCTGGCGTTTATACATTCAAAGGATTTTGATGAAAGTTTTTTAAACGAAATTTCAGGAAAAATCAATTTTCAATACGCCAAATCTATTATACCTGAAACCAATTGGAATAAGGATTGGGAATCAAATTTCCAACCGGTATTAGTGGACGATTATTGCGGAATCAGAGCTGATTTCCATGAGCCATTAATAAATGTAAAACATGAAATTATCATTACCCCAAAAATGAGTTTTGGTACAGGTCATCATGCCACTACTTATATGATGGTACAATGCCTGCAAGACTTAAATGTTAAATATAAAAAGGTATTTGATTTTGGAACGGGAACAGGTGTACTGGCCATTTTAGCAGAAAAGGAAGGGGCTTCAGAAGTATTGGCCATTGATCATGATGAATGGAGTGCTTTAAATGCAGCGGAAAACATTTTTCGAAATAATGCTAAACGAATTACGGTAGTACAAAGTGATAACCCGGATTATCATCAAAATTTTGATATTATATTGGCCAATATCAATAAACATATTATAATTGAATCACTACCTGCCTTAACCAAACAATTAAATCCATCAGGGTTCATTATTTGCAGTGGATTTATGAAACAGGATATGGATGATATCAATACAACAGCAGCTAAGTGTAATTTGATTTCAAAACAAAAAAGGGTAAGAGAAAATTGGGTTTGTGTAATTTTACAGTTATCTTGACTGTTGGCAAATGTTAATATGGATCACTTAATCCCGTTAATTTGAATTATTTTTGCCGTCCAACTTCAACAAAGATTCTATGAATGAACTATTGGTTATCATTTTAGCTTATCTGATTGGGAGTATTCCTACTTCCGTATGGGTGAGTAAAGGCTTCTTCCAAATAGATATTAGGGAATATGGAAGTGGAAATGCCGGTGCTACCAATACATACAGGATTTTAGGACCCAGGTGGGGAACTCTTGTTATGATGGTTGATATGCTAAAAGGAATTGCTGCTGTTAAACTGGTTTTTCTTCTTCCGCATTATATGGACAATTCTCTGCAATTAGTCAATCTTCAGATTGGATTAGGACTTGCTGCTGTGCTGGGGCATATATTCCCCGTGTGGGCTGAATTTCGCGGTGGTAAAGGAGTAGCTACATTATTTGGAATGGTATTAGGCATTCAACCCAATGTTGCACTATGTTGTGTAGGCGTTTTTCTTTTGGTTTTATTTTTAACAAGATACATTTCCCTCAGCTCTATATTAGCCAGTATCGCATTCCCGGTATTTATCCTGGTTATATTTAATGAACCTGAGCATCTGTACCGCATTTTTGCAATTGCAGTCGCACTAATGGTTCTACTTACTCATCAAAAAAACATTGGACGTTTATTTAAAGGCAGTGAAAGTAAAGTGCCTATCCTCAAACATCGTGACCGACGCAAGAAACGCCGTTTAGAAAGAGATGACCTTATAAATTAACAATTAGCAAGTCATATCTAAATTATTATTGGTACAATGATTGAATATCAGGTATTAAAAAAGTACCATGAAAAAATTATTTGCAGCTTTAATAATATCTGCATTTGCCGCAGGTTGTTCTACCAACCCTGTTACCGGTCGCAGTCAGTTTAAATTAGTTCCTGAGCAGGAGCTCCAGGCAATGGCCGCCCAGGAATACCAGCAATTTTTATCCAGCAGCAAGGTTGTTTCCAGCAGTAATAACAGGGATGCTGAAATGGTGAAAAGGGTAGGAACAAGAGTTACCAATGCCGTTAAATCTTATTATGCCAGTCGTAACCTTAGTGATGCTTTAGCTGGTTTTACCTGGGAATATAACCTGGTTAATGATCCTGCTGTGAATGCATGGGCAATGCCAGGCGGAAGAATTGTCGTTTACACAGGACTGTTAGGTGTTACCAAAAATGAAGCGGCTCTCGCTGCGGTAATTGGTCATGAAATTTCGCATGCTATTTTCAAGCATGGTAATGAAAGAATGAGCCAGGGTCTTGCACAGCAATTGGGTGGAACTGCATTATCAATTGCATTGGCTAATAAACCTGCACAAACGCAAAACCTCTTTAATACGGCTTATGGAATTGGAACCAATGTTGGTGTGTTATTGCCATTTTCACGCAAACAAGAATCAGAAGCAGACCGATATGGATTAATATGGATGGCTATGGCAGGATACAATCCACAGGAAGCTATTCCATTATGGGAAAGAATGGAAGCTGCAAGCAGTGGAAATAAGCCTCCAGAATTTTTAAGTACGCACCCATCAGAAAATACAAGAATGACAAATCTTAGAAAGTGGATGCCTGAAGCATTGAAATATTACAAACCAATGAAATAATCCGGATCAAATAATACTAAAATCCCGACGGATATTATGTTTGGCGGGATTTTTAATTACAATCCATGCGGTAAGCTCCCCGATAATTTGTAACTTTGCACTTCATTGTGATACCTGATTCCGCAAATGATGCAGATATGTGTGATTGCTAACCCTAAATTTATTGAAGGCATGATACAAACGCTGGTTGAGAAATTGGAATTGAAAGACCAAAAAACATTACTAATTCAGGGTCTTCCATCTTCCATTGAAAAACAATTCAACAAACTCTCTTTCGCAAAAAGTATTACCCCACTACTTAAATCACGGAAAATTGAATTTGCCCTTGTATTTGCTATTAATGCAAAGCAGTTAAACGGCATTTTAAAAGATGTTATGCCTGCTCTGAAGCAGGATTCTAAATTTTGGATTGCATTTCCTAAGCCTGCATCTAAAATTGTAACAGATCTTAATCGTGACCGCAGTTTTGATCATTTGACAGATGTTGGTTACGAAGAAGTTTGCCAGGTAGATCTTGATCATGTTTGGAATGCCTGTTGTTTTGAACTCCCAATGAAATCAATGGAGAAAGTAACACGTAAATCTGCTACTCTTCAGGAAGCATAAATTGTATATGAATTTTTTAAAAACAGCCACTAACTCAGTGGCTGTTTTTTTTAGAAGGGTTATTACTTGATGATTACTGCACCTAGTCGTGCACTAAGCTCCATCTCTGCCTGTTTCAGATACAAATGTGTTTGATAAAGCGTTTCATGTTCATCACTTGTTTGATTTTTGTCCATATCATACTGGTTCTCTAATAACAAACGTTTCACTTTGCGAAGTTTTAAATAATTAATTGCAGATTGCACTTCCTCATTGGTTTTGTCCTCACCCATCTTTAAAAAAGTAAACAGTTTTTTTTCATTTCCAGGCGATATGGATTTCATAAAAGCTTCATAGTTCTGCTCAAAAAGCGCTGTGTTATACCCGGTAGCCTGGCTAAACTCTTTTTGCCAATGTTCACTTTCCTCAAACGGGAAGTTCAAAAGTGAAACAGCCAGGGAACTTAATATGGGGTTAGAACTGTAAATAAAAAATTGTTTTCTGTCCACTGGTTCATCCAATTCAAAATTCTTATAAACCTTCAATAATGTTTTTACCTGTTCATTATCAACCAACGTTTCATCAACTTCAGAAAAAATATAAGCTGCTATTGTTTGATCATCGTCCCAATTTTTACTTCCATGTTCTAACAATACCCGGGCAATTTCCCTTTCCTGTAATTCATCTTTAAATAATAATGAAAAAGTATGATCATCGTAATTCGTGTCTTCAGCTTTGCGGGCATTTTCTTCCCTGGTATATTCATCAACCTGGGGATTTAATCTTTCCTGCTTAACAATTCTTTCCCTTATAAATTTATTAACCAGCGAGTGCATGCCTGCTTCATCAATATTGAGAATCTGGGCGCTTTGTTTAATGTAATCTTGCTGGCGAGTAAAATCTTCCGCTTTATTAATCTTTGAGATCGTTTCAGCCACCTGGTTTACCATAACGGCTTTCTTAGTGCTGTCATCACCTGCGTCAGTCAAGGCTGTTTCAAGCTGAAAGAGAATAAAATCTTTTTTATTGGCCGCAATAAAATTTTTGAAATGAGCGGCGCCAAATTTATTCAGATAGCTATCAGGATCTTCTTTATCTGGAATCAATACAAGTTTTACATTCAACCCCTCTTCCATAGCCATATCAAGGCCACGCAAAGCAGCTTTGATCCCAGCACTGTCACCATCATAAATAATGGTAAGATTGTTTGAATATTTTTTAACCAGCCTTAATTGGTCTGCCGTCAATGATGTACCTCCGGATGCCACAACATTTTCGATTCCGGCCTGGTGCAGAGAAATTACGTCAGTATAGCCTTCAACCAATAAACATTCATCTTGCTTGTCTATAGCTTGTCTTGCAAAATAAGATCCATACAGAATTTTACTTTTTATGTACAGCTCATTTTCGGGTGTATTAATATACTTCGGCGCTTTATCTGTATTTTTTAGAACCCTTGCACCAAAACCAATTATTTTACCACTTTGATTATGAATAGGAAAAATGATCCGGTTACGGTAATTATCCTGCAATTGGTCATATCGGTTTACAACCAATCCTGATTTTACTAATAATTCTGTATTGAACTGGTTATTTATTGCTGTTTTTGCAAAAGCATCTTTTTGCTCCGGTGAATAACCCAACTGAAATTTCTCTATGATTTCTTCTCTGAACCCTCTTTCCTTCAAATAACTTAATCCAACTTCGCGGCCTTCTTCACCTTCAAACAGTTCTTTGGTAAAGAATTTCTGGGCAAAATGATTGATTGCATACAAGCTTTCAGCTACCTGTTGCTGTTGTTTTATTTCAGGAGTTACATTTACTTCTTCAATCTCAACCTGGTATTTTATTCCCAACCATTTTAATGCTTCAACATAACTATATTTTTCATGCTCCATGATGAAACTGATGGAGTTACCGCTTTTACCACAACCAAAGCATTTATAAATTTCTTTGGCTGGCGAAACTATAAATGAAGGCGTTTTTTCATTGTGAAATGGGCAAAGACCCAGATAATTGGACCCGCGTTTTTTTAACTTCACAAAATCACCCACCACTTCTGTAATATTAATGCGGTTTAGAATTTGTTGTATCGTATTTTGGGCAATCATGTTGTTGCAAATATAATAACTGGCAGGTCAGTATAATTTAATGGTGAAATAATCAGATCCAATACTTATCAACATGATTTTAGGTGTGAGTAAAATCATTCGTTAGCATGAAAAAAGTGTTTCCATTTTTGGGAAAAGAGTTTTAAATTTATTGCACTGATCCGGCTCTGGTAACCCCTTCTATATTCGCTCCATTTATTCACATTAAAAATTGTCATCCCATGGTTCACTCAGACATCTCACAGATTTCCCATGAGTGCAATACCTGGAGAGATTCCCTTCGCCAACACAGGCAGGAAATCACCAATCTCAAATCAGAACTCCAGGAAATTGCCGCTAATCTGCATTCTAAAAGTGCATTACTCCAGGTAGAACATTACCACAACCAGTTTCACATTCAATTAATCAACATTCACGATCTCAAACAAGACATCAAATTGCATGATCGTAAAGTGCTGTTGGAAAGCAGCAGTGGTCAGCTAAATGATCAAACTTTAGCCGATCATGAATCATTGTTTGATCAGTTCCAGGTACTGGAACATACACTTCAGGATTTACGCTCTGATTTTAAAAATTTTAAGGAAAACAGCCCCATAACAGCCTGACCACAAAAAAGGACGCTTATTGAATTTCAGGCCGGTTTACCGGCAGGATATCCGTATCTCACCAATAGACAGCTCAATTCCTCATCTTTTAAAATTGATTGTTATGCCAGAGTTTGATACATCACACGTAAAAAATATTGTCTTGCTGGGACATTCCGGTTCCGGTAAGACAACATTAACGGAGGCCATGTTATATGAAGCTGGTCTCATAAACCGCCGGGGAAGTATTGATGAAAAAAATACCACCAGCGATTATAATGAACTTGAACAGGAAAGAGGTAATACTATTTTTTCAAAACTCTTACACACTAAGTGGCGTGGTTATAAAATCAACATCATTGACACGCCAGGTTACAATGACTTTGTTGGTGAAGTAATTTCTGCACTTCGTGTGGCCGATACCGGCGTTATGCTTCTAAATGCAGTTATGGGAGTAGAGGTAGGAACGGATATAATCTGGGACTATACCGAAAAATTTAAAACTCCAATGATCTTTGCCGTAAATAAGCTGGATGACGATGATGCTGATTTTGATAAAACCGTTCAGGAGGCCCGGAATCATTTTGGGGGTAATGTTACTATAATTCAATATCCCCGTCAACAAGGCTCTGGCTTTCATGAAATCATTGATGTTTTAAGAATGATCATGTATAAGTTTAAGGACTCAGGCGGTAAACCTGAGAAATTGCCGATTCCGGATGATGAAAAAGAAAAAGCTGAAAATCTTCATAAAGAATTAATTGAAGCAGTTGCCAGTAATGATGAAGCATTGATGGAAAAATATTTCGATAAAGGTGAACTTGAAGAAGATGAAATAAAAGATGGATTAAAGAAAGCGATGATTAATCATGATCTCTTTCCTGTGTTTTGTTTATCAGGTGCCCGTAATATGGGCAGTGGAAGGTTAATGGGATTTATTGACAATATTTGTCCCAGTGCTAATGAAATGGCACCCCAAACTACAATGAACGGGCAAAAATTACCATGCGATGAAAATGGACCGGCATGCCTGTTTATTTACAAAACGACTTCAGAGCCACATGTAGGAGAATTATCTTTTTTCAAAGTATTCTCTGGAACCATTAAATCAGGAATGGAGTTGGTTAACGAAACCACAGGTTCGGCTGAGAAAATAAACCAGCTCTTTTTGGTGGAAGGGAATAAGCGGGTAAATACAAATGAACTGGTGGCCGGAGATATTGGGGCTACTTTAAAGTTGAAAAATACGCATGTTAATAATACCCTTCATGTAAAAGGAAAAAATATTGAATTGCAACCTATTGAATTTCCTTCGCCTAATATGACAGTGGCTATTGAGAATGTTAACAAAGGAGAGGAAGAAAAACTCTCTGAAGCGCTGCACGCTCTTAGGGAAGAAGATCCCACCATGATCGTTGAATTTTCACCAGAGCTTAAACAAACCCTGATCCATTGCCAGGGTGATATGCACCTGGCGGTAGCTAAATGGAAAATAGAACATCATCATAAATTGGATGTAAAGTTCAGCAAGCCAAAAATTCCTTACCGGGAAACCATTCGTAAGATGGCTGAATCAAGTTATCGTCACAAAAAACAATCCGGGGGTGCTGGACAATTTGGTGAAGTTTACATGCGTATTGAACCCTGGTATGAGGGAATGCCTGACCCTAAAGGTCTGAATGTAAGAGGGCGGGATGAATATCCATTGGACTGGGGTGGCAAATTGGTTTATTTTAATTGCATAGTTGGAGGTGCAATCGATACACGCTTTCTTCCCAGCATTTTAAAAGGTGTTATGGAGAAAATGCAGGAAGGTCCGTTAACGGGATCTTATGTAAGGGATGTTCGGGTTTGTGTTTACGATGGTAAGATGCACCCGGTTGATTCTAATGATATATCTTTTAAGATTGCAGGTTTACAGGCTTTCCGCCAGGCATTTAAAGAAGCAGATCCTCAGATACTTGAACCAGTATACCAGGTAGAGGTGCTTTGCCCTGAAGATCTGACGGGCCCGGTTATGGGTGATCTGCAAAGCAGGCGTGCATTAGTTGAGGGAATCAGCACCGAAAATAATTTTCAAAAAATTACAGCCAAAGTGCCATTAGCAGAAATGCATGATTATGCTTCATCTATTCGCTCTATTACGCAAGGCAGGGCTAAGTTTAATATGAAATTTCATGAGTACGTTCCGGTACCCTATGACTTGCAAAAGAAATTAAGTGAGGATTATCATAGTAACCTTAAAGAAGAAGTGGCATGATCACAAAATCCATTTTTATAGAGCCTTAAATGAGGCTCTTTTTTTTTAAATTTCATTCCATTTTTAGGTTGTATTTAAGCTAATAACAGAGTTATATATATTATCAACTGGCATAATTTTTTTGGAGGATAAAAGGGATTCTAATATTTAACTATCCGATTATGACTCATAATATTGTTGAAACCATTCAAAAAAATTTAGGATATCCGCCTTTAAAAAAAGTAGACCCTAATATACAGGAAGTAAAAGAAGTGGCTGCTTCACCGCACATAATGTCCGAGTCATTTGGTCAGGCAGCAATTCCTGCTACTTTAGTAGGACTGTTTGTGTTTGTGCATACTAAAGAAGGAGAGGCGAATGTTAGAAATAATTCACAATCCAGTTGGATAGATGCATTTTTTGACAAACATTCGGAAGATGTTGTGGAACGTGTTGCAAACTATGCAGGCACTGATCCCGGACTAACCCGCAATGAAATGGAAAAAATTGCAGCCGAAGCTGTAAGGATTTCAAATGAAAAAAAGGAAGATGGTGAAATGAAATTATTTTTTGTGAATCAGCGCAATTCAATCCTTTCTTATTTACCGGCCACATTGCAAATAGGCGATCTAATGGATAATGATGCGCTTGATGACAGAACCAATAAAATGCATGGACCCATGTCAGACCACATGCATTGGCTGGAAAAATTTTTTTCCAGTTCAGGTGAAGCTCCCCCCAATACAAAAACATGGGATTGATTTTGAACTACCGTCTAAAATAATCTATTCCTGAATGCTATTATTTAAAGCTTATTGAATAAGACAGTTTTGGGTTCGGTGGTATGATTTTTAAATCATAATATAAAAATACTATTATGAAGTATTCTGATCAGCCATTTATCAAACGTGAAATGAATACCGAAAAAAATGCGGATAGTAAAAAAGGTAAAATCAGGGAAGGGCAGGAGGATAGTTCAATTTCAAACAAGGAAAATATAAAAGATAATCCTTATCCAGGAACATCAAAGGAGGATAAACAATTCGATAGTCAGGAAGAGTTCATTACACCTCCGGTCACTCACCCACCTGAAAAATAAGCTGCCATTACAAGGTTGTTTAGTAATTTATTGAGTCTAGGTCTAAGTAAAAACAATTAGATAGTGAATTTTTTATATAATAATTGCCATCTTATTCGTTTATATGGGGTAAATTTCATTCTACAAAAACCCAGTATCCCTAATGGACCACTTAATTATCAACAACCAAAAATTCCTTGCGGAACAGTTTTGCCTGGGTGATATTCAGGTAAACAAACTAAGTTACAACGCGGTATTAATTATTAAAAGATGGAAATTAATCAGGAAGATTCCTGCACCAGTAGTTGCAGATATCGTTCATGCCCATACTGAAAGAATGATCACTAAATCATTTTTTACATATGCGCCTAATAGTTTGTTCCTTATTAATGAAGGATTAAATATAAACCGCCTTAATTAAAACTGTGTAAAACATTAAAAAGCAGAGCCCAGTGTTCTGCTTTTTTTATTTTCAAGATTATCCCGCAATACTTTAACCCTTCAATTTTTTTAAATACTTTCCAACCGAAATACCAATAATGCGGTGTTTTATTTGGGGACCTCCATCGGCATTATTCATACTACCTAATCCATGAGCATAATGGGCAAAGAACATATACCGGCTGCGTGTTTCATAACCAAATTGTACATTCAGTGATGCGGTGATCCTGCCATAATCACCAAAACTGAATTTCATGGGCTGATCAACAATTGTTTCATCAGCCAAAGTAAAAGTTTCCTGGCCTGAAAAAACAAAATCAAAAGCAGGACCTGCTTTAACAAAAAATCCACCTGGTTCTTTTTTAAAATCGTATTGAAGAAAACCACCTACCTCGATAGTATGTATGGTGGTATTATTATTTTTAGCAAGTGTACTGGGAGGATAAGATCCGTTCTTCAATGTAACATCGTAACCCTTTAAACTATAATAAACATTAGGTGAAAAAAACAAATGATTATCAAAAGGAACTTTGAGTAAAACGCCAGCCTGGTAACCAAATTTATAAGTTGTTTCCTGTTTCTCACCTTCAACCGTATAATGAGCCGAGGTAATCTGCGGGCCGGCAAAAACGCCTAATTCCGGGGGGCCTTGTGAAAAGCCTTTAATAGAAAGGCCGGCGATCAGACCGGCGAACACTAAAATCTTCATTTTGATAATTTGTAATTCTACCAAGTAGAATAGCGATAAAAGTAAGCTAATAAATTGTGGATTTCCAACAATTTAATAATTTAAACCAGAGGATAAGTTGCCATATTCTACCTTTTTTTATTTTTTTTGCAGGATGAAATATTTATCTTCTTATTTTTTCTTCTTGTTGCTTTTGGTCACGTTTAATGGTACTGGGCTCTTAGCACAGGACAAAACCATTAAATATCTTCAGGATGAAGCATCCCGCACTATTAAAAAAGATGTCAATGATACCTTGCCGGATTATTGGAAACGAGGAGGAATTGCTAACCTGGTTATTGCACAGGGTTCATTGAGTAATTGGGCGGCAGGTGGGGACGAATTTTCTATTTCGATAAATTCTTTCCTGAATTTATTTTCATTTTACAAGAAAGATCGAAATAGCTGGGATAACACTTTTGATTTCAACTTTGGTTATGTAAATACAACCTCATTGGGTAGCCGAAAAAATGATGATCGCATTGATTTATTATCAAAATATGGTTATGCGCTCAATAACAAGTTGAATCTTAGCGGACTCATTAATTTTCGGTCACAATTTTTCAAGGGGTATACTTATGATGATAATCAAAAATTCTTTGCTTCCGCATTTCTTTCCCCGGCATATATATTGGTTGCACCCGGGTTAGATTATAAACCCCGTGAAAATTTGTCAATATTCCTTTCACCCGCAACCAGTCGCTGGGTTATAGTAAAGGACGATATGCTTGCTGCAAGAGGATTATATGGAGTTGATAGCGGTAAGCATGTAAACTATGAAATCGGTGCTTTTGCTTCCATTAATTACCAGACGGATCTTACGTCAATAATCAATTATAAAGTCAGGCTGGATTTATTTTCTAATTACCGGCAAAACCCTAAAAATGTTGATATGTTTATGACGAATAATTTTTCTGTGAAGGTTGGTAAATTTATTACTGCTAACTATAATCTGGATCTTATTTATGACGATGATGTTAAGTTGTTTGGAGAAAATAATACATCCCCCGGATTGCAGGTCAAATCGCTTGCTGGCATCGGATTCCAGGCAAAGTTTTAAAAACACATAACTAAAACATTAGGCGCTGTACACTAAAGTTGGGAACATCGTATGAAGATGTAAGATCTTTTTTAATAAGCCTCCGCCGAATCATCACCACGGTTATCTGCTATGGCCTCAAGCCTTTTATCCGCGAGTATCTTGATAACATCCGTACGGCCAATAGTGCCACTTTTCCGGATGGTATAACCCATATTTACCAGGCTGTCAAGTATATGAGGGGGAAAGTTATCTTCAACCTGTAAAACGTCAGGTAACCATTGATGATGAAACTTGGGTAGATTAACAGCGTCAGCAGTACTTAATCCAAAATCTACAATGTTAACTATTGTTTGAAAAATCGAGGTTGGAATGGTTGTTCCACCTGGTGTGCCTGCTACCAGGAATGGGTAACCGTTTTTTAATAAAATAGTTGGCGTCATCGAACTCAGCATTCTTTTACCGGGAATAATTGAATTGGCTTCTCCACCAACAGCTCCAAACATGTTAGGCACGCCTGGTTTAATACTGAAATCATCCATTTCATTGTTTAAAAAAAATCCAGCATTTCCTACAACTATTCTGTTTCCGAATGAACCATTCAATGTGGTTGTAACAGCAACGGCATTTCCCTCCTTGTCCATTACACTCAGGTGAGTGGTTTCTTCACTTTCCCCCCGTATTACACCAGGTTGTATTACTTTGCTGTTGCCGGCTTTTGCCGGATCAAAATCTTTCATCCTGTCCTTTAAATAATCCTCATTCACTATTTTTTTAACCGGCACATTGTAATAATCCGCATCACCCATATATTCGGCACGGTCGGCAAATGCCCTTCGTTCAACTTCTGTCATCAATTGAACCGCCTTCAGGGAATTGAAACCATAACTGGCAAGAGGTTTATCTTCCACCATTTTAAGCATCTGGTTTAATAAAACACCGCCGCTGCTAGGCATTGGCATAGAAATTACCTGGTAACCCCGGTAATCAAAAACATGCGGCTCCCTGTTCTTAGCCTGGTAATTTTTCAAATCATTCTTGTTAATGATCCCATTCCCTTTTTTCATTTCAGCCACGATTAATCCGGCAGTTTCACCTTCATAAAATCCTTTTTGTCCATGATCTCTGATGCGCTTCATTGTATTTGCCAGATCTTTTTGAATTAGGGTATCTCCCTTGTTCCATCCTGTCTTTTTTACAAACACTGGGAGAACGGAATTGTATTTCTCCAAATCGCTTTGTATGCCATTTAAATTCCTGGCTTCCCTTTCCGTTAAAACAAATCCATATTCAGCTAAAGCAATGGCTGGTTCAATAAGTTTGTCCATGGATAAATTCGCATAGGGTAAACTGGCAAATAATCCGGCAACTGTTCCTGGTACCCCGGATGACAATTGGCTGTATTGGCTAAACTGTGTTTGAGCTTCGCCTGCTTCATCCAGGTACATATCCCGGTGCGCATTTTCCGGAGCCTTTTCCCGGTAATCAATACTGATTGACTGGCCATTTTTCAGGTGTGCAACCAGGAAGCCACCTCCACCTAAATTACCGGCATTAGGAAAAACAACGGCTAATGCTAGTTGAGTGGCTATTGCTGCGTCAATGGCATTACCGCCATTCTTTAATACTTGTATTCCCACTTTACTGGCCAGGGGATGTGCGGATACAACCGCACCGTTATAACCGGATGCTTCTTTTTGAACTTTAAAACTATAGGGGTCTATCCCTTCGGAGCCGGGTGTTCCAGCTGTAAAAGTCTTGCAGGAAATGATTACCAGGCAAACCGCGAAGAACCAGTAGAATTTTTTCATTTGAATGTATTACGTGCCAAGTTTATCAGAAACTTGTAATATAAAGAAAAACAGAATGGATAATATTGTTTTATGAAACTGTTTTAACCATTACTAAAATTCAATTTTAAAGATTCTTTGGAATTTAATTATCCGGTTTCAGCAAACCTTGCAACAGAAAATAAAAAACTAACATAATTTAATGATTTTAGTGTTCATTAGATTATGGCAACCAGTATAGTTCTTTTATATTCGTCCCTTAATAATAAACATGCCATTTAGACTGGTTATTCTTTTCCTTTTTATTTTATCTGCGGTCAGTAGTTATTCTCAACCTGATGCACCATATTCCTCTTCAGAAATTTTTAGTGCTCTCAGAAAATTAAATGTTTTAGGATCTGTCCTTTATGTTGCCGCCCATCCCGACGATGAGAATACCCGTTTGCTGGCGTATTTATCCAAAGAAAAAATGTATCGGACAGGTTACCTGTCACTAACCCGTGGTGATGGTGGTCAAAACCTGGTTGGGGATGAACAAGGAATTGAACTTGGTTTAATAAGAACCCAGGAACTTTTGGCGGCCCGTAGAATAGATGGAGCTGAGCAATTTTTCACCCGTGCTTTCGATTTCGGGTATTCAAAAAACCCTGAAGAAACTTTACATAAATGGGGACGGGATAATATTCTATCCGATATGGTTTGGGTGATCCGCAAATTTCAACCAGATGTGATCATCACCCGTTTTCCAGAAACCGGTGAGGGCGGCCATGGACATCACACGGCATCAGCAATTTTGGCAAAGGAAGCATTTAAAGCAGCCGCTGATCCCAAAAGGTTTTCTTCGCAATTGAAATGGGTTAATACATGGCAACCTTCCCGTTTGCTTTGGAATACATATCGTTTTGGAAATACAAATACAATTAGCGAAGACCAGTTTAAGATTGATGTTGGTGATTTTAATCCTTTACTGGGAAAAAGCTATGGAGAAATTTCAGCCGAAAGCCGTAGCCAGCATAAAAGCCAGGGATTTGGAGTGCCTGCAGGCAGGGGAGAAGCGTTTGAATATTTTTCGGTTACCCTTGGTAGTGAACCTGAAAAAGAATTGTTTGATGATATAAATACCGGCTGGGATCAAATTGAGGGAGGTGGACAAATTTCAAAAATTATTGATTCACTGGTTGAGAATTACGACTTGGTATATCCCAACAAATCTGTAAAAGGTTTAACCCGATTATATACCCTGATGAAAAGCCTGCCAGAAGGGTATTGGAAAGAACAAAAGATGAAAGAGGTTAAAGAACTGATCGTTACCTGCAGTGGATTATGGATGGACGCTTATACGGACCGGCCTGTCGCTGTGCAAACGGATTCATTACGATTTAACCTGGTATTAAATGACCGTGCAGGAGTTGATGCCAAAATTCAGAAATATTTTATTGAGAATTTCGATACGGTATTAAACTATACTTTGCAAAAAAATAAGAACCTGATTCTTTCCCACAAATTATATGTTCCTCCTGAAAAAAAGATCACTCAACCCTTCTGGTTGCAAATGGATAAAGCCGAAGGATATTATAATATTACCGACCAGGAATTGATCGGAAGACCCGATGCTATACCTGCATATACCGTGCATGTACAGTTGCAAATTGAAGGTGCAGATTTTTTTTGGCCGCTTCCCATCCGGTACAGGTATACGGATCCCGTTGATGGTGAATTGTACGAGCCCCTCGTGGTTATACCGCCAGTTACCGTTTTAACTGATGAGAAAATAAAAATCACCAGTAATACAAACCAATTCAGTGGGCTGTTAAAAATGAATGCCCATACTAAAAATGTACACGTAACGATTACTGATGCAGGAATAAGATTTCCTGGTAATCCTCATCAACAATTTACTCCTGCGGAAATTTCTTTTCGGGATGATCTTCAATCCCGGGAAATTGCATACGTGGTTAATGCCAAAAAGGATAATGAATATTTTTTTATGGCCGAATACGGGCGAACTAAGGAAAAAGTTGGATTGAAGGAATGGAAGAAGATTAGTTATGATCATATTCCGCCCATAAATTATTTCTCTGACGCTAAAATCATCAATCGCAATCTGGATCTCCACCTTGCAGGTAAGCATATCGGTTATATCCCGGGTGCCGGTGACAAAGTTTCTGAATCCCTGGTCCAGATGGGTTATGAAGTAACTATTTTAAACGAAAAGGAATTGGCGCTGAATGATCTTCGAAAATTTGATGCTATAATTACCGGAATCAGGGCTTACAATACAAATGAATGGTTAAACCAATATTACAATCGATTAATGAAATATATTGAAGATGGTGGGAACCTGATTGTCCAATATAATACGAGCAGCAATCTGGGGCCCGTTAAAGCCCGCATTGGACCCTATCCATTTAATATTTCACGAGAAAGAATCACTGATGAAACTTCAACCATTGATTTTTTGAAACCTATGCACCGGGCCTTGAATTTTCCGAATAAGATCACCCAAAAAGATTTTGAGGGCTGGATACAGGAAAGAAGTATTTACCATGCCGGAGATCTGGATAAAAATTACGAAACTATAATTGCCATGAATGATCCGGGCGAGACAAGCCAAAACGGTAGCCTGGTAATTGCCAGGTATGGGAAAGGGAATTTTGTTTATACCGGTTTGGTTTTTTTCCGCCAACTTCCCGCAGGGGTTCCCGGTGCATACCGTTTACTGGCTAATTTAATTGCATTAAGTAAGGAATAAAGAACATTTATGAACACATCCAAACCAGACCGGAAGAGAGCGAACTTTGCATTTATCGCCATTGTTATTGCAGGATATCTTTTAGGTTTTTTAATTAAGAGAGTGCCTATCGGCCTGATCATTGGATTGGTGTTGGGGATATTTGCATCCATGATGATCAGACGCAGGCAGAAATAATTTTAAATAGTCACTATGGAAAAGAATGAAGATGAAAAAGTACCTCTTTTCAAAACCTGGAATCAATGGTATTTTTTCCTGGTCGCTTTTCTTATTTTGTTGATCGTGCTTTTCTACCTATTCACTAAAAAGTTTGCATGAATCAGATAGACTGGATAGTCCTGGTGCTTACATTGACCGGTATAATAAGTTATGGATTATATAAAAGAAAAACTTCGCATAACCTAGATGGTTATTTCAGATCTGATCGTACACTGCCATGGGGCATCGTGCTATTAAGCATCATGGGTACCCAAGCCAGCGCCATTACTTTTATCTCAGCTCCCGGGCAGGCTTATACTGACGGGATGCGATTTGTACAGTATTATTTTGGATTACCGTTAGCCATGATCGTGATCTGTATAGCATTTGTTCCCATCTTTAAACGGTTGAATGTTTATACGGCGTACGAATACCTTGAAAACCGTTTTAACGGAAAAACGCGTTCACTCACTGCATTTCTTTTTTTGTTGCAAAGGGGATTAAGTACCGGTATCAGCGTATTCGCCCCTTCCATTATCCTTTCTTCTTTATTTAACTGGAATATTTACTGGACTAATATTTTTATGGGTGGCTTACTGATTATTTATACCATGAGCGGGGGGGCCAAAGCAGTTGCACATACTCAAAAGTTACAACTGATCATCATTTTTACCGGCATGTTCCTGTCTGCATTTATGGTGGTGAATATGCTGCCTGAAAATATTGGCTTCTTGGATGCTTTGCATGTTAGTGGTGAATTGGGTAAGCTGAATGTGATTACCACCGGGATTACGGAAAAGGGTTTTAACTGGAGCGACAGCTATAATATTTTTAGTGGAATAATCGGGGGATTCTTCCTGGCGCTTTCTTATTTCGGAACTGATCAGTCCCAGGTGGGACGGTATCTTACTGCCAGGTCACTAAAAGAAAGCCGCATGGGATTATTAATGAATGGCCTGGTTAAAATCCCCATGCAATTTGCCATTTTACTGATAGGTGCATTGGTGTTTACTTTTTACCAGTTTAAATCAGCGCCGGTATTTTTTAATCAACGGCAATTGGATAAACTTGAAAATTCAATTTATAAAGATTCATTACACCAGGTCCAGGTACAGTATGACCAACTCAGTGGTTTGAAGCAGCAGGTTGTACAGGCATATTCAAAAGCCATTCAGGATGATGATACCGCTGCAGAATCCATTCATGCAGCCGGTTTGCATGCATTGCAAAAATCATCAGATAGTTTGCGTAGCATGGTAAAAAAATGGATCAGCTCTCCCGAAATTGGAGGCGATGGAAATGATACCAATTATATTTTTTTACGTTTCGTTGTTGATTACCTGCCTCAGGGTTTAGTGGGTTTACTGATCGCCATTATATTCCTGGCATCATGGGGAAGCATTGCAGCGGCACTGAATTCCCTGGCTTCCAGCAGTATGATTGATTTTCACAAGCGGTTTACAAAAGATGCTGATACACCCGAAAAAGAATATCGTTTGTCAAAGTGGTACACTTTAGGTTGGGGTATTTTTTGTATTGTAGTAGCAATGTTTACTTATAATGTAGGCAACAGCCTTATTGAAGCGGTCAATATTTTAGGCTCATTATTTTATGGGGTTATTTTAGGTGTTTTCTTAGTAGCGTTTTTTCTGAAGAAAATTGTGAATGGAAATATTGTTTTCATTGCTGCTTTGCTGGCTGAATGTTTGGTGCTTACTGTTTTTGCGCTTACAAAATCGGAAATACTTGAAATTGGTTTTCTATGGCTTAACCCGATCGGTGCGTTTGGGGTAATTGGTTTCAGTTTGTTATTACATTCAATAACGAAAGCCAGGATATGATTTTTCGTTGATATTGAAATATTCGAATAAAACCACCATTAATTTTAAGGGAAAAATTAAAATATTTAGCTTTTATTCCACCTTGGTGATCTTCAAAATATTTGTAGGCAAATGTAAATGGATAGGAGTGCTTCCTGTATTAACAACCGTATCGCCAGGTTTTAAAAATCCTCTTTCTCTCAATATATTTATCTGGTCGAAAAATATATCATCCAGGCTGTTTTCCTCTTCATAATGAAAGGCTCTTACTCCCCAGCTCAAACTCAATTGATTTACCAGGGTTCGCTCTTTAGTAAAAATATATAAGGGCGATTTAGGGCGGTAACTGCTTAACATAAAACCCGTATAACCACTTTGTGTCATGCCAACCAAGGCTTCTGCAGAGGAGTCTTTGGCCAGTTTACAGGCATTATAGCAAATGGCATCGCTTAAAAAGGAAGGGGAGTGGGGTTGTGGTACCAGTTCGTCTGAGAGATCATATTTATAATCTGTTCTTTCCACCTCCATAATTATTTTCCGCATGGTTTGCACAACCAGAGCAGGATGATTTCCGGTTGCTGTTTCGCCACTGAGCATAACGGCATCGGCTCCTTCCAGAACAGCATTGGCAACGTCTGTTATTTCACTGCGGTTTGGTTTAATACGGTCAATCATGCTTTCCATCATTTGCGTTGCAACGATAACAGGTTTGGCACGATGCAGGCATTTACGAATGATCTGTTTTTGAATGAGCGGAACTTTTTCGATAGGTAATTCAACTCCCAGGTCTCCGCGGGCAATCATGATACCATCCGATTCTACAATAATATCGCGGATATTCTGTAATGCTTCCGGCTTCTCAATCTTGGCAATGATTTTTGTTTTACTTTTTCTTTCGTTTAACCTGTTTCGCAAAATTTCCAGGTCCTTTACACTGCGCACAAATGATAGTGCCACCCAATCCAGTTGCTGGTCAATGATAAATTCAAGGTCCACAAAATCTTTTTCGGTTAATGCTGGCAGTGAGATCTTGGTATCCGGCAAATTCACCCCTTTATTGGAGGACAAAAAACCACCCATGGTCACTTCCACCTTAACATCATGGTTGTCCAGTACCTCTATCACTCTAACCTCCAATTTGCCATCATCTATCATAATCAGGTTGCCTGGTTTTACATCTGCATGCAAATTGTGGTACGACATGTAAACCCTTTCCTTATTACCTATTACCTTGGTATTGGTGAAGGTGAGGATATCGCCTGTTTCCACTTTCATAATATCATTCTCAATGACACCAACTCTTAACTTAGGACCTTGTAAATCACCCAGGATTGCAATATTGTAAGGTTCGTATACATTTATTTTACGGATGTGCTTTATAATCTCCGCTTTATTTTCATGCGATCCATGGGAAAAATTTAACCTGAATACATTGACGCCCATTTTAACCAGTTCCAGTAATTGTTCATAACTGTCACAAGCAGGGCCAACTGTTGCAACGATCTTTGTACGGTGAGAACTGTGTTCAAGCCCCGCCAGTTTATTCATTGATTTATGATAGTATTTGTCTATGTTTTTTGGCATATAAGCGTTTATTTAGGCTGGTTGTTTTTGTTGATGTGACGGATGATTAACTTTAACGCGTAACTGGTTTTCTGGATATAGAATTTTTAAGAAGCCAGGATCTTAACGATCTTCATCCATTCATCGCTGATCTTACTTTTTGTTTTAACCGCATTTTCAAGGGGTATATAATGCATTTTATTATTCAGGATGCCGACAAAAACATTATGTCGTCCTTCACGCAGGCATTCTACTGCATGGTAGCCCATACGGCTTGCAATCAACCGGTCCAGGCAGGAGGGAGCACCTCCGCGTTGGATATGACCAAGAATGCATACCCTGATTTCTGAATTGGGTAATTCATCCTGTATGATCTTTTGCACTTCATTTGCTCCACCAAATCCATCACCTTCCGCAACTACAATCAGGTTAACCAATTTTTTTCTTCTTTCTTTTTCCTGTAAGGAGAGCACAAGGTCTTTTATGTCTGTTTTTCTTTCTGGTATCAGGATATTCTCAGCTCCTGTGGCAATTCCGCTGTGCAAAGCAATATATCCGGCATCACGTCCCATCACTTCGATAATAAACACGCGGTCATGTGCATCCATGGTATCCCTGATCTTATCAATTGCCTCTACCGCAGTATTTACAGCTGTATCAAAACCAATCGTAAAATCCGTACCATGAATATCTTTATCAATAGTACCCGCTAATCCGATGCAGGGAATATCAAACTCCTGGCTGAATTTAACGGCACCCCTGAAAGACCCGTCACCACCAATAACAACCAGGCCATTGATGCCTCTTTTCTTTAAATTTTTATAAGCTTTTTTGCGGCCTTCATATTCATAGAAATCTTTACACCGGGCTGTCTTTAAAATGGTGCCGCCACGCTGAATGATATTAGCTACTGAACGGGTTTCCATTTTTGCTATATCGTCTTCAATCAAACCCTGGTATCCACGCATAATGCCATACATTTCAAGGCCATGATAGATGCCTGTGCGCACAACAGCCCGGATGGCAGCATTCATGCCTGGAGAATCTCCTCCTGAAGTAAGCACGCCGATTTTGGTTACTTTTTTTACCATTAATAATTATCTAGGTCCTTCTATGAAAATCTGGTTCAAGTTAAATTACTAATTAGGAAAATAGCTTATTTTGCTAAAAGCGGACAAAAATAAGGTATTGTTTATTAACGTGTATACCATACACACAATCGTTAGTCTTTAATTATTTATTATGAAAAAAATCATTGGTTTCTTTTTCTTGCTCTCAACATTATTTGTTGATGCGCAAATAAAATACCCGGATAGTAAAAAAATGGATGCCATAGATGATTATCATGGAACCATGGTATCTGATCCGTATCGCTGGCTGGAAGATGATAATAGTGATGAAACGAAGAAATGGGTAAACAGTCAGAATGAAGTAACAGAACAATACCTGTCAACAATTCCCTACCGGATGGAAATAAAGAAGCGGTTTGAAGAACTTTGGGATTTTAAAAAATATACCGCCCCATATAAACATGGTGCGTATTATTATTTTGCCAAAAATGATGGTCTGCAAAACCAGTACGTTTATTACCGGTTGAAGAATTTAAAAGATGAGCCTGAATTATTTTTCGATCCCAATAAATTATCTGAGGATGGAACGGCTGCTTTAAGTGTAATGAATTTTTCTAAAAATGCCAGGTACATGGCCTATTCCATTTCCCAATCCGGCAGCGACTGGCAAACTGGTTTTATCATGGATGTAGCGACCAAAGAAAAACTGGATGATCAGTTGGATTGGTTAAAATTTACCGGTTTTAGCTGGAAGGGTGATGAAGGATTTTATTACAGTCGTTACCCGGAACCCAAAGAGCAGGATAAGCTAAAAGGCGTGAATGCAGCGCAGCAGGTTTATTATCATAAAGTTGGTACACCGCAATCCGAAGACCAATTGATTTATGAGGATCCTGAACATCCGCAGCGTTTTGGTGGGGCCAGGCTGACAGATGATGGCCGTTTTCTCATCATTTCCACTTCCGAAGGTACCAGTGGCAGAGAGATCTGGTATAAAGACATGCAGGATGCAACCCAAAAAGATTTTCGGTTACTGATACCCGGGTTTAAAACAGAACCCTCTGTTATTGATAACAAAGGCGGGATGTTGCTGGTGTTAACAAATGATGGCGCACCAAATTTTAAAGTGGTAGCTATTGACCCAAAGAATCCTGGGAAAGAAAACTGGAAAACATTGATCCAAGAAAAAAAAGACGCATTACAAGGAGTTTCCACGGCAGGTGGATATTTGTTTGCAGGTTACCTCAAGGATGCTTCCACCCGTACTTATCAGTATGACTATGATGGCAAATTGATCAGGGAAGTAAAATTACCAGGCATCGGCAGTGCCAGCGGATTTGGAAGTCGCAAAACGGAAGATGAACTTTTTTACACTTACTCATCTTTTGCATATCCTGCCAGTATTTTTCATTATGATATGAAGACGGGAAAAAGCACCTTATTCAGAAAGAGTGAAGCAAAATTTGACCCCACCCAGTTTGAAACCAAACAGGTTTTTTATACCAGTAAAGATGGAACAAAGGTTCCCATGTTTATATCATACAAAAAAGGTTTAAAACTTGATGGAGAAAATCCGGTTATGCTTTACAGTTATGGTGGATTTAATATTCCCATGACCCCCGGTTTCAATTTGCAGAATGCCTTTTTCATGGAGCAGGGTGGCATATATGCGCAACCCAGTTTAAGGGGAGGAAGCGAATATGGCGAAGAATGGCATAAGGGTGGTATGCTGGAAAATAAACAGAATGTATTTGATGATTTTATCGCCGCGGCAGAATACCTGGTAAAGGAAAAATACACCAGCAAAGATAAAATTGCAATTCGCGGTGGAAGTAATGGTGGATTATTAGTGGGTGCAGCCATGACGCAGCGGCCCGATCTTTTTAAAGTGGCTATTCCACAGGTTGGCGTATTGGATATGTTACGGTATCACCAATTCACCATCGGGTATGCCTGGGCCACTGAATATGGAAGAAGTGATAATCCAAAAGATTTTGAGTACCTCTATAAATATTCACCTTTGCATAACCTGAGAAAAAATGTGCGTTATCCTGCTACATTAATAACTACTGCAGATCATGATGACCGGGTGGTACCTGCGCACTCATTTAAATTTGCCGCCGCCCTGCAAGAGGTGAATAATGGAACAAGTCCAACCCTTATAAGGATTGAAAGTAAGGCCGGGCATGGCGCAGGAAAGCCAACCAGCAAACAAATTGAAGAAGCAACGGATATCTGGAGCTTCACTATGTTTAACCTGAATATGCCTTTCAAATACAAAGACAAAGTGATTCACCCCAATACTAAGAAGGCCTTTTAGTTGATTGGTTGATTAATTGTTAAATCTGGAATTAGGAATTAGGAATTGGGAATTAGTTGGATTGATTAGTGGATATACTAAGCCCTAAACTCTAAATCCTAAACATCAAAACTTTTAGAATAGTTGATTGGTTGATTAGTTGGTTGGGTTGACACGATTTCTAAACGCTAAACACAAAACATCTGAACACTCTTTTTATATTCGTTTCATGAAAGTTCTTGTCACTGGTGCTAATGGATTTATCGGAAATTATGTATGTGAGCAATTAGTAAAAGCGGGTTTAACGGTGATGGCTACCGGAAAAGGTGATTGTCGCCTTCTCCTCAAAAGCAACCCTTTATTCTCATACCGGTCCATGGATTTTACAAATCCCTTTGAAGTGGATTTAGTATTTGAAGATTTCAAACCTGGTTGCGTGGTGCATGCCGGCGCCAACGGTCGCCCGGATGTTTGCGAACAGAACCAGATGCAGGCATATATTAATAATGTAGAAGGCACTGTAACCTTACTGACCAATGCCGCAGCCCATCAAAGTTTTTTTCTTTTTATATCAACCGATTTTGTTTTTGATGGTAATGCCGGACCCTATGCAGAAGACGATCCAACGAACCCGGTAAATTATTATGGAAGAACCAAACTGGAAGCGGAAGAGGCCGTTCGGGATTATGAGCACGACTGGGCTATTGTGAGAACAGTGCTTGTATTTGGAAAACCACAGACCGGCAGGGAAAACATTCTAACCCTGGTACAAAAATCATTGCTCGCCGGCCAGGAAATAAAAATTTTTGATGATCAGTATCGTACCCCGACTTATGTAGAAGACCTGGCCGCTGCTATTGTTTCCATCATTCAAAAAAAAGCCACCGGTACATGGCATATTTCAGGCAATGAAATGGTAACACCTTACCAACTATCGGTAATGGCAGCCCGCTACCTGAACCTTGATGAATCATTGATTTGTAAAATTTATTCAGGTGATCTTGCCGAAGCGGCAAAACGACCGCACCGAACCGGTTTCATTATTGAAAAAGCGGTTAAGCATCTGGGTTATAAACCTTTGACCCTGGAGGAGGGACTGAAAAAAACATTTTCTGGAGTTGTCTGAAATAAATTATGGAACCAGCCTTGCTTTTCATCAACTCATCATCAACGAATTCACGCTTCGCTGCAGAATATTAAAGGCAATTTCCGCCATCAGGTTTTCTTTATCTAATGTTGGATTTACTTCCGTTACCTCAAAGCAGCAGATCTTCCGGTTTTGCATAAATTTACTGATCAGGTCTTCGGCTTCTCTTTCTCTCAGTCCATTACTAACCGGCGTCCCTGTTCCTTTGGAAATCACCGAATCCAGGCTGTCCACATCAAAACTTACATAAATATCCGTGCAATCCGATAAGTATCGTAACACGGCACGCACCACGTTCTCCGCACCCTTGGTCCTTAATTCTTTGGTAGTGATCACTTTCATACCATATTTATCAATCAGGTATTTTTCTTCTTTTTCAAAATCGCGAAGCGAAATAAATACCACGTCTTCGGGTAAAACCATGGGAGATGATTTTCCTGTTTTCTTTAAATAATCCCATTGTTTAGCAGTTTCGGCATCCAGTTCATGAACGGCGCATTCTTCATTATTCTCATTGATGGCAATGGCCAGTGGCATGCCATGAATATTTCCTGAAGGAGTTGTGTATGGTGTATGCAGATCGGCATGCGCATCTATCCATATTACACCGAGTTTACTTTTTGGCCGGGCTAATTTAATTCCCGCAATGGTGGCGCCGCTGGTACTATGATCCCCGCTTAATACCACGGGGAAAAAATTATTTTTTAATGAATCGCTTACGGCCTTGCTTACCTTATCATACATGGTAACAATGCCTTTAATTCTTTTGGCATATGGCGATTCAATGGGTTCGTGCAGCAGTTTATTATCGTGTGTAATTTTTTCGGAAGGGAAATGAATAAAAAAATTACTCATGAAATCCAGTGCAGCTATTTTGATGGCTTCTATTCCCAGGCTGGCACCCCGGGTACCGGCACCAATTTCTGATGGCACTTCAATCAGCTTGATATTCTTCATACATGTTTATTGTGTGAAACCGCACCAAAAAATCTCCGGTGTGCAGGAGAAATGACATTGAAAAAGGATGCAGCAATCGTTTTTAGGCAAAAACAAATGTAGTGATTTGGGGAAAAACGCACAAATGTTGATTGGTTGATTTGTTGATTGGTTGATAGATTGCCAAATTAAACCCTTAGATCTAAACACTGAACTTCTTAAAAAGGAATTGGGAATTGGGCTGAATAGTTGAAAAGTTGAAAGGTTGATTGGTTGACAAACTAACCACTAAAACTTAAACTCTAAACACTAAACAAAAGAAAAATGGATTAGCAGAAATCCACTAATCCATTTTAATTATGTACTTCAATTTTCAAATTCTCAAATTCTCAAATTGTTTAATTGCGTAATTGTCAAATTTATTCAGGTGTTGCCAATATAGGTACTGTGCTTTGGTAAACAAGCGTTTTGGTATGACTTCTTGTATACAATGAAGACAAGAAAGAATGTTTACGGGGCACCGTTATCAACATATCAATATGTTTATCTTTTACAAATTGATCAATGGCCTCATGAAAATCATTTAAACCGATAAAATAAAATTCGGGTTGAAATTCCTCGAACATCTCGTACAGATCTTCCCTTTGGCTTCTGTACTCTTCCGTCAGGGAAACATAATGAAGGCTGTCTACATTAATAATATGGAAGGCCGGGCGAAACATTGACAGTATGGATTTGATCGGTGTAATTGGTGTAGATACCTTTACTTTTTTAAAATCTGAAGTAAGGGCCACATTTTTAATACCTGTAAATTTCGCATGGGTAGGAATAATCAGTACAGGCACCAGGTCACTGTCAACCAGTTTCAGGGTATTACTGCCCATAAACATCTTGGCCAGGGCGTGTTTACCGGTAATTCCCATAATCACCAGATTGGCTTGTCGATGGCGGACAACTCTCTCAATTTCATCAATAATATCATCGCCTTCTACAGCCACACATTCCACCCTTAAAATGGCTTTGCCGGTTATATCTTCTTTTAATTTTGCCAATGACTCATTAGCAGCGGCGGCATGTGAGGCCCTTTCATAAACATGATACAGGATAACATTCACATCATGCTCGCCCTGGAGCATTTGGGCCGCAAAATGAGCGGCATTGTTGGCAGTTTCTGAAAAATCGGTTGGAATAACAATGGTTCTCATGTATTATTTTATTTTATAACCGCCAAAAATAGGGTAAATGGGTGAAACTTGCCTAGTTGAATGGTTGATAAGTTGACAGTTTGGTTGGTAAGTATAGAATTATTAGGAATCAGGGATTAGTAATCTGGAATTAGGCATTCACAGAAATCCTAAAATTGTTTCAATGTCACGCTAAGCCAACCGCCCTTCAGAATTGCGGTGGTCGAAGCCGTCAATAAAAACCCCGAAACAATTAACCTTAAACTTTTAAACCTTTAAACCTTTAAACTTTTTAAACAACCCGTAACCCGAAACCTTAAACTCGCCTCCTGTGATAAATTGGTGAATAACAAACCCCTCCATAATCCGTTCGCCTTCATTATTTAAGCGCTGAAAAGATATATTTGCAACGATTAAAATCTGAAGACCGTGCGTTTAAAATCATTAGAAATTAAGGGGTTCAAGAGTTTTGCCGATAAAACCATCGTCAATTTCGACGATAATATTACCGGCATTGTGGGACCCAATGGTTGTGGAAAAAGTAATATCGTAGATAGCATCCGCTGGGTGATCGGTGAGCAGAAGATCAGCCAGTTGCGGTCCGAGAACCTGGAAAGCCTGGTCTTCAACGGCTCCAAAACCCGCAGCGCCAGTGGCCTGGCCGAGGTAAGCCTCACCTTTGAAAATACCCGTAACCTGCTGCCCACCGAGTTCAGCACCGTAACAATAACCCGTAAATTTTATAAAAACGGCGACAGCGAATACCGCCTTAACGATGTGCAGTGCCGGTTGAAAGATATTCATAACCTGTTCATGGACACAGGCATCTCCACCGATAGTTATGCGATTATTGAACTGGGCATGGTAGATGACCTGATCAAAGACAAGGAAAACAGCCGCCGCCGCATGCTGGAACAGGCAGCCGGTATCAGCATTTATAAAACAAGAAAGAAAGAAGCTAAATCAAAGCTCGACGCAACCGATCAGGACCTGGCGCGGATCGAGGATCTTTTATTCGAGATCAATAACCAGCTCAAAACGCTGGAGAACCAGGCTAAAAAAGCGGAAAAGTATTTCGAGATCAAGAAAGATTATAAAGAGCTGAGCATTGAACTGGCCAAAGCCGCCCTTGAAGGTTTTAATGTGACTTTTAAGGCTTTGAATCTGCAGTATGAAACGGAACAGGATAAACGCATTAAGCTGGAAACAGAAATCGCCACCGAAGAAGCAGCATTGGAACAGGAGCGGGTTGACCTGGTGGAAAAAGAAAGAAGCTTGCAAACTATGCAGCATAGTTTTAATGAAATGCTGCAAACTGTTCGCAGCAAAGAAAATGATAAGAATCTCGCGGCCCAGCGACTTGAATATTTAAAGGAAAGAGAGACCAGCCTCAACGAATTTTTACAAAAAGCCGGCGGTCAACTCCAGGGCATTGAAGAAAGTATCGCCTTCACCCAAAAACAACGGGGCGAAGAAAACGACTCACTGGAAGGGTTAAACGAAAAATTTTTACAACTGCAATCCGAAGTGAATGCCAATCGTACCGTACTGGATGAAAAGCGTACAGCGCTTGATGATCTGCGTTCCGAATACCAGCGAATGCAACGCGAACAGTTTGACGCGGAGAAAAAAGTAGCGGTTGCAGATACTTCCATTCAGAACATGCAAAGAACCATTCAACAGGTTGAGCAGGACAGGGAGCAACGCGAAGCGCAAAGAGAAACACTCGCAACCCAATTACAGGCAGATGAAAAAGAACTGGGCGTTAATAAAATCACGCTGGATCAGTTGCAGCAACATCATGAAAATACCAAGGAACAAATTCTCCAAACACAATCTGTGCTGGAAGATTTAAGAAATGAACTGGCAGATGAAAACCGTACACTCGATTCAAAAAAGAATGAGCATGATCTCTTAAAGAGCCTGATCGATTCTATGGAAGGCTACCCGGATAGTGTAAAATTCCTGCATAAGAATACGGACTGGAGTCATGAATCTCCCATATTATCAGATATTATTTATGTAAAAGAAGAATTCCGCACGGCTGTTGAAAATGTGCTGGAACCTTTTTTAAGTTATTACGTGGTGAATAATTTACAAGAAGGTTTGCAGGCCGTTCACCTCCTGGATGAAAATAAAAAAGGCAAAGCCAATTTCTTTTTACTGGATAAGATGGAAAAATGGAATGCAGAAGAAGTGCATCAACCCAATGGCACCATTGCCGCCATCGATGTAGTGGAAGTAGATGCCAGGTACCGTCGCCTTGCGGAGTATTTATTGGGCAATGTATTTATTGCAGAAAGCGAAGAAGCATTAACCAACAGCAATGGTGCAGTGGTGCTTGAAAAGTCTGGTAAATACGTAAAAGGAAAATACACACTCACAGGTGGCAGTGTAGGTTTGTTCGAAGGAAAAAAGATCGGTCGTGCAAAAAACCTGGAAAAACTGGTTGAAGAAATTGTCAGCCAGGAAGCCATTGTTGACCGACTGAAAGCAGGTATCCAGGCCCGTCATAATGAAGTGATCGCTTTTAATGAAGACCTGCGGGAAAATTCAATCCGCGAAACCGAGAAAGAAATTCAGCAGCTTACCAACCAGGTTTTTTCATTGCATAATAAATTGGAAAACCTGCATGCCTTGCAAAGCCAGGGACAGAACAGGCTGGAGGAATTACAAAGCCAGTTGGAGCAAACCCATCTTTCGGTTGATGGTACCCGTAACCTCCTGTTGCAACTGAACGAAGAATTGCAGATGACTGCCAACCGGTTAAACCACGCCGACGAAACATTTAAAACGGAAGAAGCAAATTATAACGAAGTTAACCTGCAATACAATGAATTTAACCTGCAGGTTACCCGCCAGCAAAGCAAGGTCACTTCGCTGAATCAGGAACTGGAGTTCAAAAACAACCAGTTGTCCGACCTGCACCGGCAAATTGAAACCAACACCACTCAATTATCAGAAACAAGCGGCAATATCAGCGTATCGACCCAACAGCTCAAAGAAACCGAAGAAGCATTGGTGAACATGATGCGCGGAAAAACTGAAGCCGAACAAAAACTGAACGAAGCAGACCAGGCATATTATAACTTACGGAATCGGTTAAGCGAAAAAGAAAGCGAACTGCGTTTAAAGGTTAAAGAGAAGGACCAGGTAGAACATCTGATGGTCGAAATAAAGGATCGTCTGAACGAAGTGAAGCTGCAGTTAGCCGGTATGAAAGAGAGATTGAATGTGGAGTTCCGCATTCAACTGGAAGATATCCTGGACCAGCCACGCACCAGCGAGACACCCGCAGAAGAATTGCAGGAAAAAGCAGACCGCATGAAGAAACGGCTGGAGAATCTGGGCGAAGTGAATCCGACAGCCATCGAAGCTTATACTGAAATGAAGAAACGCTATGAATTCATCATGGAGCAAAAGAATGATCTGGTAACGGCGAGAGAAAGTTTGTTGCAGACCATTGCTGAAGTGGAGATCACCGCCAATCAGAAGTTCCTGGAAACTTTTAACCAGGTGCGGGAGAATTTCCAGAAAGTATTTAAAACGTTATTCACCGAAGATGACCAGTGCGACCTGGTGATGGAAAATCCGGACAACATTGCAGAGACTGGCATTGATGTAATTGCCAAGCCAAAAGGCAAGCGTCCATCCTCGCTTACCCAATTAAGTGGTGGAGAAAGAACGCTTACCGCAACCGCTTTGTTATTCGCCATTTACCTGATCAAACCGGCCCCGTTCTGTATACTCGATGAGGTGGATGCGCCGCTTGATGATGCCAACGTAGGCAAGTTCACCAACATGATCAGGCAGTTTAGCGAGAAATCGCAGTTTATCATTGTTACACATAATAAAATGACCATGAGCACCGTGGATGTTATTTATGGCGTAACCATGCAGGAGCCCGGCGTAAGTAAACTGGTAAGTGTTGACTTTCGCAGCATAACACAAAATTAAAATTTTGCAGCACTAAACAACCAGCCCGGCAGATCTTGCCGGGCTTTTTATTTAAAGGCAATTTTTTTTTATTTACCAGCAATATTGCTACTATCAACTTTTGTTGTGCCTGCCCCGACGAGTTCACCGATGTAATCGGTGGACGGAACTCGGGGTCACTCACTTGTGCCGCATCAAATAATTCAACAAAAAAATGCGCACCCCGATTAATATCGGTGGTACGTCTTGTTCATCACGCAGCATTTGCGACCCTTCTGTGCCGTTGGTTGCCAACAAAGGGCAATGTGCAGGAAGAAGAAAAGTAAAAAATTATAGCTGTAACAATGTTAGTATTGATGTCGTCTAATGTAAAAAAGCTATTATGAATAAATGTAGTCTTGCCCTGTTGCTATTATTATCAATGGGTCTTTATGCCCAGCCAAAGGCCAACACGAAAACGGATGTGCTGCTTCTGGGGACTTTCCATTTTGACAATCCGGGTCTGGATGTTGCCAAATTTGAAAGTGCGGATATAATGTCCACCAAGCGGCAACAGGAAGTATTGGAAGTAGTAAAATATTTAAAAGCGTACAAACCTGAAATCGTCTTTATTGAAGCAACTCCTGAATCCCAAACTTATTATGATACGCTTGTTGCAGCCTATAAAAAGGGAGAATTTAATTTGAAGAAAAATGAGATCTACCAACTGGGCTTCCGGTTGGCAAAAGAACTGGACCTGCCCCGGCTGCATTGTGTTGATTACCGTGATGCTCAATTTCCTTTTGACAGCCTGGTTAAAGTAATGACCGCCGCCAAACAAACCGATTTGCTGGTGTACATGAAAACAACCATTGACAGTATAGAATCAGCCCATAACGAGCAATTGAAAAAAGCAACCATAAATGAAATACTGCTTGCCAGTAACACAAAGGCAGACCAGGATATTAGCGTAGGTACGTATTTCGAATTTCTAAAAGCCGGGGATAAGGACAATCATATCGGTTCTTATATGGCCAGCGAATGGTGGCGTCGGAATATGATCATCTATGAAAATATACTTAAGCACCTTACCGGAAAGGAGAAGCGTATCCTGGTACTGTTTGGTAGTTCCCACACTGCGCTGCTAAAGGAATTTATGAAGTACAACCCTTCCCTCAACCTTGTTGAAGTTGCATCGGTTTTGAAATAAGGAGGTGACAAAACAAAGGAAAAGAAACACCCCGGTTGCGGGAAAGAAAATAGAAATTCTTTCCCGACGGGTCTCCCGCATTTTTAATTTTAAAATAAATTTAAAGTTGCAGCGGGGACCCGTAGGCACAGTCATTATTCATACATATGTTCCCAATTCAAAAGTTCATTATAATGGATGACTGCAAAAATTTGTTGTTTGCCCTTGAAATAAAAAGATGCAGAAGAATGCAGAAATTCTTCTGGTGAAGTAACCAACTTCCATTTTCCACTAACCCGATTATTATGCATGTAATGAAGTTTTTGCAACAGAAATTTTTCAGTTCTGCATTCTTTTACTTCAAAAGAATTTTTCCAGAAACAATGTTTTTTTCCCTTTTCTGCATCTTTGGCTTGAACAGCTTGCTGTAAAAGAAAAACTACTTCATGGATGACCCATAATTTGAAATTTTTTTAGCATGTCATAAGCCATAAATCTTTTTCCATTACCGATCAGGGTGTTGAGATTTCTTTCCAATCCTGTATAGTACAATAGTATGTGTACATGATTTGGCATAATAACATATACTGTCAGCGTATGCCCTTTATCTTTAAGTACTTTAAAAAAGTTATAAACTGTAGAATAACCATCACTCAATTCAATAAGCGATAACCAATCATGGCAGGTAAATGTGATGAAATAAATACCAGCTTTTTCTGTGGTAGTATGAACAGACATAACAAAAGAAAAGAAACTTAAAATAAGGATTTGTTTACAGGCAATACAGAAAAATTGCCTACGGGTCCCCGCTATGACATTACAACTAATTTGAAGAAGTTTTGGCGGGAGACCCGTCGGGGAAGAGAGTCTCCCTCATTTATATTTACCTGAATCCAAAAATAAAAGGAAATAAGAAAGTCACGATAATGGTCCATACAGAGTAAACGGGCAGGTAAAGTGCAATGGATCTTCCAACACCGCTTATATCAGCCTTTTTTGAAACTACCCTGATAAGTTG
>JACCYQ010000130.1 GCA_013696395.1 Chitinophagaceae bacterium
TATACTGTCAAACGGTGTCTGGCTAACATTTTTAAAAGCAACTTTAAAATTTAATAACTCACCTACTTCAAGAGAATCTTTCATCTGAAACATATAATTAGGTGCAATGGCACCTTCAGGAACAGGATCGTAAGTTAAGCGCCAGAATTCAAGCTGATATGGGGTAAAATTAGCTGTATCCGTATTTTTCATAACCAACTTAATAAAAGGATATTGAGTTGCATCTATAAAAGAAATATCATAATCCTGTTGATTTATATTTAAATCATTAACTAACACAGACTCCAACCCATTATAATCTCTTCCGATAATACTAACCAACGGTTCATCTCCTTCGGCATTAAGGATATTTTGCCCCGCCCACTGAAGTTCTTTCCATGCTTTTGCTGGTCCAAAAGATGGAGATATTATATTACCCGAATTGGCAGGAGTTTGCAAATCAACATCCACTACGACTTTGTCATAAAGACCTTCACTAATTCTTGATTGTGCCTGAAAGTCATTGACACCTTTTTGATAAACTAAAATCCAGGATTTTCGCGCATTTAAATCATCAATATTTGCGAAACCAACATTTAAAAGTTTATGGTATAATGAATTATTAGAGCCAAATAGAGATGTATCTGCTCTCCAAGTTGCAGAATATGATGTATTAACAGGAGCATCAATACTTCTTACTACTACAAATGCACCCTCAGGTATACTATCGATGAAATCCATTATTATTTTTCTCCTAGCTGATGTTGTATAGGAAAATTCTATATTATTTTGACGTCCTGGTTGGCAATTAGCTGATCCACTTCCATAAAGAAAAAGATTACTACCATTATCATCAACATTTTTCCATGGCCTAAATGTTTTTTCGTCAAAAACATGAAATATTAATGAACTTCCTACGCAAGCACTTCTCATATACGGATCGCCATTTACGGACACGGTAAATTCCGATTCCTGTGTGCCACCAAATGGATAAACTGTATTTCTGATAAAAAGATTTTGAGTTATTAACCCATAATTTAAATTCCGCGTTGTTGAATCGAGATTTAAATTTTCCAATGTTGATTTAGTATGTTGAAAAAAATGCGATTGGTTGAAACCAGGTTCACTATCGGGTAAATAAATAAAAGAAGCCATATGCCAGTTTGGAGTCCCCGAAGTGGTGGCGATGGCAACTCTCCAATAATAAACTGTATTATTAGTAAAAGTAAAGCCTGGTTCAAATTCAAGTACACCACCACCTGAAGTTTTGGATTGTGTCTTTTTAAACGATGAATTAAATAATGCAGTAGTATCGATTTCCAATAAATATTGCTTTGACTCACTTAATGCATTGGCCGTTGATGCAGCAAGTTTTATATTTTGGTTGTTGATAATGGCAAAATTGTATGGATATACCGGTCTTATATCATCCTCATAAATAAAAACGTCTTTAGTTATGGAGTTATTCGTTTCATATAATTCATCCACTTCAAAGTCTGCATCTATTGTTACTGTTATTTTATTCAATCCTTTGTCTTTTACAGGATCGATCGGAACAGTTACACTTATAGAATCCATATACCTGATACCTGGAATGGTATCTCTTCGAATAATATCTATAGTTTGATCAGGGTACTGTCTTTTGATCTCAATAACAATGCTTTTATCAATTGCTTTTCCCAGGTTGATAAAACTGGCATCCACTTTAAAATTAGTTTCTGCTATAGAAACAAAAGTTGGATTTATTTTTACCATTGGTTCCTCAATAGCATAATCAGGTTTAGCATGTGTATTTAAGCGAATGGCAGGGTCACCATGTAATATCAATTCCTCTGAATGCACCCTTGAATAAAAATCGCCTTCGGTTGTCAGGTCATAAATGTCCCTGATAGTTTCCAGTAAATTTTCGCCTAATGTTTCATGATAAAAATTACGGGTTAAATTATGATAATTACGCGTATTGTAAATATCCAGGTAATGAACAATCCCAAAATGTGAACTGGCAATAAATGCAATAGAACCTTTATTTGGCGTTAGTACAAATTTTTCGGATAAGGTTTCCTGTTGCTGTAATCGTAAACTGCTGAAATTATAAAAATTACCCACGTTACAACCCAATGCGAAGAACAAAGGATATTTCCCGTTATTGTTGTATGCTTCCGGCTTATCCAGGTTAAATTCCAGGGTGGTTGCAGAAGAGTGACCAAAATAGGTGATCATGCTCATCCCTTCTTCAAATAATTTTGCTATCTGAACGGTGTTCAATTGTTCAACAGCATCAGCAGATGTTTTACTGAAAGTATATACATTGGCTCCAAACAAAGTGTCTTCAATTATTTTTTTATACTTTGCCATATAGGTTTCCAAAATCCCCTGCAATCCACCTTCACTGGCGCCTATAATATGCACTACGTTTTTCATCCAATCCTTATCATCAATAATGGGCGATGAAAATGCCTGGTTTTGCTCGTATTCTTTTACTTTATTAAAATAAGCTGTTACTTCACCCGTACTGATAGCACCGATTCGTCCAATGGGTATTTGCGGCTGGCTGCTTCCAGGGTTGGAAGTAAATAAATTATCGGATGCAGGATTTCCAAATGTTGGCACCAGGTTCAGTTTCTCCATGTCCGGATTACTTTCGCCGGTCCGGTATTGATTATACGTTACTCCCTTTCCAATCAGAAATACAAATTTTGGTGCAGCAGTATAGTTTGCCCTTGTATATAAAACAAAGTTCCGAATAGCAATTGGATGTTTTTTTATTCCAAATGCAAACTGGTCGGTTAATTCCTCTTCATCATAAATTTTTGCATTGTATCCCCCACCCATTGCACTGCTTCTATACTGACGGTATTCTTCAACAGGATCTGAACCGCCCTGCCCTTGCCTCAGTTTTGAGTTAGTTATGATCAGGTAATCACCCTGGTTAGAAGAATTTCCATAATCAATAAAATTCCGCATAATAAACCCACCTGTTATAGGTAATATGTTTGTGGCTGTCTGGTTAAGCAATACCAACTCTCTTTCAGTTGAAGATGGTTCGAGTACTATTTTTATTAATGGAGCCGCAGTTATATCAGCTACATACCTCTTTCTATTTGTCAGATCATATAGAACCGGCGCCTGGCCTCCAAAATTGAAATTGGAAATCTCGAGATAATTTCCCAAAGCATTTGCAGGAAGCTTAAAAATAAAATTCCTGCTTCCGCCGAAATTAAATAAGCGAGGATAGGTCAATTCACTTCGTGCAATGACCATTCTATCTGATGTAAATGCGGTTATATCATCAAATGAAATGGCGGCGGAATTAGTGCTTATAACGGAAATGGGTACTGGAAAACTGGCTTTTGCATAAGTCATGAAGTTCATTTCCTGCATGGTATCGATAACCACGTTATTGATTCTTACGCCTACTTTTCTCGGATAAAACGCATTCCCGGCTGCTGCATAACTGATTGTTGCATCCGGGCCACCTGTATATACAAATAAATTGCTGTTAGTATAATTTATAAAAGTATTATGTCTTAAGTCGGCACTTGACCAGCCTTCTCCTTTATCATAAGCACTGGAATATAAAAATTCGCCTACATTAACTGCATGACCTGCATGAATTTTATTGCGGAAATAATTGCCTTCCTTATGCATGAAATATTCTTCTTTCGGTAAAATATTTCCTGCCACATCATTAACTGTTTCGGCTAACCGAAGATTTCCACCCGCCGGATTGATTGTTAAAAAAAATGCTGCCGTATCTGTCTGCAAACTAATCTTATCACTCAACTGGTAATCCGGTACTTGGTAAATTTTTGTATCTGGCTTACCATCATTTCTTTCACCCCAAAACTCTAAATAGCCACCTGTATTAATAGGTCCTGAAGCAGATGTCGTATATATGGGAATTTCTTTCCCATTGCGCCATAATTGAAAATGTTCTGCAGGTGCAGAACTGATTCCCATTGTTGAAAGTTCATTCAATGAAATTCGGTAAAGTCCTGTTACGCCAACCTTGAATTTATAATAGGTTTTATTATAATCGATCCATTCATTATTATACACCTGGCCCTGAACGGTAAAACCTGCGATGATGAAGAACAGAAGTAAAAATCGTTTCATTTGTTATTTTTATTGTTTTCTGGCCACATGTAATTCACAATAAAAATTTTCATCGAGGTTGCTAGAAATTGCTCGAAAATTTTTATGGCTCATTTCATTTGAATTTATTTATCGGAATACGGTTATTTCTTTTTACGGTTGTTGATCATATCTAATTTCAACGAAAATATATGCGTAAATAAAGGATTTGATTGATTGGCCAGGTTCGTAAAAGCATAATCAATAGTCAGCGTTGAAACCTTAAATCCTGCACCGGCACTGGGCTGATAAATCCAGACTTTTTTCTGGTTAAGCGTATCACCATCGGCCAAAGCTTTTTGAAAGTTATTAATACCGGCACGCAAATAAAATACGTCATTTACATTACACTCCAGACCCATTTTAGGATCTACGCTTACCGGATCGGCACTTATTACCGTATTTCTTTGACCATCGAAAGTGACATCGAAATTAGCCTCTGCCAATAAACTTACTTTCTCGCTGATATCAAATTCCCTGGCTACACCCAATATTAAGCGGGGTGCCGTTAGTTCTGTTGATTTCACTGGTATCTCATTGTTGGTGAGATATAAAACTTCTTTCTCTCTTTCCGTAAAAGTAAATGACCAGGCATTAAAAGTAGTAGTGATATCGCGACCGGTTATACCAAATTTCCATTTGTCTTTGTGTATTTGCAATCCCGCATCAATTCCAAATCCCCATGCTTTAGCAAACTTTCCAACATTTCTATGAATCACTTTGGCATTCAATCCAAACTGCACGTTTTTATTTTCGCTTTCTTTTATTTTTTGGGCAAATGAAACTAAAAACGCATAATCGGCTGAAGAAAATGCCTGGATATTATTATAATTTATTGACCCATCGGGTTCTACCAGGAATAATGTGTTCATGATATCATCAACGGCAAATCGCAAACCCGTAATGGCCAGGGTTCTTTTATTTCCTGCTGAAGGAAAAGCAATACCGGCAAAATCATATTTTCCAATACCTGCAAAATATTCAGCATGCATCAGGTTTACCTGGGGTTGGTCTTTAATATAAATTAATCCTGCGGGGTTCCAATACGCCGCTGTTCCATCATTGGCAGAAGCCACTTGTGCACTGCCCATAGCCAATCCCCTGGCGCCTGCACCAATATTGAGAAATTCATTGGAGTATTTTCTAAATTGAGCCTGCCCGTTTTGCAAAATGAACATGAAGAATACTGATAAGTATAAGGCGGCTGGTTTCATTTGGAAAGGTTTCTTATAATGCAATTAGTAGTTGTTAAAACAGAATTACGGAAAAGCAAAAATATACTTTCGCCTTTCAATATCATAGCATCCAGGCGAAAATGATGGAAATTTGAAAACGAATTGATTACAAATATATTGCAGTCTTTAGCTTGCTTTTAAAACTACTTTACATTTGCATTTTCCAGAAAAATAAATAAATGAACCTGATAGAAGAACTTTCCTGGCGGGGTATGATACAAAATATAATGCCAGGCACTGAAGATCAATTACTTAAAGAAACAACAACGGGTTATATTGGGTTCGATCCAACAGCTGATTCATTACATATAGGAAGCCTGGTACCCATCATATTGCTGGTTCATTTACAAAAAGCCGGTCACAAGCCCATTGCCCTGATTGGTGGTGCTACAGGTATGGTTGGTGATCCTAGTTTTAAAGGTGAAGAAAGGAATTTATTAAGCGAAGATGTGCTTAATCATAACCTGGAAGGAATCCGCAAACAATTAATGAAATTCCTTGATTTTGACTTTTTAAAGCCAAATGGTGCAGAAATCGTTAATAACTATGATTGGTTTAAAAAGATAACGTTCCTGGATTTTATCAGGGATGCCGGTAAGCATATAACGGTCAATTATATGATGGCTAAAGACAGTGTGAAAAAAAGGCTTGAAGGAGATACAGGAATGAGCTTTACGGAATTTACTTATCAATTGGTACAGGGCTACGATTTTTATTGGCTTTATTCCAATAAAAACTGCAAGCTGCAAATGGGTGGTAGTGATCAATGGGGTAATATAGTTACTGGAACGGAACTTATTCGCCGCAAAGCTAATGGAGAAGCTTTTGCCTTCACATGCCCTCTTATTACAAAAGCTGATGGCGGAAAGTTTGGTAAATCGGAAAAAGGTAATGTATGGCTTGATGCTGCCAGAACTTCTCCTTACCAGTTTTACCAGTTTTGGTTAAATGTTGCTGATGAAGATGCCATAAAATATATAAAAATATTCACATTTTTACCAAAAAAAGAAATTGAAGATTCCATTTTAGAACATAACTCAAATCCCTCTCAAAGGATTTTACAGAAAAAACTGGCAAAAGAAGTTACCACATTTGTGCATGGAGCAGATGAATGCGAAGCGGCTATTCTTACAACTCAGAAATTGTTTACGGGTAACCCGGTTGAAAAACTTGGCTTATTAAATGAATCAGAATTATTACAATCACTGGAAGGTGTTCCGCTCTCAAATTTTCCAGTGTCCCGGATCGAAGAAGGAATTGACATAATAAGTTTTCTATCAGAAACAACCATATTTCCGAGTAAAGGAGAGGCCCGTAAAACTTTACAATCAGGCGGAATTAGCATCAACCGGGAAAAAGTAACCGATGTGGCGATGCAAATACATTCTCCTCAATTATTACACAACAAGTACATTCTTGTACAAAAAGGTAAGAAGAATTTTTACCTGGTTTATTGTCAGTAAAATAATAATAATCCGGTTGGTATGTTTTTTTTATAGTGGTGATTGAAATTAAATTCTACTATATGAAATACTTGATTGGGTTATTTTTTTGTACAATAATTACCATACAGGCATTTAATCAGGATTCTGCACCCGTTACCATTTTGAAAAAGGATACTTCAGTTATTAAGGATTCTTCAGTTGTAATAAGTATAAATCCGGGAATGAATGAAGACCTGGAAATTTATAAATTAAAACCTGCTATAGATATACCTCTAACGGGTGCTTTTACGGGTTTAAGTTTATTAGGATTCTCTAAAATTTACAGCAAAGAGCGTTCAACAGAGGCTGAAATATTATCGCTAAAGAAAAGCGATATTAATAGCTTTGACCGAAGCGCTGCCGACAATTACTCAGAAAAAGCAACCAAACAAAGCGATATGCTTTTTTATGGTTCTATGCCACTTCCTTTAGTATTATTACTGGATAAGGATATCAGGAAGGATGCTGCTAAAATTGGTTTTTTATACCTGGAAGCTCTTTCGATAACGGGTGTTTTTTATACCGGGTCTAATTATTTTGCAAACAGATACAGGCCTTTGGCATATAATCCTGAAGTACCAATGGATGAAAGGAGAAGTGGTAGTTCAACCAATTCTTTTATCGGTGGGCATCCTGCTTTAGTAGCCACTTCTGTTTTTTTTATTGCAAAGGTTTATTCAGATTATCACCCGGAATCTAATTTTAAATGGGTTTTATACACAGCAGCTTCAGCTTCTACATTTGCCACTGCCTATTTACGTTATAAAGGAGGTAAACATTTTCCATCAGACCTGATTACTGGTGTCGCTATAGGAACATTAAGCGGAATACTGGTTCCCCAGTTTCATAAAAACAAATTAATAAACAACGAAAGGGTGAAATTAGCACCATTCCATAATGGAATGTCCAGTGGTTTATCTTTCAGTTATCGGTTATAGGTTTATGTTAGATATCACTTTCCAAATGGATTGGGCAACTAACATATTGCCTTTTGCATTGAGATGCACCCTGTCAGTTGTTAATACACCACCTGGGGCATTTGCAGGATTATTCTTCAAATTGTGAGCAAGAAATTCATTGCGCAAATCTATTAAAGGCAGTTTATTTTTTGATGCCAGTTGACGAATGATATTTGAATATTCATTCAGATCTCCATCCTGCGGATTACTATAATCTGTTTTTTCGCCAATAACAGTTGGCGTGCAAAGAATGACCTGTATGTTTTTCTTTTTCAATTGATCAATGATTTCCTGGTAAAATCGCTCAAAGCGATCTGTATCGGTACCGGTGCCGGCAAGTGACTTATGCCATACATCATTGATGCCGATATATATCACAACCAAATCGGGTTGCATACTAATAACGTCATCCTCTAATCGAAAAAGGAGATCATACACTTTATTTCCACTAATTCCCCTCCCAATGAATTCAAATAAATGGTTGCTGCTGCTTTTCTTTGCCATGCTATCCAATACAGTAATATATCCGCCAGGTTTAACCCCCGCTTCAGTTATGGAATCACCAAAAAAAATGACTTTTAATTTCTTATCGGGCATGAAGGAAAGCGTTAAAGCCGCAAATGCAAATAATACCAGTAATCTCATCAAAAAATATTTATTTAAAATAAATGGACCGGATTGGTCAATCAATTCGAAAAATATACGTTTGGGGAGTATTAATTTATTCCACATCCACTTGTTTACGGATCAATGATCCCTCCTGCATTTCCATTACAAACCGCCGTTCATTCAGATAATAACCATTACCCTTTTCACAAAAATGAACTTTAATATTTTCAATGCTTATAGGATTTCCATCCGGTATATCGGCAATATTATTGTGCCTGATTTCATGCCCATCAATGATCATTACAAGGCCACTGCCTATTGCTTCCATTTTATTTCCTTCGGTAATCAACATACCGGTATCTTCTCCTAAACCAATTCCAATGCATTGGGGATTGGTTGCGATAGCCTGTGACAAACGTCCGAAACGCCCACGCTTTTCAAAATGTGAATCAATTATCACATCATCAATAAACCCTAAACCCGTTGTAATCTTTACCTCTCCTTTTAAATGAGCCCTGATGGCATTACCTTCATAAATCATAGTATTACTCATTGCCATTGCACCTGCACTGGTTCCGGCAACCACAAATTCCTCATTCTCATACCGAGCTAAAATGGAGCGTAAAAAATGCGTTCCGCCAAATGTTGTACTTAATCTTAGCTGGTTGCCACCCGTCATCATGATGGCTTTGCATTTTGTAATCCGATCCAGGTATTTTTCGTCATTAACTTCCTGACGATTGCGAATATGCATTACACCTACATTGGTGCAGCCAATTTTACCAAAAGCATTCAGATAATTATTTCCTACTTCGTAAGGGATGGTGGATGCGGTTGTGATCACTTCTATTCTGCAATCAACTCCCCCGGCTTCATCAACTATGCGCCGAAGAATTCCAAGTTCAAAAAAATTGAGGTTATTGCGGAAAATTTCACCTTTTTCAAGGTCGGTACCTTTATCTTCTGCACCACCAACGGCTATAAGTTTTCCCTTAGGATGTATCATTCAGGCGGGTTTGATTAAAACAAATGTAAAAGAAAATGATCTAACGTAAACCCTGATACCTTGCGTATGTGGGTAAGTGGATAAATATTTCACTTAATTAGATATCACAAGGAAATTATAAACTGTTTTTACAATGAAAAGCTGTTCCCGCGGCAGATTCAGGTTGTTTTCACAAACTCCCTGATGGCTTTTACCAGCAAATCAAGATTTTTAGTAGTGGTGTAGACGTTAGGAGTTACCCTTACTCCATGAATGTTCTCCCATTCAATACTGGTTGTATGGATTTTATAATGATTAAATAAAAATTGGTCCAGTTCAGCAGGTTTTTTGCCTTGAATACCGATATTACCAATAGCACATCCCCATTCAGGATCCTGTGAAGTATTCAAAATAACCGTTGGCAGATCCTGAATTTTTTCCATCCAGTAATTTTTCAGGTAATGCAGTCTCATTTGTTTTCTTTTTATTCCAATCATTTCATGAAATTCTATGGCTTTGCCAATGGCCTGTTCAATAAAAAAAGGCCTTGTCCCCAAATGTTCAAATTTCCGGATATCATCTTTAAACGGATCATCTGTTGCAAACATCGGATACAGGCTTTCTATTTTACTTCTTTTTACATACAACATCCCCGTACCTATTGGAGCAAATAACCATTTATGCAAGCTGGTAGCATAATAATCGCATTCAAGTTCAGGAATTGTAAATTCAAAATGCGCAAAACTATGTGCACCATCCACCACCACTTCTATCCCTTTTTTGCGAGCTTCCTGCGCAATTTTCTTAACCGGAAGAATTTGCCCATTCCAATTTATTATATGTGTCAGGTGTACAATTTTTGTCTTAGATGTAAATGCATTTACATATTGCTTCACCAGGTAATCTTCGTTTGTTGATGGAGTTTCAAGGTGTACCCAAACCATTTTTATATGATCTCTTATTTCCCTTTGCTTCCAGGCATTTATCATATTTGGATAATCCTGTTTAGCCGCAACTACTTCATCACCCGCCTTTAGTTGAAGTCCGAAAATAATTGTTTCCAATCCTTCAGATGCATTGCGGTTCATGGCAATCTCTTCCGGATCGCAGCCTGCCAGGGATGCCAGGTTTTTTCTTAAAGGTTCACGGCCCTGGTCAATTATTCTCCACATATAATAACTGGGCGCTTCATTGCTCAGGTCATAATATCTTTTCATAGCATCCTGCACCGTTTTGGGAGCAGGCGATACACCACCATTATTTAAATTGATGATGCCGGGCGAAACGGTAAATGATTGTTGCACATAATACCAAAATTCTTCTTCCGTTGCCAGATTATCCGGACTAATGCCGGCAGCATTTTTTAATGCACTTTCAAGATTACGACTCCAGACGGGTTGTGTAAAGGATGCCCATAAAGTTGTTGCTGAAAAGGCGCCGGCTTTCTTTAAAAAATTTCTACGATTCTCAACACTCATAGATTTTTATTTAAATGTAAATAAACTTTTTACTGAAACAACATGCATTTTTTCTAATCAACATTTATAACTAAAACCAAAATTGGTAACAAACACAAAAAAAACTAATTTCCGCATCTAAGAAATATTTATGAAGATTATTGATATCAAAGTATTGAGGGGTCCTAATTACTGGAGTGTTCGCCGTCCAAAGTTAATTCAAATGAAACTGGACCTGGAAACCTTGGAAGAGAGACCCACCAATAAAATACCCGGTTTTTTAAACAGGCTGAAAACATTGTTACCCGGCATGTACGAACATCGGTGCAGTGAAGGTGTGGAAGGTGGTTTTTATAGTCGCGTGGAAGAAGGCACCTGGATTGGACATGTAATAGAACACATTGCCCTGGAATTACAGACATTGGCAGGCATGGATTGTGGATTTGGAAGAACAAGGAGCACCGGTGAGAATGGTGTCTATTTTGTAATCTTCGATTATATGGAAGAGGATGCCGGTGTTTATACCGCAAAGGCTTCAGTTAAAATTGCAGAAGCATTGATAGAAGGAAGGGATTATGACCTGGAAAATGATATCATGCGTTTACGGGAGATCAGGGAAGATACCAGGCTTGGACCTTCAACAAGTTGTATTGTTGAAGAAGCGGCGCGGCGGGGTATTCCTTTTATCCGTTTAAACAAACATTCCCTGGTTCAACTAGGTCATGGACATAAACAAAAACGTATCCGGGCCACCATCGCCAGCACCACTTCTTCTATTGCTGTTGATATAGCGGGCGATAAAGAAGAAACCAAAAATTTATTGGAGCAGGCAGAGGTACCTATTCCAAATGGTACCATCATCCAAAGCATGGAAGAATTGCAGGATGCAATAGATAAAGTCGGGTTTCCGTTGGTTATAAAACCAATCAATGGTAATCATGGTAAAGGTGCAACCACCAATATCATAAATCGTACCCAGGCATTAAAAGCATTGGAAGGTGCACAGAAATACAGCCGGCATGTTATTGTTGAAAAGTTTATTACCGGTTTTGATTTCAGGGTACTTGTAATAGATTATAAATTCATTTGCGCCGCACTGCGAACACCAGCTTCGGTTACTGGTGATGGTAAGCAGAACATTCAGCAATTAATAGATGAATTAAATAAAGATCCACGCAGAGGCTATGGACATGAAAAAGTACTGACGCAAATTAAAGTGGATGATTTTACCTGGAAAATGCTGAATGATAATGGATACACTTTAGAAACTGTTCCCGCCGAAAATGAAATTGTTTCATTAAAACCTACAGCCAATTTAAGCACGGGTGGAACCTCTGCTGATGTTACAGATGAAGTGCATCCAGCTAATATTTTTATGTGTGAAAGAATTGCCCGCATCATAGGCCTGGATATTTGTGGCATCGACATAATGGCGGAAAATCTGAAAACACCTTTACTTGAAAACGGTGGAGCAGTTTTGGAAGTAAATGCAGCGCCGGGATTCCGGATGCATATTGATCCATCAGAAGGTTTGCCGCGTAATGTGGCCGAGCCCGTGGTTGACATGCTTTATCCTAAAGGGTCTAACGGGCGTGTTCCGATTATTGCCGTAACAGGTACGAATGGGAAAACTACAACTACCCGCCTCATTGCTCATATTGCCAAGATTGCCGGCAAAAAACCTGGATATACAACGTCTGATGGTGTATACATTCAGAACCAGTTAATGATGAAGGGTGATTGTACCGGGCCAGTCTCTGCACAATTTGTTTTAAAAGATCCAACGGTGGATTTTGCAGTGCTTGAATGCGCCCGTGGAGGAATTTTAAAAGCGGGACTCGCCTTCCGGCATTGCGATGTAGCCGTTGTAACCAATGTAGCTGCCGACCATATCGGGCTTGGTGGTATTAATTCAGTTGAACAAATGGCGCAAGTGAAAGCTGTAGTGGCAGAGACGGTATTCCCTCATGGATATGCCATTTTAAATGCTGATGATGAAAGGGTTTTCAAAATGAAAAAAACCCTTGATTGCAATGTGGCTTTATTCAGCATGGATGAAAAAAACACGCATATACTGAAACATTGCGCAAAAGGCGGCCTGGCCGCAGTGTATGAAAATGGTTTCATCAGCCTTTTGAAAGGAACCTGGAAAATAAGGGTAATGGCAGCCAAAGACATACCCCTCACATTTGAAGGAAAAGCTACTCACAATATCCAGAACATTTTACCATCAGTAATGGCAACTTATCTATACCGGGATATTACCATCGCTGACATTCGCCAGGGCTTATTATCTTTTATTCCTTCAACGGATCAAACTCCCGGGAGGTTAAACTTTTTTAATTTTAAAAATTTTACTTTCCTGGCCGATTTCGCACACAATCCTCATGGACTCAAATTGCTTTGTGATTTTATCAGTAAACTTGATTATTCGCATAAAATAGGAATTATCAGCGGTACAGGCGACCGGAGGGATGAAGACATCATGGAATTAGGAGAAATATCAGCCAATTATTTTGATGAAATTATCATTAGATGCGATCAAAACCTGAGAGGTCGTGAAGCGGAAGAAATCATAAATCTTTTGAAAGAAGGAATTCATAAATCAAATCCTAACCTTCCTACCCTTATCATCCAAAATGAAGATGAAGCGCTTGAATATGCCTACTCCAATGCGCCGGCAGGTAGTTTAGTCACTATAATGTGCGATGTGGTAGCAAGGGCATTGGATAAAATCAAAGAATTAAAAGAAAAAGAGGAAAAATCCCTTAAATCTTTAATGGCCAATTGAATTCCCTTTAAAAGTTTATTGTATAACTAATCATTCTATTTGATTAAAAAGCTTTTGGGAGAAATCACTTCAAATCCTATTTTTGCACTCCCAAAAGAAATTTTGGCACTTCGGAACTCAATGCGATTGACCCATGGTGTAATGGTAACACTACTGATTTTGGTTCAGTCATTTAAGGTTCGAATCCTTATGGGTCAACAAGACCGGAATTTTATTCCGGTTTTTTTATGTAAATTATATAATAGAATCTTCTTAAAGGAGAAACAGGTTACTTGATTCTGCTCTCATTTTCCATCAAAATTCCCTAAAAGTTGTATCAGCAGGTTGAAAAATATTTTTTAACTTAATTCAAAATTTAACTCATGAAAAAGCTTATCAACCTTGTTTTTCTACTAATGTTAGGTTTTTTAATCCAGGCTCAGGATTGTCAGAACTATTATTACCTGTCCAATAATGCAATTGTTGAAATGACGGTTTATGACAGAAAAGGAAAAGAAAGCGGCAAACAAAAATGGAAAGTAACTGAGGTTAAAAATCAAAACAATGGGTATGTATCTACTATAGAATCCGTATTTACAGATGAAAAAGGTAATGAAACTGCACAGGCAACTGGAACTTATATTTGCAACAATGGAATTTTAAAAGCGGATATGCGTATGGCTGTTCCGCAACAGCAAATGGATGCCTACAAGAATATGGAAGTCAGGGCAGATGAAGTTTATATAGAATATCCACAGAATATGGCAGCCGGTCAAACTTTACAGGATGGAATTTTTAAAATGGAAATGTATAATAATAACACTTTATCTACTACCATCAATTATTCACAAGTAAACCGTAAAGTAGAAGGAAAAGAAAATATTACTTCGCCCGCCGGAAGCTGGGAAGCATATAAGATTTCGTTTGAAGGACAGCTTAAAACAATGATTGGTGGAATTGGCATTCCCATGAATTTTAAATCTGTAGAATGGTTTGTTCCGGGTTTTGGAATGGTTAAATCTGAAACGTATTCTAAGAATGGTAAACTAATGGGTTCAACATTGCTCACCGGTTACAACAAATAATAATTTTTTCAAACAACTTTATGCCCAGATTATTCCGGGGCATTTTTTATTTGTTGAATACAACTCTCCAAACTTTTCTTCCAATTTTTAAATTGTATACCGAAGTTATTTTTGATTTTTTCATTATTCAGCACTGAATAGGCAGGTCTTTTAGCCTTGGTAGGATATTCGGATGTTGATACAGGTTTGATCTGAACAGCTGTTCCCGTAATCTCTTTTATGGCTGTTGCAAAATCGAACCAGGTAATCACGCCTTCATTGCTAAAATGATAAATACCTGGTTTCCACTCCGGGAATTGAATAATGGAAAATATGACTGAGGCCAGGTCAGCGGCATATGTGGGTGAACC
>JACCYQ010000141.1 GCA_013696395.1 Chitinophagaceae bacterium
GAAGAGGGTGGCAAAACAACTGTAACTGATCTGCGTTCTTCCGTTAGTGGCTGGTCAATGAGCCTGGGGTTACCCATACAACTGAGTAAAAGAAAGGCCCGTCAAATGAAAGCGGTTGAAGAAAAAAATATTTATAAAATGCATTATGAAAGGTCATATAAATCTGGTTGTTCCAAAAAATCCTGAATAGGAATGGTGAATATTTGATTCGGTGAGGATAGGGTCAACAAAAAAAATGCCTTTCGTTTGAAAGGCGTTTTTTTGTAACTGTATTAAATTTACTTTGTTGCTTTTACCTTAATGCCAAAATGAATTTCATTTCGTATAAGATCATTTGTCTGCCCCGGATAAACCACATTCCACTGGGTACGATCAACATTGAATTTAGCTATAGCATTAATTGTATTATCCGTAACCGTTACTTTAGCCGGAAAAGTTACATTTTTTGTGATCCCTTTAATAGTTAAGTCCCGCTTACGGTATGTGTAGGATCAGTAACCTTATATTCACTGATTGATGCCTGGAGTGCATCCGTGGTATCTTGCACGGTTCCGGTAAAAGGAGTTACGGAAGTAACTTCAAAAGTTGCTTCAGGATGTTTTTCAATTTCAAAAAAATCAGGTGATTTCAAATGCCCAAGTAATTTCTGGTTCATTTCCTCATTTACACCTTGCGGGCCGGTAACCGCAATCGCAGGCATATCGATGACAAAGTTTCCACCCACTAAATTATTTTCATTGACCATTAATTGACCACCCTTCAGTTTTATTTCACCTTCATGATACCCGGATACTTTGGTGCCAAACCACTCAATATTACTTTCATTTGTAATGACCGTATAGGCTTCTCCTGCAACAGTTCCGTCTACATTAACTGCATCTGTGGTTTCTGCATTATCACTTTCCGGGGCATTTGTACAAGCGCCTAAAAGTAAAATAACGCCCAGAAAGGCTGAGAATTTGAAATTTCGCATTGATTTAGTATTTAATATTTAAAAATTGACTTATGGGTGATAACAATCAAATCGATGTTGGTTCATCAAATTTAAAAAAATTATTGTTGACGGGTGCCTGCATACAATTCATATTCCAATAAGCGTGAATCAATGGTACTGGTATAAAATTCTATTCTGCGTTTAGCTTTTAAACCAATTTTTTTGGCTAATTCCAGGTTACCGGTAAAAACATAACCATAATAACCGCCACATTTCTGTTTCAGAAAATCACCAATTCGAGCATAAGTTTGTTCCAATTCATTTATTTCACCCAGGCGTTCACCATATTCCGGATTAAAATAAATCACACCTGGTGTTTCGGGAATCTCTGTTTCAGCAAAATCACAAATTTTGAATTCTATCAACTTAGAAACACCTGCGGCAACGGCATTCTTCTTAGCATTCCCCACTGCCTTTTCACTATAATCGGATGCAATAATGCGCAACCCAGGCACTTCAATAATCTGGTCTTCCAACAAACTGTCTTCTTTTAAATAAATATTTTCATCGTACTCACGAAGATGCATAAACGCATAGTTTGTACGAAAAAGCCCTGGTCTCCTGTTGGTTGCAATCATAGCTGCTTCAATGGCAACTGTCCCAGAGCCACACATAGGGTTGATAAAAGGTGAAACTTTGTCCCATCTTGTAGCGAAAATAGTAGCTGCCGCCAAACCTTCCAGCATGGGTGCCTGGCCCGGAATTTTCCGATAACCATGCCGTGCTAATGAATCGCCCGTTGTGTCAATAAATAATTCTGCATCTTCATTTTTCCAGAACAAATGAATTACCGTACCGGTTAGCTGCGATCCTGTTTCCGGTCGTACTCCATATTTATTTCTTAACCTGTCAACAATACCATCTTTAACGCGCAGGTTTGCAAACATGCTGTTATTGATGGTTGAATTATTTACATTGCTGGTAATGCTGAAATAACCGGATTCCGGAATAATTTCTTCCCATGGAAAATCAATAACCTGCCGGTAAATATCATCCGCATTTCCTGCGCTGAACGACTTAAGACTGTATAGTACCTGGCTGGCGCAACGCAGGTTCAGGTTTAAGCGTATACAATCATTCACGGTTCCCATTATTCGTAATCCGGTAATGAAACTGTCTTCAATTTCGAATCCTGATTCTTTAACTTCCCATTCAAGCCATGGAGCCAATCGTTTGGGGCAGGTAATAGTAATAATAGAGGGGTTTTTAAATACATTCATTAGAACAAATTGGGTATCCTGCTTTGATTTTAAGTAATGATTTGTAAGATATACTGCGTTAAATATTTAACGGGTAGATATGTATTCCTTTTCAGAAACAGGATTCCTGAAATATTTAAACGGTTTCAGATACCGCTCACCTTTGGCAGTTTTAAACCTGGTTGGCACCTGTTTCCATTGTCCACCGCGGTTGTTCCAAACCAGGAAATGTAAATGAGGAAATAAGGCTAATCCGGTTTTACCACTCAATGCAATTTCCTGTCCCTGTTTCACAGTATCACCAACTTCAACCAAAGCCCCATTATGCTGAAGGTGCCAATAACCAGCACGGGTGCCATCATCATGTTGAATGATGACCATATTGCCATCCTTCCTGTATTTACGCCGCCAGCCGCCTTTTTTCCCATCTTGTTTTACCCGGGTAACCACCCCATTTCTTGCAGCCGTAATAGGCGTTCCTACTTTCATTTTAAAATCCAGCGCCGCCCGGTTTTTATGAGATAAAACACTAAAATATCCCTGAACCACAAGGTGCTTTTCGCCTTCCTTATAGGGTAGCGAATATAGATAACTCGTGTCTTCAGTGATTTTTCCTCTTTGTAGTTTTAGGGCTGCCCTTTGCTGGGGCGTATGGGTAGCAACACAACCGGTTGCCAGGAAAATCAGTAAAAATAAACTAAGGGAAATATTTGTTTTCATCTTCCTGCTTTCAAAAATCATTCAATAACATGTCGGAAATATCCCTTCAAATCTAAAAAAATCATACCTGAAAATTGGGAATGAATGAAGTCATCAAAAACCGAGTGCCTGATCGGGGAACCATTCATTTCAATCAATAAAAACGAAAAGGATAGAAGATTTTACTTCTATCCTATAATTTATTTTAAAAAAGGAATGTCTTAGTAACGATTGCGATCACGATTAAATCCACCACCGCCACCCCTGTTTGGAGGGCCGCCGCGATTAAAACCCCCGCCACCACCTTGTCCGCCACGGCTTCCACCGCCACCTTGTCTGTCTTCGGCAGCTTTTACTACCAACGGTTTTTTACCCAGAGATATATCATTGAGATTCTCTATTGCATCCTTGGCTTCAGCTTCCACAGGCATCTCTACAAAGCCAAATCCCCTGCTTTTTCCTGTTTCTTTATCCATGGCCACTTTAGCGGAAGTGACTGTTCCGAATTTCTCAAATATTTCTTCCAGTTCAGCATCATCAAGATCGTATGGAAGACCGGCAACAAAAAGATTCATGTATTTATTTTTTTGTAAAAATACAGAACTATCGCGGTAATTGAGCAACCTTCTTTACAGGCGGAAACCTGACAATTGTTAGTTATTATATTCATTTAAATATAACTTTCAAGCTGATAAAGTTTCTATTACAGAGGCTCGAATAATTTTTCATGTATTGATTACCGTTAGTTAATAGTTTTGCCTATATTAATACCCTGATATCATCATTTAATATACACTTCATGCGAAGCATTTTACCATTGCTTGTTTTATTTTTTTTATCCTGCAGTTCATCCCGGTACGTAATACCTGAAACCAGCCACACGATACCTGTAAGGGCTGATAGGGAATTCAGAGCAGCCTGGATTGCTACTGTTGCAAATATCAACTGGCCTTCCAAACCAGGACTAACCACTGCGGATCAACAAAAAGAAGCGATTGAATTGCTGGAGTTTCTTCAGGCGCATCATTTTAATGCTGCCATATTGCAGGTGAGGCCCCAGGCCGATGCACTTTATCCAAGTGAATTAGAACCCTGGTCGTACTTTTTAACAGGGCAGCAGGGTAAGGCTCCTGATCCTTATTACGATCCTCTGCAATTTTGGGTGGATGAGGCACATGATCGTGGAATAGAATTGCATGTCTGGTTAAATCCTTACCGGGCACATCATATTTCAGGCAAAGAGATCAGTGATCAGTCCATTATACATACAAATCCTGAGTTAGTGATGAAGTTGAAAGAAGGGTATTGGTGGATGGATCCAGCGCAACAGGGAACTCAGGATCGTACCACCAATGTTGTGATGGATCTTGTGAACCGATATGATATTGATGGTGTTCATTTTGATGACTATTTTTATCCTTACCCATCTTATAATTTAGGTGAAGATTTTCCGGATAATAACAGTTGGAATGCCTATCTCCAAAGCGGTGGAAAATTATCGAGGGGTGATTGGCGCAGGGAAAGTGTAAATGTATTGATTGAAAGAATATACCGTAATATTAAAGAACAAAAGCCGCATGTAAAATTTGGCCTTAGCCCATTTGGAATTTGGCGTCCCGGCTATCCGGAATCTATTGAAGGCTTTGACCAGTATGACCAGCTATATGCCGATGCCAGGCTTTGGTTAAATAAAGGCTGGATAGATTATTTTACTCCGCAATTATATTGGCCCATCAACCGCACAGCCCAAAGTTTCCCTGTACTATTGGGATGGTGGAACAGTGAAAATGTCCACAACCGGCATCTCTGGCCCGGCATTAGTGTGGGCAGGGACACTACAGATAGAAATGCCGATGAAACTTTTAACCAGATAATGATATCAAGGGGTATTTTGCCAAGAAGCCAGGGTGTGGTGCACTGGAGTATTTCATCGCTGACCCTGAATCCTAAAACATCCAAAATCCTGTTGGATGGCCCTTATAAAAAGCAGGCATTGGTGCCGGCCAGTCCCTGGCTGGATAATATAAGACCATTACCTCCATCTGTGAGTTCCTCGCAATTGCTGGATGAAATTAATTTCAGCTGGACACCTGCAAATGAAAATGATAACTTTCGTACGGTTATCTATTACCGGTATGGTGACCGGTGGAATTACACAATATTAAACCGTAATGATAGAAATTTTTCATTGAAAAAAAACAGCGGTGGTGAAACAAACACGGTTATTTTAAACCAGGTGGCAATAACTACAACTGACCGGGTTGGAAATGAGAGTTTGCCTAAAATAATCAACGTTAATGAATAAGCGATTTTAGTTATTGCGTTTTTCATTGGTCGCCTTCACCCAATGATTATTTTTGCATTCGGGGCAATGAAATTCTTTCTGGGGAGATATGGATTGGGTAGTTCCGCAACAGTTACAGGCATAAATATTTGTTTCATTAATTGTCTCAACAAAGTTGTCGTATAAATGCGGAAGAATAGGCAGCCCAAATTTCACTTCTTCATCCTGGTAAAAAAAGAGGCTGATTTCACCGGTTGCTTCTGCAATGGCAATTTTCACCTGGCCAAGGTGTGAAACATTGTTCAACCTTAACTGGGCAAAAAATTCCTGATAGGAGAGTGGTTCTTTCTTCATCTCACTCATAATAAATGCACCGTTTTTTATGATATAAGTAGCTGAACCTTCTACAATTTTTTCGAGTCTTTCACTTTTCTCTGTCAGGTATGTTAGTAGCCTGTAAAGAATCACTACAACAGCTAAAACAAGCATTCCAAACACCACACCAACATCTTTATAAAACATGGGATCTCCGGCTGCAGAACCCAAAGCAATGATGACCCCTAATTCAAAAACAGATAACTGCTTTATTCCCCTTTTACCCAGCAACCGGAGGGATGCCAGGATAATGCTGAACATTATTATTGTCCGTATGGTCACTTCAAATATAAATTCCCATTTCTCTTCACCAAAAAGGAAAGCATTCCAATCGAATTGAATAAAAACCTGCAGGGGATTTATATCAAGCGAAATTTCCATTTCAGAAAAGTTTTATGAATCCTTATCTGAAAATTTCATACCATCCAATTAGTTATTTCAGGTATTTGCGGTACATCTTTAAAATACGGAATGTTACTGCCAGTATATCCCTGCTTTGAAGTAAAATGCTGGTTTGCAAAACAGATTTTTTAACGCCTGGTTTTTGATCCTGGATCATGGCTACCTGGCTATCCAGTTGAAGATCGATATAAGTTCGCACATCATCCCTTGCGATTTTGATATGATCAAATGTGCTGAAGTTTTTATTTCGTAAAGCATTGGTCGTGATAACTAAAAAGCGATTCATTTTAAATTTCAGTTCTTCAGTAATGCGGATAAAATCTTTATCTGGCTGGCGATGAAGGTTTTTGATATAGTGAAGACATTCTTCACCAAGATTTTGTGCGGAAGTAGCAATATCCTGTAAAAGGTCGGTACTGTATAAAAGCAACTCTGCTGCCTTCTTATCTGGGGTGTTCAGGTTTTGAATTTGCCGGATGCTTTGCGCCCTTAATTTAAAACCATATTCAGCCAAATCTTTCAGATCAGCATATGATTTTTCCAGATCATCAAGATCCTCATTTTTCAATCCTTCTAACACCCGAGAGTATTGGGTATTGATCACGTTCAGCGAATCTGTAACCATGTCTTTATTGGACTCAAAGATATCCAGGTCGGCTTCTGGTAAAAGTTCAAGTCTTTTAGCTTTTGCCTGTGTTTTCTTTTCTTTTTTAGAAAAACTGATATGTGAGAAAATGATATAAAAGGCTACAACCCCAACCAGAATAATCGTACCAATCATTTCACCCTTATACAAAATCAAAGCGAAAAGGCCCGCCACCACGAAAGCAATAATAGCCGTGATGAACCAGCCGCCAATGACACTCAAGACTCCCGCAACACGGTATACAGCAGATTCACGTCCCCATGCCCTATCAGCAAGTGAAGTACCCATGGCCACCATGAATGAAACATAGGTGGTAGATAAAGGCAATTTCATAGACGTTGCCCATGCAATCAGAACACTTGCTATGATCAGGTTTGCAGATGCCCTTACCAGGTCAAATGCCTTTTTTTCATGAATGATCGTTGCCTGCCTGATCTTGTTTTTTTCAAAACTAAGTTTGTATTTTCTGGAAATCGCATCTGGAACTATAAGTGAAAAGAAATTACCCAGGAGAATGGAGGTTTTTACAATACTTCGGGACATTGCCGTTGGCTTAAATCTTTCTTCTCCTTCATGCTGGTGACTCAGGTTTACTTCGGTTTCCGTTACTTTTTTCGCTTTTGAACTTAACCACAAAGTTGCAGCCATTACAAGGCCTGCAATCAACAACATATAATTTGGAACTATTACATCATTGGAGGCTAAATAATCCTGGTAGAAAGCATCTGCATCTACGCCGCTGTTTTGCCAGTTTTCAAAAGCCAGGTAACCTGTAATGGGAACCCCAATAAAATTCACCAGGTCGTTTCCTGCAAAAGCCATAGCTAAGGAAAAAGTTCCCATTAAAACCACCAGCTTTAATGGATTCAGGTTGGCGTAACGCTGTAAAAGGTAACTAAGAACATATCCGAAAACAAACAACATGCCCAGGATGATAAGGGTATGATTCGTTACCCATTCCATAGTCGGCGTGTTTGCAAGGGTTGTTCCTTTTAAACCTTTGATCAATAAAAAATTTACAATAGCAGTAATACCCAGGCCCGCATATAATGGACCATACTTTTTCAGCTTATCCTCGTAATTGAATGTAAACAGCAGCCTGCTTAAATATTGTATGATGATACCTACGGTAAAAGCAATAATAATGGACAGAAATATCCCTGAAATAATCGTGATCACACTTTCGGCATTGATATACTTCATCATTTCATTCACCGGGTCTTGCTGATCAATGGAAATAAGAAAACCAGTGACCATAGCTGCACCCAATAACTCGAATATGATTGAAACCGTTGTCGAGGTAGGAAGTCCCAGGGAATTGAAAATATCAAGTAAAATAATATCTGTAAGCATTACAGCGAGGAAGACCCACATAATGGTTTCAAGCGTAAAGTACTCCGGATGAAAGATCCCCTTCCGGGCAATTTCCATAATACCACTGGAGAACACTGAACCCAGGATGATACCTACTGCAGCAACAATGATAATAGTGCGGAAAGGAGCAACTTTACTACCAATGGCTGAATTCAGAAAATTAACGGCGTCGTTACTAACGCCAACAATTAGGTCTGTAATGGCTAACAAAAAAAGAATAACTACCAGGAATATTAAAAATGCCATAAAATTCAGGTGCGTAACATCAAAGAAATGAAAGTTGCGCAGTATTTGTAGGTTAATAAATTGTTACCTGTTTTACTCACTGTCTTAAATTGCTTACTTTCTTATTCTCTTCTTCATTTCTTCTACTGGCATTTTTATCTGTTTACCAACTTGTTGATTACCCCGATATGTAACCACCCATAGGTTAGCCGCATCTTTGGGCAATCTGAGGGGTTCATTATAAGCAGGGTAGAATTGATCAGGAAAAGTTTCATCAAAACTATAATGAATATTTAAACCTTCCACTTCTGTTTTCAAATTAATGATTATGGTGCTGTCCGCATCGCGGCTAAATGTAAATATTGGATCGTACATACTCCTGGAATATTTAATTTGGGCCACATCAAAACGCTCAAAATGCTTTTCGGTACGGGAAACGAAACTATTCCAGTCTTTTGATTGCGGTTGGCTCCAAACGCTTTCGGCTACTGCAAATGCCCGTGGCCACAGCATATATTGCGCACTTCGAAATGTATTTAATCTTTCGCTCCATAAGTTGGCTTGTCCACCAAGAATGAGTTTTTGATCAATTCCTTTGGGTAACGGATCAAATTTATATGACTGGTTTAACCTAAGCATAGAATAGGTTGGTGGTTCCGCAACAGGATCTCCCTGGTAAAGATCCACATAGGTATGGCTGTTAGGTGTCATTACCACCGGGTGATTCATCTTTGCTGCCTCAATGCCACCTTTTTCCCCGCGCCAACTCATTACGGCAGCATTGGGTGCCAATCCCCCTTCCAAAATCTCATCCCAACCCATCATTTTTTTGTCTTTCGATTCAATGATTCGGCCAACGCGTTTTACGAAATAGCTTTGCACTTCGTGCATGTCTTTCAACTTTTCTTTTTTCATCAATTGTTTTATCGCATCGCTTTTTTCCCAGAAACCCTTATAGGTTTCATCTCCGCCCATATGGATGTATGCGAATGGAAATAATTGTGCCACCTCGGTAAATACTTTATCCAGCACTTCATAAACTTTTTCATTGGCCGGACATAAATTATTATCGATCAATCCATAGAATCGTCCACCACCTTCCCAGATCATGAACCGGTCACCTGCATTTACCTGGTAAGTGCCGGGCGTACAACTTAGCCCTGGTATTGAAGCAAGTAATGCCATGCTATGCCCGGGAACATCAATTTCAGGGAGTATTTCTACATGCCGCTGTTTTGCATATTCCACCAATTCTTTGATGTCTTCGTGTGTATAATAACCTCCATAAGTTTTGGGCTCATCAGGTGCTGGTTTGGTCCATTCACCCCAACGGCCAACACGTTTTGCACGCCAGGCGCCTATTTCCGTTAATTCGGGCAGACTTTTAATTTGGAGCCTCCAACCCTGGTCGTCCGTTAAATGAAGGTGGAGGCGGTTATATTTATATGCAGCCATTTGGTCAATGAAGTCCTTGACTTCCTGGACTGTAAAAAAATGCCGCGCTACATCAAGCAATAATCCACGCCATCCAAATCGGGGATAATCTGTGATCTCCACCAATGGGATCTCCCATTTTACAATGTGTACTTTCTTTTTACTTAGAATTTCCGGGGGAAATAATTGTAATAAGGTCTGCATACCGTAAAACAATCCGGCAGGCTGGTTAGCAAAAATGGAAATGCCACTGCTGGTCACTGTTAGCTTATAACCTTCTGAAGTTATTGTTTCATCTGGTATTTTAAGAATGTTGAAGGAAACAGTTGTTGTGGTTCCCGTATTAAGAATGTTTAACTCAGTTGAAGTGTTTATGATTGCCTTAAACTGGTTGATCACTTTTTGTACACCCTCTTCATTGCTGTCACTGCCAATTACGATATTCTGTGGCAATAAGAATGAGCCGTCCGTAACATGGATGCTTACAGGTTGGGGGATCAGCGCTATTTTGAAAGGATTTGATTGAGCAAAAATTATTAATGAAAAAAACAGGATGGTTATTAAAAGAAGGATATTTTTCATAACGACTAAAATGAAGGGTACAAAGATGCAGGATTTTGATATATACAATAAGGATAAAAATTTGAATTTATTTCCTATAATGTTTAAAAGGAATTATACCCTCAATATCTATTTTTATTAAAACCCCATTTTTTGGTATTCATCAAATACAGCTATGGCCAGGTAACCTACTATTGAAAGCATGAGTCCGGCGAAAAATACTTTATAGGCGATCGTTAGATAACCGAATTTTTTAGACAGGACCTTACGTACTGCATAGGACTCCTTAATAAGATCTTCAAAAACCAGTTTTTTGTCACCCCTGAAAAAATGATACATATCATCAGAATATTTTTCCCAGGTAACTTTTTTAAATCCCGGGTCCAGCCGGTCAAAACTTCCGAAAAAGAATCGTTCTTTCAAATGATGATCATCATCATCCCAATTTTTTTCCAATGGTTTACTGGCCAGGATACCATAAAAAATAGTTACTACGGCGCCAATTAAAACACATGCAGTGGGTATGGTATAAATAAAATGGGTTTCGATTCGCCTCAAAGAAAATGCCACTACTACAGGTGCCAATATGGAATTAACCTGTATCAATAAACCAGCTTTTCGGTCAGCCAGCGCCACCAGGTCAAGATAATTCCGGAAAGCAATTCTAAAAAGATCCTGGCTTTCTTTGGCAGATAAACTTTCAAATCCTTCCTCATTATACTTTTTATCTTTTTGTTCCTCGGCTCTAAATTTATCGATTCGTTTTTCCAGTTCGATAAAGTTCTTATTTCGGGTACTGCCATAAACACGATTTGCATAGGGTGTATCAAAGCTGTGCATAATAAAATAATACTTGCATTGCAACAGCCATTCAAGCTCACTATAAGTTTTCTTATTAACTCTTTCTTCCTCTATTCGTAAAAGTGAAAGTCGTTCCAGTGCATCAGGTAAACCGAGATGAATATCTTTAGCATCTCGCAAAACATTTTCTACGGTATTCTGCGGAGTCTTATTGAGTAAATAAAAATCAGCAAAATACCGGATTATTTTTCTTTCATTATCACTCACTTTATTTTGTTCCAGGAATTCATCTATAAGTTCCAGGTGTTTTTGCTGTTGTCCTTCACCTTCTTTGATATATGTATGGCTAAGAATCAAAGCAACCAGGCCAGATTCATAGTCTTCTTTTGCAAGGCCTTCACCCCGTGCAATTTCTTTACAAAGCCTGACGCTTTCACTAACCTGCCTGTAGTCGTGAAATACAAACCAGTCATTGTGTAATTCCACATAATCATAAAAAAAAGCAAGTGCCTTTTTCACTAGGCCCTTTTCCATCTTGTCCATTGTGCAAGGTTTATCGGTTTAATATTGCCCCTTAAATTAAACTATTAAACATATACTTAAGAAAGGATGACTAAAATCTTTAGAGCATTGGTCATAATCAATTAGATAGATGAATTATTTAATGACAATCTTGCCTTTATCTGCAACTTAACTTTCCTTTTTTCTTTTCGATGTGAGTATTGATGACCACTATTAATATCCGAATATTTAGTAACTTAATAAACTAAATGTAAGAATATGCCACGCATCACCTTCCTAGTTTGCAGTGGAATCAGTTTGATAAGCGCTGCCAGTCTGAACGCTCAAAATTTTTCACGGAATCCAACTTTACAACAAATTGTAGGTTATCAATTAAAGCAAGTGCAGAACTGGCAAACAGAGCAACTGCCTGCTAACTCCGTTTTATACCAAGCTCAATTTAAAACACCTGTCCCCACAATTCAATCAGAACAAAATTCGGATGAATTTTTTTTCGAACCAATTATTCGTTTCCCGGCACAATTCCACGTGCAGGAATTGGAGATTTCTGTTATGCATGGTTTCCTAAACCAATTATCAAAAAATCAGTCTTATGCTGATTGGTTAAAACAAAGTCGCTGGCATTTAATTAAAAAAAATTTAGGTAGCTACTGATTCTTTCATTCATTAATTTATTAAAGCCATATTGAAATTCATTTAAGCAATTCCCAGAAATTCAACATGGCATAATAATTTATGCGACAGATTTTTCTCATCTCAATGGTTGAATAATTTCAAACAAAATCACGATGCAAAATGGAACAATGATCCAGTACTCACACTGGTACACGCCAGCTGATGGCCAGTTATGGAAAGAAGTGAAAGAAAACGCCGGTCGATTAGCAGAAATGGGTATTACAGCTGTTTGGCTGCCACCAGCATCCAAGGGTTCAAAGGGTCCTGATAGTGAAGGATATGATGTTTATGATTTGTATGATTTGGGAGAATTTGATCAGAAAGGTTCTGTGCGAACTAAGTTTGGTACAAAGCAGGAGTTAATTGAAGCCGTAAAAGCATTACATGATGCCGGTCACCAGGTAATCGTTGATATTGTTTTAAACCACCTGGGAGGTGGCGATGAAACAGAGTGTATTCACGTTGTAAAAGTAAATTCAGAAGACCGTAATGAAACGATCTCTGAACCGATAGAAATTGAAGCCTTCACTAAGTTTACTTATCCCGGTCGTAATGGAAAATATTCGGAATTTATTTGGGATCACCAATGTTTCAGTGGTGTGGATTATGATCACAGCACCGGAGAAAATGCTATTTATAATATTTTGCAGGAATGGGGTGATGATTGGGAAGAGGTAATTGATGATGAAAAAGGCAATTACGATTACCTGATGTTTAATGATATTGAATTCAGGAATCCGGCTGTAAGGGAAGAATTAAATCGCTGGGCCAAATGGTTTCATGATGTGATTTCTTTTGATGGTGTAAGATTGGATGCCGTGAAACACATCTCTCCAAAATTTTATAATGAATGGCTGGATAAATTAAGAAAATCTACTGGTAAAGAGATTTTTGCTGTTGGTGAATACTGGGCGCCTGGTAATTTAGAACGCTTACTTCGTTATATTGATGCTACAGAAGGTCGGATGAGTCTTTTCGATTCTGCACTGCAACATACATTACACCATGCAAGTAAAAGCGGGAATGAATATGATTTGAGGACCATCCTGGATGATTCACTTATGAATGCACTACCTGAGAAGGCCGTTACGGTGGTAGATAACCATGATACACAGCCCTTGCAGTCTTTGGAGGCGCCGGTTGAACATTGGTTTAAACAGCATGCTTATGCGCTTATTCTTTTACGTAATGAAGGATATCCCTGTATTTTTTATCCTGACCTGCATGGCGCTAACTATACCGATAAAGGAAGGGATGGAAATGACTACGATATCTTTCTAAATAAAGTGGAAGAACTTCCTGTATTGCTAAAAGTTCGTAAAGAAAATGCTTATGGAATGCAAAGAGATTATTTTGATCATGCCAATTGCATTGGCTGGACACGTGAAGGTGATGATGAACATAGTGGATGTGCTGTTTTGTTAACAAATGGAGATGAAGGACGTAAGCATATGGAGATAGGGAAGCGTTATGCAGGAAAAACATTCATCGATGTTTTACAAAAACATCCTGCTGAAGTAGTCATTAATGAAAAAGGCTGGGGCGAATTTTATGTAACATCCGGTTCTGTAAGTGTTTGGATTAAAAGAAATAGCGTTTAAGCAGCTCAACATTATGATAAAGTATAAAAAAAAATATAGAATTTAAATAGAATAGAATAATATTCATTGGTCACTCTGAAATAACGTAACTTATATGAAATATTCCACCCTCTCCAAGCAATAGCGTACTACTTGTAATTGAATTATTATTTACTAAAAAAAATGTAATCATGAAAAAATTAATTTTCACAATTCTAGGCAGTGCTATGCTCTGCATTTGTCTATCTGGTTATGCGCAGGATAAGGTTAAAGCAAAAAAAGATGAAATGAAGGTTAAAACAGATAAGGGGAAAATGAAAATGGAAGGAAAGGCAAATATGGATATGCCATATAAGGCCAACTATTCATCTCAATTTGCCATGGGCGACCAGGCTCATGCAAAAAAGGTTTTAGAGCTATGGAAAGATTATGACGAAAACATGTTTGAAAGGAATGCAGAATATTTTGCGGATAGCCTGGTAGTTGAATTAGCCAACGGAACCCGTTTAGTTGGCAAGGAAACTGCAATGAAATCAGTTAAAGAA
>JACCYQ010000143.1 GCA_013696395.1 Chitinophagaceae bacterium
CAATAAACTTTGTTCAAAAATTTCCAGGTCAAAAATTCGTGATAAATCATTTTGCCAAACCCAATGTAAAAGAAAACGAGTTGAGTGAATGGAAAGTGTTGATCCATGAACTGGCCACTTCGCCAAATGTTTTTTGTAAGCTATCTGGTTTGTTTACTGAAGCCCATTGGAAAAAATGGAGTGCCGGTGAATTTTATCCTTACCTGGATGTGGTTTTTGAAAGTTTCGGTGCAAATCGATTAATGTATGGAAGTGACTGGCCTGTTATATTGCTGAGTGGTATGTATGTACAATGGAAAAGTTTACTGGAAAAATACATGGAGCATTTTGCAAAAGAAGAAATACATAAGGTTTTTGGCGAAAATGCCAGACATTTCTATGGTCTTGAAAATTGAGTCGATAATTTTTCTATCATCATTTACTTTTCATAAACCACTTCAACACGCATGGCTTTTAATCCATCAATGCCCTGTAATTCTTCCAGTTCCAAAATGTTAGCCTTTCGTCTTTACTTACCAATGGGAAAAGCATGGAACTTAAAAGCTCCAAAAGAGTTGTTGATTCTGCAGGGTATGCTTTTGTTTGCAAATGCCTTTTTTACAAACTATAAATGCAAATTGTAGCGTTAAATACTTAAATGATCTCCATTTTTTTCATCAGGAAGGAAGCATTTCTATTTTTAGAAACACCTTTGTGAAGCTTATAGTCAAAATAAATTTCATTATCCTGTATCATGCTTTCAAAACAATAATTTCCTACAAGACCGGGATAACTTTGTTCCATTTGGCCTAGTTGAATATCATGTGTGGCAAATAAGGAAAGACAAGGAAAGCTGATTAGTTGTTCTATGTATTTTTGAGATCCATGGTGCTTGTCATCTGAATTTGTGCCACGCAAAATTTCATCAATTAATACCAACGAGAAAACGTCTTCACGCAACGCATGAATAATTAGTTGCAGTTTTTTTAATTCAGCCATAAAATAAGAAGTATGATCATGTAAACTGTCGGTAACCCGGATGCAGGTTAATAATCTCACAGGCATCCATTTAAAACTTTGTGCACAAACCGGAGCACCACATTGTGCCAACAATACATTTATGCCAATGCTTCTTAAAAAAGTGCTTTTACCTGACATATTTGAACCTGTGATCAGCATCAGCTTTTCATTTTCACCCAATGCAAAATTGTTATAAACTCTTTCTGCCGGCTCAATTAAAGGGTGTGAAAGTTGAACCGCTTGAATAGTTTTTGAATTCTCCGATAATTGAGGGAACGAAAACCCGGGATTATTGAATGCAAATGCAGATAATGAAATAAGGTATTCTATATCTGCAACAGATTGCAGCCAACCGGGAAATGCATGTTTGTTTTTGGATTTCCATTTTTCCAATAAAATAGTAACCTGGATATCATACAAAAAGAAAGTATTGAGTATGATAAACACTAACATATTTAATCGCTGATCAAATAACTCTGAAAGTTTAGATAGTCTTTTAATTTCCTCATAAGCTTCTAATGATTGTTTTCTTAAATGCATTAAATATGTTGATGCTCCGGGATCAATAGGAGAAAACTGGAAAAGTATTCCTGCATATTGGTTTAGTATTTCGTTCTTTTTACCAATCAAATCATGTTGCTTATGAATATAGGCGGACGAAGATCCGAGATAGATCCAGGTTAAAACCACGGATAAAATAAAAGGGAAGTAATTACCTTCTGACAACCAATAATAGGCAGTGGCGAAATTTATAACCGGCAATAGAAAACGTAAAATCCGGGTCATCATTTTACCTTCAAAGATTTGTTCACTTTGCATCCAGCCAGATACATCATTCAGTGTGCCGGCATTTTCACCGGATACTAATCCGGCAGCAGTTACATGTTCTCTTATGATAGGTTGAGTGCTGAAAACCTTCACGGCATGCTGATAATTTTCTATGGCTGTTTTTTGAATATAAGGTTGTTTAAAACGATCAGCCAGTAATTGCAGTCCATGATGGGTTGAGCACCTGTTTAGTAAATGAAATATTGAATATCGTCCAAAAACATCCAGGTCGTCAGTGTAATTTTCCTCGCTGGCAAAAACAGATCCATTATTGAACTGGTTTTCCTGGTTTTGCAAAACACCTATTTCATTTTCTATGGAAAACAATTGTTTGCTGATGAAATTTTTTTTTGTCAGCAGGTTAACGTCAATTCTAACTACAATGAGGAAACAGAGCAAAAAGGTAATAGCAGGAAGATAATGATCAATGTTTCCTCTGAAGTATAAAATCAATAAGATTATAGCTGAGAAAAAAAATAAGAATCGCGATGCTGTTACCCATCGTCTTTTTCCTACTATCTTATCAAGCTCTTTGCGTACTATATCAAGCCTTTCGGAATAAAATATTAAGGGTGATTGCATGAGTCATAAATGAGCAATAAAAATAGGGATTGATTAGTGAACATGACATGCTAATCCTGAAATGGGAATATTGTGCGACAAAAAAATGTATGTAAAGTAGTTATGCTGGTTGAAATAATACTGGAGTATTCCAAAATCGGGTCAGCACAAATGTGAAGTGGTTTGCTCTATTATTTCATCCATGCTGATACCTAAATGACTTTCATCATAAACACATTCACCATCTTTAATTACTAAAACCTGTGGCGAAGCATGATCAATATTAAATTTGGATGAAACCTGGTTAGAAACACTACGGTAAGCAACAAGGTCTAAAAAATAAAAATCCGCATTAATTGGGGCTTGTACTTGCTGTAAACGCTTTAGAGCGACGCTGCTGATAGAACAACGTGTACTATGTTTAAAAATAACCTGGGGTTTTTCCTGTGAACGACAAATGATATTCTTCAACTGTTCATCATCTGTTAGATGAATCCAATGCATACCTTAAACCATTTAAACCTAAACCAAAAAAAAATTAACCTTTAAACTTGTAACTGCTTTGTGGGTTACCCGGACAACCATTTTTTCTTGATGAAAAGCAGGAAGAAAATCCTACTGCAAGGATTACCAGTAACAAAAATGCAATAAACTTATTTTTCATGTTCTAATTTTCAACATAAACGGGAATAAGAACCATTTATTTTACAAATATACTAAGCATTCCGTTGTATACTTCCCTCATGATTGTTAACTATTCAAAAATAATGCTGATTTATAGGTTTTTATAAATTGTCACTAATGAGAAACCCTCAAATTATATATGAAAATTCAGGCCTGGGAAGATTAATAATTTGATGAGTATACATTTTTTTGGTAAGGATTTCAAACACTTAACTTTACCCATTAAAAAACCGGAAGAAACCAGCATGTTAAACCTGAATAAACCCATCGCATTTATTGATCTTGAAACTACCGGAACCAATATAGGTACGGATAGGATCGTTGAAATCGCTATCGTTAAATTGTTAACAGATCGTACACGTATTGTTAAACGTAAACTGATCAACCCTCAAATAGAAATTCCCGTATCATCTTCTGATATTCATGGAATTACTAATGAAATGATAAAAGATGCACCAACTTTTAAACAGGTAGCTCAGGAAATAAGACAAATACTGGATGGTTGTGATCTTGGCGGGTATAATTCAAACAGGTTTGATATCCCATTATTGGTGGAAGAATTTTTAAGGGCAGGAGTGGATTTTGAAATGCATGGACGTAAATTGGTAGATGTACAAAAAATATTTCACCAGATGGAACAAAGAACCCTGACTGCTGCTTATAAATTTTATTGTGCAAAAGAACTTGAAAATGCACATAGTGCTGAAGCAGATGTTATGGCAACTTGTGATATTCTATTGGCTCAGCTAGAAAGATATCCAACCCTTGGCAATTCAGTTGATTCAATTTTAAAGTGTATTGGTGAAGAATGTATAGTTGACTTTGCACGACGTTTTACCCTTGAAAATGGCGTTGAAATTTTTAATTTTGGTAAATTTAAGGGTCGTGCAGTAGCAGAAATATTAAAATCAGAACCCCAGTATTATGATTGGATGATGAAGGGTGATTTCCCGTTACATACCAAACAAAAACTTACAGAGATCTATACCCGTACATTGCTGAAAAAGAATTAACATACCCTGTGTATAACCTGAATTGGAACCACGTCTATTTTCGTAAATTCGTATTATAATATTTACACTTATTGGAGAAGCTGGTCATCATACCAACGTATAACGAGAAGGAGAATATTTCTGCTATTATTGATGCCATTTTTGAAATGGACAAGAATTTTCATATTCTGGTCATTGATGATGGATCTCCGGATGGAACCGCTGAAATTGTAAAAAATCTCCAGTCAGTTCATTCAAAGGAGCTTTTTTTAATTGAAAGGCCTGGCAAACAGGGATTAGGTACCGCCTATATCCTGGGTTTTGAATGGGCCATAAAAAAAGGATATGCTTTTATTTTTGAAATGGATGCCGATTTTTCACATAATCCGGCGGATCTTCAAAAATTGTATAATGCATGTAAGTTTGAAGGGGTAGATGTTGCCGTTGGATCCCGGTATGTAAAAGGGGGTGGCGTCATTAACTGGCCTGGCAACAGGATCGCGTTATCAAAAGGGGCTTCTTTGTATACCCGGATAATAACCTGGATGCCTGTTAATGATCCCACGGCGGGTTTCATGTGTTATAAAAAGGAAGTATTGGAAACCATTAATCTTGACCAGATCCATTTTGTCGGCTATGCCTTTCAGATAGAAATGAAATTTGCATCCTGGAAACTGGGATTCAGAATAAAAGAAGTACCTATTATTTTCCAGGATAGAGTAAGTGGTTCCTCCAAAATGAACAAAAGTATCGTGAAAGAAGGTATCTGGGGGGTCTTAAAACTTCGCTGGCATAGCATGTTCAAAAACTACCGCAAAAGAGTCAAAAAAACGGAAACCTTTAAAATTCAACCTTATACTACACAGGAAATTGCTGCCGGTGGCAAATAAACTACTTCCTGGTCTATCACTTTTCTTATTCAGTCAAGATATTTACAGTATTCATTCATGAAGAAAGCATTGATTCAGCTCCATACCGCTGTTTTCCTGGCAGGTTTTACCGGTATATTGGGCAAGCTTATCGAACTGAATGAAGGTCTGCTGGTTTGGTATCGCATGTTGATTACCGTTATTACGCTGGCTGTAATACTTGGTTTTCAAAACGAAATAAAAAAATTACCATGGATCGATATTTTGAAAGTTGTCGGAGTTGGTGGGGTGGTTGCTTTGCATTGGGTAACCTTTTATGGCAGTATCAAATATTCAAACGTAAGTATTGCACTTGTATGCTTTTCTTCGATAGGTTTTTTTACAGCCATTTTTGAACCCATACTGTTAAAGCGCAGGTTTGAGTGGCGGGAACTTGCCCTTGGGTTACTTTGCATCGCAGGTATTTACCTGATTTTTAATTTCAATCCGCAATACAAAACAGGGATCATCATTGGATTAATTTCAGCTTTACTGGCGGTATTCTTCAGTATACTGAACAAAAGTTTTGTTGCCCGCATACCGGTTAAAACAATAACTTTTTATGAAATGGGTGGTGGCTGGCTCGTGCTCACTTTACTGATGCCTTTCTACATGAAATTATTCCCTACGGATTATATCTTTCCAACTTTGGTTGATTGGATATGGTTGTTGATCCTCGCCTGGCTCTGTACCGTATGGGCAGTTATGCTGCAATTGAGTTCTCTCAAAAAGTTATCAACCTTTACCAGTAACCTTACTTATAACCTGGAACCTGTATATGGCATCCTGCTCGCATTTATCCTTTTTAAAGAAAATGAAAATTTGAGTAGCGGATTTTACTATGGTTTGGCTTTAATCCTGCTTTCAGTGTTCTGGCAAATGTGGCGCATTTACCGGTATCAGAAATATTGAATTTAAATTCTTATCAAAATGATAAATAGCGGATTTTGAATGGGTGAATGCATTAATTTTAAAGCTTTCAAAAACAATCCTCAAATGAAATGAGCCATGATATTGTTTATCACCTACCGGAATGATATGGGCGAAACGAAGTTCGATGATACAATAATTAAAATAAGAATATCATCATCAATTACACATGGCTTAAAAACAATAAAATTATACAGATGAAACCATTTTTCTTTTTATTTTCTTGCCTCACATTTTGTCAATTTTCTTTTGCACAAAAGAAGCCACTGGATCATGATGTGTATGATGGCTGGCAAAGCATCGGGGAAAGAAAGATCAGCAAGGATGGAAAATGGATCGTATATGCCATTTATCCGCAGGAAGGCGATAATTCGCTGATCATTCAATCTTCTGATAATTCCTATAAAAAAATTATTGACCGGGGCTACGGCGCTAATATCAGTGAAGACAATCGCTTTGTAATATTCCGCATAAAACCCTTTTATAAGGATACCCGGGATGCTAAAATAAAAAAGAAGAAGGTTGAAGATTTTCCCAAAGATTCTTTAGGGATCCTTGAATTGGGGAAAGAAGAATTCACCAAAATTCCCCACGTAAAAAGTTTTTCTATGCCGGAAAAAAGTTCCGGATGGCTGGCATATCACCTGGAAAAGAAACCTGAAGAAAAACCCAAAAATGGCAATGGTACTAAGAAACAAGTTGACAGCCTGCAAAAAGTGATTGATTCATTACTGGTGCAATTAAAAGAGACAGAGAACAGGAGCAACCGCGCTGATGATGTAGATAAACTTTCAGGACTTATTAAAACAGTTACGGGGTTAAAAGATGCTGAAGGAGATGAAAACGATAATGATAAAGCTTCTGCAGGCACTGACCTGGTGCTGCATAATTTAGATAATGGTGCTCAGAAAACTTACCCCGATGTAATGGAGTACCAGTTTAGTAAAAACGGTCGGGGGTTATTATTGGAGACGGCAAAAAATCCTAAAGATTCCTTGTCAAAAGCAATGGTGCTTTACCTGGAACCTGCATATGGACAAATAGATACTTTGGTAAAAGGGGGAAATGATTTTAAAAATTTCACGCTATCTGAGGATGGCAGCCAGGTTGCTTTTTTAGCTGAACGTGACAGCAAACCAAAAGACCTGCAGAAATTTTATAAATTATGGTATTATAAAGTCAGCATGGATACTGCTGTTATGCTGATTGATAAAAACTCTCTTGGACAGGAGATAGGGATGACCGTTAGTGAGAATGGGCAACCTTATTTCAGTAAAAAGGGGACCCGCTTGTTTTTTGGTACAGTACCTATTCAGGCACCAAAAGATACTTCCCTGGTTGAAATTGACCTGGTAAAACTGGATATCTGGCATTATAATGATGACTACCTGCAACCGATGCAATTGACAAATCTTTCAACGGAACAAAAAAGAAATTACCTGGCCATGTTCGACATGGAAAACGAACAAATACACCAGCTCGCTTCACCCGAAATTCCTATGGTAATCACCAGTAATGAAGGTGATGGAAAATTTTTTGCAGGTTTATCCGATGTCGGTAACCGAGTGCAGATACAGTGGGCAGGAAGTTCACTTTATAATATTTATGCCATTGATCCTGCAACGGGTGAAAAGAAAATAATTGCAGATGATGTAAAAGCAAGGGCCACTGTTTCGGGTGCAGGAAATTTTATTATTTGGTACGATAGTAAAAAGAAGCATTATTTTTCTTATGATGGCAACAAGGTGCATAACATTACCCAAAAAATCCAGGTTCCTTTGTATGATGAAGAAAATGATGTTCCCAATGATCCTTCATCATATGGGATTGTTCGCTGGCTAAAAGATGATGAAGCTGTTTTGATCTATGACCGTTATGATATCTGGCAGGTAGATCCCTTAGGCATTAAAAACCCTGTCAACATAACTACCGGCATGGGGCGTAAAACCAAAACCGCCTATCGTTTTATTAATACAAACAGGGAAGAGAATTTTATCGATCCCGAACAAGCACTATTGCTTTCAACATTTAACGAAGTAACAAAAGAGGCTGGTATTGCATCAGTCATGATCCGCGAAATTAAAACGCCAGCCCTTAAATTGAGCGGGAAATACAACGTGCGGTCTGTTACTAAAGCTGAGGATAGCGATGTTTTTATTTATACAAAAGAAACATACATTCAATCGCCAGATCTGTATGTAATAAATAACTGGGATAAAGAAATAAAACTTTCCCATATCAATCCTCAACAGGGAATTTATAATTGGGGTACGGCTGAATTATTTCATTGGAAAGCGTTTAATGGTAAACCGGCAAGTGGCATTTTATATAAACCGGAAAATTTTGATCCTAATAAAAAGTATCCCGTCATTCTTTATTTTTATGAAAGGCATACTGATAACCTTTACCAGTATACGCCGCCGCAACCAACCGGCAGCCGGTTAAATATTCCATTCTTTGTAAGTCGCGGATATATTGTTATGTCGCCCGATATTCATTACACCAAAGGTCATCCCGCAAAAGATGCGTACAATTATGTGGTAAGTGGTGCACAGGCATTGGCAAAACTAAAATGGATCGATGCAAAAAACATGGGCATCCAGGGTCAAAGCTGGGGTGGCATCCAGGTTGCGCAATTGGTTACCATGACCAATATGTTTAAAGCCGCATGGTCCGGTGCTCCCGTTGCTAATATGACAAGTGCGTATGGTGGTATCCGTTGGCAGAGTGGAATGAACCGTCAATTTCAATATGAAAAAACACAAAGCCGCATTGGTGCTACACTTTGGGAACGGCCGGATTTGTATATAGAAAATTCTCCTTTGTTTCATTTGCCCAAAGTACAAACACCGATGGTTATCATGCATAACGATGCTGATGGCGCCGTTCCATGGTACCAGGGAATTGAATTATTTACCGGTCTCCGCAGGTTGGGTAAAAAAGTCTGGTTGCTGAATTATAATGGAGAAGCGCATAACCTGGTTCAAAGAAAAAATCAAAAAGATATTTCCATACGTGAACAACAGTTTTTTGATTACATGTTGAAAGGAGAAAAACCAGCACGCTGGATTACCGATGGTGTACAAGCCGTTGAAAAAGGAAAAGACTGGGGATTGGAACTGGTAGATGAACAATAATAGGATATTCAGGGGCTTTCAACATTTTGTTTATTGATCAACATTGTGGTTCGGGCTGTACGCTTTAGTCTTCGCTACGCTGCGGGCTGTCGCTTCCATCCCTGCTTTTGTAGCAGGAATTTTCCATCACGCCGCATGAATAGTGATGAATTTTACCAGACTTCGTTTGGCAACCGGGAGTAAAGTTTCTTCAACCGGGTAAGTTAATTCAGTTTCAATGCTGTACACAGCCGGGTTAGGTAATTGATGATTTTGTTTAATCAGGTGCAGTTTAATATTCTCATAAGTACTGGAAATACTACGCCTGTGCGTGTCTATATAACTGGTCTTGATACTACGATATTTTTCATCCTTGCTCTCAAAAAATGATAGCCTGAATTGATAAACCCTGGTCTTCTTCTGAGAACCGTTACTCAGAAAAAAATAGCCTTCTTCCTTTTCCAGTGGAATAATGCCCACAGGATTAATGTTTAATTTATGCTCCACAAATTCATAGATCTCAGCTCCATTTTGAATGCTTGATTTCATTTGCTCACTGCTGAAATGAATGATATTTTCCAGTTCCTGCATAATCTCGTCGTCTTCAATGATCTTTTCATATAATACCTGCAATTTTTCAAGTTGCATTCCATTTAAATGTTTGGGAAATTGTTCCTGCAGATGTTTCTTGTTTTCCCGCAAAGACATGATATTATTATAATGGAAAATGATATCGTTTAATGGTGGGTAAAGCTTATTTTCATCGAAACATTTATTTACTTCCTGCAGGTAGGCAAGTAAAGTATATTTCTTAAGTTCAAAATCAATATAGCCTTCGGCAAACCAGGTTTCGGATAATTGTTTCATGTGGATCCTATTTTTATGTGGGCTTGTTATGGATTAATGATCATTTAAAAAATTGAGTGGTATAATTTTTTCTTATTGCTAATCTAATTTAATAAAAAACATTGGCCTTTACAACAAGCCATTTATTCACAAATGTTAAAAACCCAAACATGAAGTTTTACCTACTCGCAATCTTTGGTATAATCATTACATCCTGCAGTCAGCGTGTGTACGTGGTGCGGCATGCGGAGAAAGCGGAACTGACTGACAGTGTCTCCATGAATTTACAGAATGACCTTCCATTGAGTGAAGCGGGTAAAGTACGTGCTATCGTGTTAAGAGAAACATTGAAAGATCAAAATATCGATTATATTTTTACTACCAATACCTTGCGTACCCGCAGTACTGCAGATCCGTTAAGCGAAGCGATTGGAGTGCCCTTTAAGTTATACGAAATGGATACCATTGATCGTTTCATTAGCCACGTAAAAAATCTTCCCAGTGGCAATGTATTGATTGTTGGCCATTCCAACACAGTGGATGATATCGTCAACAAATTGCTCGGTAAAAAAAGATTGCATGCAGACCTGATGGACGAAGAATACGATAATATGTTTGTAATCACTTATCGCAATTTCTTTGGAAAAAGAGCTTCATTCCGCAACAGGACTTATGGTTATCCCTCAAATCCGTAATTGGATGATTAGTTGTTTGGGAATTGGAATTGGGATATTTGGAATTAGGCCTTCAATTAGTTGAATGGTTTATAGTAGATTGTTTTAATGGAATACGGAAGTTTATTGAAGATGTAATTTATTGCATAACAGCTAACACCTAAACATATAACCCAAAAAAATGCTCTACAAAAACGAAGCATTTTCAAATTTTCAAATTGACTAATTTTCAAATTGTATCAATAATCTCTTTCACTATTAAAGTTCTCCAATTCATTCGCCACTGCGGTAAGGAAGGTTGCCCCCAGGCTTCCATCCACAATACGGTGATCATAGCTCATGCTCAGGTACATCATATGTCGGATAGC
>JACCYQ010000161.1 GCA_013696395.1 Chitinophagaceae bacterium
GATTTTGTAAAATTCCCCTTACCATCATTCATATATAACCGATCCACGAGGGCTGGATGATTTCCAGAATATTCATTTCCACCACTGACCACATAAAGATCAGGATGTTGATCACCATTGGCATCAAAGAAAATGGCATCAACATCTTCTGCAATAGAATCGGCATTAAAAAGTTTGTAATCGGCCTGTAAAAATGTAGCATTCTTTTGTTGTATAAATAATACACCGGCTTGCCCTTTTGCACCACAGGTAAAGATATCATCCAGCCCATCCCCATTGACATCTGCAATAGCTGTTTTAGGCCCTCTAGTTGATTGTGCATGCGGAATCAGGTATTGAAAATTAAAATCATCAAACTCATTTTCCTGATGCTTCCAGGGAAAATTCACCTGCTCAGTAATGTCTTTGAATAAGGCTTGTTCTGCAGGGAAAAAAGATACATATTCAAAAATGCCCGATGCATCTTTCTCCTTTGCAATTAAAGGTTTATTAGCTGGAATATTTTTTAATACCTGGTATTTTTGATTGGGCCACACAACCAGGATGCTGTCAATATTTGCCAATGAATCCAATCCAAAATGCAGTCGTGCATCTGATGAAGATTGAAAACCTCTTGTTAACATCAGTTGCTGGTATTGCAACCCGGATTTTGTAAAAAGGTATGCCTTTGCACCAATGCCAAAAGAATTCATCCCGTTACCTTTAAAGGAAATGGAAATATTATTTTTTGCAGGTGCGTTATTTTTCAAAATAACCGCCTGGGCATTAATAGCGCTGATTACAAGATCAAGGTTGCCATCATTATTTAAATCCGCATATGCGGCACCGGTATAATAACCTTTCATTTTTGAAGTTCCCCAGTCATGGCTTACGTCCGTGAATTGCAGGTTGCCATCTCCTTTAAATAAAAAGGGATATGAGCTGCCGTCAGGCATTTTCTCTAAGGCGACATCATCTAAATTATTATCGCCAGTCATTCTTTTTTGCGATTCGAGACTGGAGACAAATTTGATAAAATCAAGATCGACCGGGCGCTTTAAAATGCCGCTCGATACGAATAAATCTTTGTTCCCGTCATTATCAAGATCAGCAAAAAGAGGCGCCCAACTCCAGTCAGTTGCAGAAACGCCACTCAACAGCGCAATTTCACTAAAGCTTTGACCATTTCCATTATTGCGTTGTAAACAATTTTTTGAGTATTGGTGCTGGTACCCGTTATCCGTAAGTTTTAATTGATAAATATCAGGGTTCTCATCGCTTCCGTATGTTTTGAGTATTTTTTCATCTCCGGGCAACATGTCGACAGTAATAATATCGAGTTGCCCGTCATTATTATAATCGGCAATATCATTACCCATGCTGAACCGGGAATAATGTCCGAAAACTTTTGCACCGGTTTCGGAGAATGTGCCATTACCATTATTTAAATAATAGTAATCGTTTTCATGAAAATCATTCCCCACATAAATATCATCCCAACCATCATTATTAATATCGGCTACTCCTAAACCGAGTCCATAACCTAAACTGCTTTGATAGATTCCGGCTTCTTTAGAAACATCTGTGAATTTTTTTGAAGCGGTATTCATATCATTACGGTAAAGGCGGTCACCAGATTTGGCGTCATATTTTTGCCTGTTACTTGTATCAACAATATTTGCATGTGGCCTTTCCGAATGATTTAAAAGATAACAATCCAGGTCACCATCTCTATCGTAATCAAAAAAAACGGCCTGGGTTGAAAAGCCGGCGAAATCCAGACCGTATAATGCGGCACTTTCAGTAAAAGTCAGATCTCCATTGTTAATATAAAGTTGGTTGTGGCCTTGCAAACCATGAACATTACTTACAGCAGAAACATAAATATCCAGGTATCCGTCTCCGTTAATATCAGCCATGGTTACCCCGGAGCTCCAGTCTGACACGCCTGCTACTGCAGCCTTATCTGTTATATCTTCAAATTCAAAATCTCCCTTGTTTAAATATAATTTATTACCGCTTTTGCTATTGGCAGTAAAATAAATATCCGCTAATCCATCATTATTGATATCGCCGGTTGCAACACCACCGCCATTGTAATAATAGATATAGTAAAGAATATTAAAATTTTCGCGTTCAGGTAATTGGTTTGTAAAACTGATGTTTGTTTTAGAAGAAGACAATGTTTCGAACATCACCTTTTTATTATTGCATTGCGAACAAAGCATGGCTATTAAAACAACTGGTATGGGTAAATATTTTTTTATATAGTCGATTTTACTTTTAAGCATATGAAAAGGCGGAAGTATTAAGCAATTAATCTTACCTGATTAAAATAAGAATAACTAAAAAAGCATTGGTTGTGGAAGATAAAAAAATGGGTTGCAAAGTTCAGTTGCAACCCATTTAACCTATTCAAAGAAATTTATAATTTATTCGTATGCAGGTTGGCCACTTCCGCAGGTGTCAATGCTTTAGTAAAAATGCGAAATTGATCCAGT
>JACCYQ010000184.1 GCA_013696395.1 Chitinophagaceae bacterium
TACTGTTCAATCTATGTCTAAAGGAGCTATTCTGGGGTATATAAATACAATCAAAACCGACTTCAACATGAAAGAAAGAATGGGTGTGTACCGCGTTCATAGCAGCGGAGTCTGGTCCGGTTTAACAGCCGTGGACGCCTATTATAAAACATTGCCCATTGTAGCCGGGCTGTTTGATAACCTGGGACCGGAACATCATAACGATGTGAGGATATATTTTATGAACCTGTTGGAGCAGGCCATAGCGGAAGATGCAGAAACGATTTCCAACTGCGATAAAACCAAATCATTGCTTGGAAAAATGGGATTTCCTGTGGGGATTTGCACCGCTTATCTTTGCGCCCTTATCAAAAAAAAGGAAAACCCGGCCGACCTGGCGAGAATGATACCGAAGCGGATATTAAGAAGAGCCCTGGGAGAAAAGCGGAAAAACTTAAGGCCTTTAATATAGGCGATGGTCATTTGAGAGGGAATTGAAAAAAGTGTCAAACAAGTTACACCATCAAAGAAATTAATTAGGAGTTAGCTACTATTTATTCAGTGAGTTTCAATACTCTTTTAGTTTGTAGGAAGGAAATACTTATTCGGCACCAAAATTTTTATAAACAAAAATTATACTTATTGAATTACTATGCTCATCCCTCCGCCATTATTGATGAAGGTTGCGAAATAGGAGAGGGAGTTAAGATCTGGCACTTTAGTCATATTATGCCGGGGTGTAAAATTGGTGCCAACAGTAACATTGGCCAAAATGTGGTGGTATCTCCAAAAGTCATGCTTGGTAAAAATGTACGTGTACAGAATAATGTATCCATCTATGAAGGAGTAATATGTGAAGATGATGTTTTTCTGGGTCCATCCATGGTGTTTACCAATGTGATCAATCCACGCAGTGCAGTCAGCAGAAAAAATGAATACAAACCAACCTACGTTAGAAGGGGTGCAAGTATTGGTGCAAATGCCACTATCATTTGCGGAAATGAAATTGGTGAGTTTGCTTTTATCGGGGCAGGCGCAGTAGTTACCAAACCTGTTCCGGCTTATGCATTGGTAGTAGGCAATCCCGCCCGCCAAACAGGATGGATGAGTGAATATGGGGAGCGGTTAAATTTTGATGAAAAAGGTGTCGCATACTGCAAGGAAAGTGGCCAGCAATATCAACTAATGAATAATAAAGTAATAAGAAAATAAAATTAAGATGTAATGAGGCATTTGAGGATCATCACTAACCATGATGTTTATTTGGCGCTTTACATTTGACAACATAAAATCATTAAGAGAAACAAATGAAAAATTTTGCATTGATAGGTGCTGGTGGATATATAGCGCCCAGGCATATGAAGGCTATTAAGGATACAGGTAATAAACTGGTTGCGGCCCTGGATAAAAATGATTCTGTAGGTATATTGGACAGTTATTTCCCGGAAACTGATTTTTTTACTGAGTTTGAAAGATTCGACAGGCACATTGATAAGTTAAAAAGACATGGCATTCAAACAGATTATGTATCAGTATGCTCACCTAATTACCTGCACGATTCTCATATACGTTTTGGCTTACGTGCAGGAGCGGATGTTATCTGCGAAAAACCGTTGGTATTAAATCCCTGGAACGTGGATGCATTAATGGAAATGGAAAAAGAAACAGGGCATCATGTTTACACCATCCTTCAACTTCGTTTGCACCCAGCGATCATGGCACTAAAAGAAAAAGTTCAAAACAGCCCTGCAGACAAAAAATACGATATTGATCTGCGTTATATTACTTCCCGCGGTCACTGGTATCATATCAGCTGGAAAGGTGACATTGCAAAATCGGGCGGCATTGCTACCAATATCGGTGTTCACTTTTTTGATATGCTGATGTGGATTTTTGGAGATGTAAAGGAAAATGAAGTAACTCAGCATGATGCCAACACGGCTGCCGGAAAACTGGTTTTGGAAAAAGCGAATGTGACCTGGTTTTTAAGTATTGATCCAAATAATTTACCGTCAGAGGCTATATCGGCTGGTAAGCGAACTTATCGTTCATTAAATATCGATGGAGACCAGTTTGAATTCAGTGATGGTTTTACTGAATTGCATACACAATCTTATCAAAAAATATTAAATGGAGAAGGGTTTCGGATATCGGAAACAAAAAGTGCAATCGAACTCGTACATGCAATCAGGAATAAGGCTTAAAATGAAATATAAACAGATAAATAAACTAAATGGTAATAATTCTTCATTTGCCAGGCAACCGTTGACATTTCATCTTTTCAATTATTAAATATTTTAAAATAAATGAATGATTCTGTTTTTATAATTGCTGAAGTAGCCCAGGCCCATGATGGAAGCCTTGGTATTCTTCATTCATATATAGATGCAGTTTCTAAAACAGGTGTAGATGCTATAAAATTTCAAACACATATTGCAGAAGCTGAGAGCAGTGAATATGAGCCATTCCGTGTTAAATTTTCTTATGTCGATAAAACACGTTTAGATTATTGGAAAAGAATGGAATTTACAGAAGAACAATGGGTTGAAATAAAAAATCACTGTGAAGA
>JACCYQ010000186.1 GCA_013696395.1 Chitinophagaceae bacterium
TCGTTTCAACCGCTGTTGAAGATTCCGTACCCGAAGTGCAGAAAGCAAAACAATTAAACATTCCAATATTAAAACGTGCTGAATTACTTGCGTTAATCGCCAAAAGCAAAAAGACCATCGCTATCGGCGGCACTTCCGGCAAAAGCACCACTACGGCCATGCTTTTCGATATTTTACAATTTGCCGGGCTGGAGCCTGGCATTATTAGTGGAGCCGGTTTGGTCAGTATCATCAAAGAAGGTAAGATTGGAAATGCAAAAGTGGGTAAAAGTGATTGGCTTGTAATAGAAGCCGATGAAAGTGACGGATCCATTGTACAGTATCACCCGGAAATCGGGATTTTATTAAATGTTGATAAGGATCATAAGGAAGTAGAAGTTTTAATGGAGATATTCACCACTTTTAAAAGCAACAGCAAACAATTTGTTGTTAATACCTCGCATCCTTTAGCCAAAACATTATCACAGCAACGTACAACCGATTTTGGAATCAATAATGATGATGAAGCCGGATTTATTGCCCGTGGTTTCAGGCAGGATGGTTTAACCATCTCATTTAATATCAACAATATTGAATTCAAACTGAACCAGGTTGGAAAGCATAGTATGGAAAATGCATTGGCAGCAGCAACAGTTGCACATATGCTTGGTGTTAGCCTGGAAACAAGTGCAAATGCATTACAGCATTATGAGGGTATTCATCGCCGTCACCAGGTGATGGGTAAAAAGAATGGCGTTTTACTGGTTGATGATTATGCCCATAATCCTGTAAAATGTGCCGTTTCTATCAGGGCCTGTCAGCCATTGGCACCGAAAGTTATTGCCTGGTTACAACCACATGGTTATGGTCCAACGCGTTTTTTACGGCATGATTTTGTGAAAGAAATTTCATCAGTTTTGCGTGCTGGGGATGAGATCTGGATGAGTGAAATTTTTTATGCCGGCGGAACTACAACCAAAGATATTTCTGCTAATGATTTGATACGAGATATTCAGGCATTAGGCAAAAATGCTTTTTTTGTAGAAGACCGAGAAAATTTAGTGGAGGCCATAAAACCTCATCTTACTGAAAATTGTGTTGTATTATTAATGGGCGCACGTGATCCCTCGTTGGAAAAATTCGCATACACTGTATTGGAGAAATTACCAGGTTAAGGATTAATCAGCATTTGCCTGATTACGATATAACTGATTATGATCAGTAATAAAATAATGATCAGTGAAATATATAACCATGGCTGATCCTTTAATTTTAATTGCTCCCTGCGCATTTTCTTTTTAGCTGTTTTTACTTTCAGATCGCGGTTAAGTTGATCAATGATGATATTAATATCTTTTTTATTTTTCAATTGCTGAAGACCTTCTATAGCATCATTGGCGAATTCATTTTCCAAAAGTTGCTTTTCCACTTCATGCTTTTTTTCATCACTCAGCTTATTCTGCAAATATTGCAAAAGGATCTCCTGGTCAATGTCAGTAGATAAATTGGCTAATATATTTTTAATATTTTCCTTCATTTTAGTGCGAACGATTGATGTCCTGCTCTTTTAATTTTTTTTCAAGAATGATCTTTAGGTTTCGTTTTCCATTCTGAATATAACTTTTTACCTGCATCATACTGAAACCTGTCAGCGTGCTTATATCATGGTAACTTTTTTTCTCAAGGTAAAACAAAGTTACACACTGCTTCTGCTCTTCATTTAATTCTTCCAAAGAAATATTCATCAGTTCAAAGGTCTTTTCATCATTGAGCAATGCATCGCGATCAGCATTTTCAACAGGTGTGGCAATATGGTTTGCCGTTAATTCAGCCGGGATCTTTCCCTGCTTATCCCTTAATCTCATCAGGCAATGATTTTTAGCCACCATATATATCCACGACTTGAAATAATCTACCTTGTATTTATGCAATTCCGTGATCGATTTCAAAAAAATCTGTTGTACACTATCTCTGGCATCTTCTTCATTTTTTAAATACTTCATACAAACACCCAATAACAACAAGGTATAGCGTTGCAATAGAATGCCAAGCCATTCATTGTTACGTTCACTATAAAATTTTTCCAGCAGTTGCTGGTCTGAAATTTGCTCGTATTTTTCCGGATTCACGTTTGTAAAATAGCTAATTAGTTATTCAATTGGATGCTTTATCCATGTTTTTTCATACAAAAGTTGCACCTTCATTTCAAATTCAATAATAAATAAGAATGGAATATGCTGTTTGTGTGGTGCCTGCTGCCGCAATAAGAAATAGAGCTTCTCATAAAACTGAAATGATCAATCAACTGTTATTTGGTGAGATGATGGAGATCTTAAAAATTAAGAAAGAAGAGTGGTATAAAATCAGGAGCCTGCACGATAAATACGAAGGATATATACGGTCCAATCTTGTGCAGGTTATTGATGAATCAGAAGCTAAACAGGTGAGTCCCTGGGTGATGACCGACCTGGTTAATATTTTAGAAACCAATAACGATGATATGCTGATATCAGCAGGTGCCACATTACCGGATTTTGCAGATGGTGAAGGAAGGATCGGATCCATTGAATATAAGTATGAAGGAAATTTTCATCATCGCAACGATATAAGACCCCAACCAGAAATTCTGCAGCAATTAACCGGGAAATGGATAAATGCACCCTATCTATGGGGTGGCAGAACGCCATTGGGCGTGGATTGCAGTGGATTTGTACAGGTTATATTTAAAATGATGGGGATTGATTTGTGGAGAGATGCATACCTGCAAAAAGATCAAGGTATTAAAATCAATGAATTAACAAGTGTTCAATGCGGGGATCTTGCATTCTTTACTGATCATAAAAAAAGGATCATGCATGTGGGTATACTATTAAATGAAAATGAAATTGTTCATTCCTCCGGTAATGTACGCATCGACACGATTGATGAAGAAGGAATAACGCATTCTGGCTCTGGGGTTAGAACCCATAAATTAATAACGATAAGGCGCTATTGGTAATGCTGTGGTTGCCTGTAATTAAAACTCATAACCATAGAGAAAATATAATTTACTTTTTTATAAAGTTATAACCCTGGTTTATGGAAAGCAGTGGAATATAAAATGATAACTAAAGAAGCGAAATTTTCCTGGTAAAATCCATTTCACATAAGTTTTAAAAAAAACTTTTTACCCATCTTACAATGGCTTTATCCCATCCCAGCATATTGAAAGCAACATAAAACAAGATGATTCCAAAAATTTTTCGCAAAGCTTGCTGAGATATAGCTAATGCCCATTTGCTGCCGATAAATCCCCCCAGTGCAAAAGCAATACTCATGATCAACACCACTTTTAAGTCAATATGACCTTTATTATAATAATTTATCACTGCGAAAATACCTACCGGTAATAATAACAAACCTAACGAGGTACCCTGTGCTTGTTGCTGAGAAAAACCTAATACATATATAAGTCCCGGAACAATAATAATACCTCCACCAACACCTATTAACCCACTTAAAATACCGGCACCCAACCCGATCAGGATCAGTAAAACAATTATTTCTGAAGTCATTGGTTTAAAGTTATTATTCACCTTCATTTTTAGGAAAGGTTTGTTTATAAAAAAGAAAGGCATCATTGATAATGCGGTAAGCCGTTTCCTTATCCTGAAAATTATCTATGGCCACTTTCTTATTTTCAAGCACTTTGTATTGTTCAAAATAATGTTTAAGCTCATTAAAAAAATGCGCCGGCATTTCATCAATATCCATGATGTGATTTACAGATGGATCATGGGTGGCAACTGCAATGATCTTGTCATCCTGCTCGCCATTATCAATCATTTGCATATTGCCGATCACCGTTGCTTCTACGATGCAAAGAGGTTGTATGGATTGGGAACATAAAACCAGGATATCCAACGGATCATTATCATAGCCCAGTGATTGCGGAATAAAACCATAATTGGCAGGGTAGTGGAACGATGAATAAATAACTCTGTCTAATTTTAATAATCCTGATGTTTTTTCAATTTCATATTTAGCCCTGGAGCCCTTTGGAATTTCTATTAAAGCGTTTACTATTCCTGGTCCTTTGTTTCCGGGAGAAACACCATGCCATGGATGTTGTACGTTCATCATAAAAAATCTTTTAATAATTAAAACCTGGTAAGTTTTATGCCGGCATAAGTTGCCAATAATCCGGCAATTACGCTTATAGCAAGATATAAGAAAAACAAAAATAATTTCTCCTGCCTTAATAATCCGATGCTTTCTAAAGTAAATGCGGAAAATGTTGTAAAGCCCCCACAAAAACCTGCCATTAAAAATAAATTCCATGCCGGTGAAAGCTGAATGTTTTTATAAGCCAGTCCCCATAAGATGCCAATCAAAAAGCAGCCGGTAAAATTAACAACGAATGTACCTAATGGGAAAGCGCCGGGAAAAAGATTGGTTATCCATCGTTGAGAAAAATAGCGGGCCATGCTTCCCAGACCACCACCTAATCCGACCAGCAATAAATCTTTCATCTGTATTTATAGTTTTTTTGTAAGATGAATAATCAAACATATTTCTACATATTCCACAAGCATCATCTAAGATTAGTAAAAATTCTTTTTTAATTTTCATTTTATGGCAGACTATCTGCATTCAGTGAAACATTTGTTTCCAATGTATCTGAACTGTGTTGAAATAAATATTTAAAATCAACCAGCCATTCATCATTAACTTTTACAACTTTCAATGTATCGTGATCCTTTTTAAAAGAGTTGGAATAAATGATCACGGAAACCGAATCGCTGACAGGTTTTACCTGGTGGATGTTGATGGTTGCTTCCCGGTAGTCCCGTCTTTCTTCTCCATCCAGCC
>JACCYQ010000209.1 GCA_013696395.1 Chitinophagaceae bacterium
GGGTTTATCCTCAGATGGTATTTTACATACAATAGAATTAAGAGAGGAGGATGCTTTCATCGCCCGTGATTATTTTAACAAGGCTGGTTTGGATGAAAAGATAATAGTGCACACCGGAAATGCGTTAAACATTGCAGGATCATTGAATGAAACCTGGGATCTTGTATTCATAGATGCTGACAAACCGGGATATATTGATTATTTTAACCTCGTTTTTCCGGATGTTAAGAAAAACGGGTTTATTTTAGCCGATAATATTTTTTTTCATGGCCAGGTATTGCAGCAGGAAGTGAAGGGGAAAAATGCAAAAGCGATCATGGCTTTTAACCAATTTATAAAAGCCCGGAGTGATGTTGATAAAGTGGCATTGACTATTCGTGATGGATTGTACCTGATAAGAAAATTATAATTAAAAATCCTTTTGAAAAATGCGATCACTCTTTCTATTCGCAGTTCTGTTAATCTGTGGCTTTTGTGCAAATGCACAGTCATCCGAATTTATCAAAGATTATATAGCCCGTTACAGGGATATTGCCATTGAAGAAATGAAGCGTTCCGGCGTACCTGCTTCAATCAAACTGGCCCAGGGCATTCATGAATCTTCTGCGGGGCAAAGTGACCTGGTGTTCCGGTCAAATAATCATTTTGGTATTAAATGTAAAAGCAACTGGACGGGCGAATCGGTTTCGCATACGGATGATGCTCCCAATGAATGTTTTAGAAAATACACAATGCCAGAGGAGTCTTACAAGGATCATTCAGATTTTCTTAGAAAGAATCAACGTTATGCATTCCTTTTCAATCTTGATCCAACCGATTATGAAGCGTGGGCGAATGGATTAAAAAAAGCTGGTTATGCAACAAACCCACGTTACCCACTATTGATTATTAATTTGGTTGAGGAGTATAGTCTGCAAAATTATTCACTGATTGCTTTGGGTAAAATTGAAGATGATAAAAAGAGATGGATGGTGATGAATGAAGGTTTAATGGATAAAAATGCCCTGGCTACGCCTGTAATACAAAAGGATAAACCTGTAGTGCATAAAACGAATATTATAAATCAATATCCTTCCGGTTTATTTAAAATAAATGCCACAAAAGTACTATTTGCAAAAAAAGGCGCATCCTATTTATCCATTGCACAACAACATAAAATTCCTTTATCTAAACTTTTTGAATTTAATGATATACTAAAGGCAAGTGATGAAGTCCCTTTTGATCAATTGATTTATGTTCAGCGTAAACGGAAAGCAGGACATCATGATCTTCATATTGTAGTTTCAGGGGAAACAAGTTTTTATATCGCCCAACTGTATGCCATTCGTTTGCAGAACCTGCTTCAAATGAATCACCTTTCTGCCGGAATGGAACCAGCTCCCGGCGAAAAAATTTACCTGCGTTCAATAGCCCCGGGCGCTCCTAAAGTTATGAATGCTTCAGTGGTAAATATTTATGATCATACAAATAATTTAATGACAATGAACGATGGTTTACCGTCTGCTCCCAATGCAAAGACGCTGGTTCATAATGTCAGGCCAAAAGAAGGCTTGTATGCAATCGGAAAAAAATATGGTGTAACGGTTAATGATTTATTAGCGTGGAACAATTTACAATCGGATGAATTAAAGGTTGGCCAGAAATTAAAAATATTAAAATAATCAATGTCCATTATTACAATACACGATAAACAATTTGAAACCTATATTTCAGCTGAAGAGATACAACAGAAAGTAAAACAAATTGCCGAAGCCATAAATACAGATTATGCGGGTAAAATGCCATTATTTATTCCGGTTCTTAATGGAGCATTTATGTTTGCGGCCGATTTATTCAAATACATTAATATACCTGCTGAAGTAAGTTTTATTAAACTGGCTTCATATAAAGGAATGAAATCCTCTGGCAATGTCATTACGGCTATAGGCCTTGATTATGATTTGTACAACCGTGATGTTGTGATTGTAGAAGATATTGTAGATACGGGTAAAACATTGAATAAATTTCTACCCAGCCTGGAACATCAACAACCTGCTTCATTAAAGATCGCGGCTTTGTTACATAAGCCGGAAGCAACTATTTATCCTTTATCCATTGCATATACAGGTTTTATCATTCCCAATAAGTTCGTTGTTGGTTATGGTTTGGATTATGATGGCCAGGGAAGAAACCTAAAGGAAATATACCAGGTTATATAAAGATGGCCAGCAACATTTGATTTTTGGAATTTGGCCCTAAATAAAAATATTGAAAATTGCATGCTATATCGTTCTTCTGTTATGCTTTGGTTATTTTGCCCAGAGTCAGCCTTATTATTTTCGGGGCGAAGTAAAAGATGAAGCTGGTAATCCGGTACAAAACGTTTCCATCCTGCATCATAGTTCAGGTTATGTATATAACACCGGGATCAGCGGTGCCTTTGGTTTCATTACTCCATTTAAAAAAGATACGCTTACATTTTCTAAAGATGGGTATCAGAAAACCAGGATAATTGCCGATACTGAAAAATATTTAAATCTTCGTTTAATCAAATCCGTTACGTCTGCTACCAGTGTCCGAAGATATAAACTGGCATCTTTAACTAAGGATTTAACCAGAGAGAATCAACGTACATGGTTTACCGGCGATGAAACTTATGCCAGTATTCTTGAAAACAGGTTTGTCAGTGCAAACCAGTTCCCATCTACAAGTCTTGCTTTAAATGTGGACCGGGCATCTTACTCCAATGTCCGGCGCTTTCTGAATATGAAAAATAAAGTACCCCCGGATGCTGTAAGAATTGAAGAAATGCTGAATTATTTCAATACAGGCTATTCAAAACCTGAAGGCGATGATCCGTTTGCTATTCAATCTACTTTAACCATGAGCCCATGGAGTAAGGAAAGCCAACTTTTTTATTTGAATATTTCATCCAGGAAATTAAATGTAGATACACTACCACCCTGCAATTTGGTTTTTTTAATTGATGTTTCGGGATCCATGGATATGCCTAATCGCTTACCATTGCTGCAGTCTGCTTTTCGGATGTTGGTAAATAATCTGCGTTCCAAAGATTCGGTATCAATCATTGCATATGGTGGAACTGTTGGTGTTCACCTTGAAGCAACCGGTGGAAATGAAAAAGAAAAAATTATCAAAGCTATTGACGAACTAACACCAGGGGGATCAACACCAGGTGAATCCGGTATACGCCTGGCTTATAAAATAGCTACCAGTCATTTTATTAAAGAGGGCAATAACAGGGTTATTCTGGCAACAGATGGTGATTTTAATGTGGGATTAAAAACGGAGTCAGAATTAGAAGAACTGATAACCTCACATAGTAAAAATGGAATTTATCTTACCTGCCTGGGTGTAGGTATGGGTAATTATAAGGATTCCAAGATTCAGACTTTAGCCAGAAAAGGAAAAGGAAATTTTGCTTACCTGGATAATTTCCAGGAAGCAGAGAAAGTGTTATTAAAAGAATTTACCCAAACTATGTATGCGGTTGCAGATGATGTTTACATCAATGTCAATTTTAATCCGGCATACGTTAAGGAATACAGGTTAATAGGTTTTGATAATAAGGTTGGAGCAATCAGCGATTCATTATCAACTATAGAGGGAGGTGAAATAGGGTCAGGACATACTATGACAGTTGCTTTTGAAATAATGCCTACTCCCTTTTATATGAATGAAAAAGAAAAAAGTTTACCAGGCCAGCGTTTTGCTGAAATACTGTTGAATTACAAATTACCAAATGATACTGTTAAAAGGACATTCCAAACTGTAAGTCCTAACCATTTGATTCCTTTTTCTCAAATCGACAGTCAGCAAAAATTTTCAGCTTCACTCATTATGTTTGGTTCCCTGTTAAGAGAATCATCTTATTTAAAACAAATTACCTGGAATGATATTTATTCGATAGCATCATTATCACATGATCCACATGATAAAATACAAAAAGAATTTCTGACATTAGTAGAAATAGCCAAAGAAGTGTATTCTAAAAAAACAAAAAGAAAAAGGCGAAAAGAGGAAGCTAAAAATTAAGAGAACATTTCTTTCATCTTGTCAAAGAATCCCTTTTCATTTTTATCCGGGTGTGGTTTGAAGTTTTCAGAAGAACTTAATTTTTCTAAAACAACTTTTTCCTCGTTCGTAAGATTTTGGGGTGTCCAAATATTTATTGAAACTAACTGGTCTCCTTTTTCATAAGAATTTACAGCCGGAAATCCTTTGCCCTTAAGCCTGAATATTTTTCCGCTTTGTGTACCAGCCGGAATTTTAATTTTTGCTCTCCCATCAATGGTTGGTACTTCAAGCTGTGTTCCAAAAACAGCGTCTGTAAATGATACGTGCAATTCAAAAATTACATTGAGTCCATCCCGAACCAGGTCCTTATGCGTTTCTTCTTCAATTAAAATAATCAGATCTCCGGCGCTGCCACCCCGTTCTCCTGCATTTCCCCGTCCACTTATATTTAATTGCATTCCTTCCTGCACCCCGGCGGGTATATCAATAGTTACTGTTTCTTCACCATAAGTTCTGCCTTCACCTTTACAGGTTCCGCATTTTGCGGTAATCGTTGTTCCTTCACCACTACATGCAGGACAGGTGGTAACGGTTTGCATTTGCCCCAGGAAAGTATTGGTTACTTTACGTACCTGGCCACTACCGCCGCAGGTACCACAGGTTTGCATACTATTTTTATCCTTGGCACCGTGTCCACCACAAGTATTACACGCTACATATTTTTTTACCTTGATGTTCTTGGTAACACCTCGTGCAATTTCTTCGTAATTTAATTTTAGTTTAATGCGCAGATTACTTCCCCGCGAACCCCTTGCTCTTGGACCTCCACCCCGACGATTTCCGCCACCAAAGAAACTTCCAAAAACATCTTCTCCAAAAACATCTCCAAATTGGCTGAAGATATCATCCATGTTCATTCCGGCTCCACCACCAAACCCGCGTCCGTTTCCTGATACACCTGCATGACCATAACGATCATATTGTGATTTTTTATCAGTATCACTTAAAATTTCATAAGCTTCAGCAGCCTCTTTAAATTTTTCTTCAGCAGATTTATCTCCTGGGTTACGATCTGGATGAAATTGCATAGCTACCTTTCGATAAGCTTTTTTAATTTCTTCTGTTGATGCCGTTTTACTAACAGACAACACTTCGTAGTAATCTCTTTTTTTCATACACTCCACCCGCTATGCGGAAATTAATTTAATGATATGCTATTGTAATATTCAGGTAAATTTTATTTACCAACAACTACTTTAGCAAAACGAATGATTTTATCATTCAGATAATAACCTTCTTGTAAAACGTCAACAACTTTTCCTTTTAAGTCTTCAGATGGAACCGGAATTTCTGTAATTGCTTCATGAATATCCGGGTTAAATGGTTGATGTAATGTATCCATTGGTTTCACACCCCTGGCAGTTAAGTTATTGGAAAACTTATTAAAGATCAGATGCACACCTTCTTGCATACCAGCCATATCATCATTAACCTCCATCTGCTGCTGTGCACGTTTGATGTCATCGAGTATATCCAACATATCCGTGATAATGTCTTTACCTGCAGTTTGTATAAGTTCCACTTTTTCCCGAGCACTTCTTTTCCTGTAATTATCAAACTCAGCAGCCTGCCTCAGGTACTTATCTTTTAATTCCTGAATTTCTTCTTTCAGTTTTAAAATTTCTGGTTCATTTTCTAATGGATCTGTGAGATGCGTGGTTCCAATCTGGCTTTCATCGGTGTTTAGATCAATATGTAATCCTTGCTCATCAGGCAAAGAGTTGTCATTTTCTTTTTGTTCTTTCATCATAATTTATTTATTAAGCCTTTAAACAAAAATGGCATAAAAATGCTTGTCAAAACTGTCATTTTTTCCATTACAAGGCGCAAAGGTAAGGTTGACAATAATACTGCCAAGCGCAGTTTCGGGACAAATTGTCCTAATGATTAGTTTCTAATGCTTTACGAGAGATATTCTTGTCGCAATTTAGAATGAAACCATATAATTCTAAAAACATTAACTCATAAAAAAAGGCCTAAAGGCCCCGAGTGTAAATGAATAAAGAGAATGATTTATTTAGAAACCTGGAATTTTCCAGATTCCAGAATTTTTCCACTATGATCCCTAAGTTGGTAAATATAAACCCCACGAGTAAAGTCGGATAGATTAACCGAAGTTTTGGTGGCCACATTAGGCGATTCATAAACAGGCTTCCCTAGAAAGTTAAAAACCTGGAGTAAATATCCAATTTTGTAGTCTTTTATAAAATCGAATGTAATAATAGAGGTAGCTGGATTGGGATAAAATTTTAGAATTTTTTCAGAATTTCCTGGTAAAGGATTGCTACGCGTTTGAGCTTCAGCATTTTGGACTGAAAAAAAGATAATGGATAATATGATAATGAGTTGTCTCAACGAAACAAATTTACATTTATTATGTAATTATATAGTGTTTTTTTTGCTTAAACAAAGCATAAGTCCACAATTTTAAATCTTTTTTTACTTCGGAAATATACGATGCTATTTTTATGCCCGCTGTTTGGGCAAAAAATACAAAACCTTTTAAAACCGCGGACAATGAAGGGCATTGATCGTAGAGTGTTCTCTGTCAAGAAAACCAATGAATGATACGGATAATTCAAACCCTCCCCGCCCGTAACTACTTGTTTTTAGTTTAGAAATGTTAACATCATAACTAATAGCAATGGAGAAAGGTTTATAATCAATTTTAACTACTGGTATCAGGGCATCGTTCAATCGTGTAAATAATCCTCCATGAATAACATAATCCGGATTATCAACATCTTGTCCCAATTTTAAACCATATAAGGCACCCCCAATAGATTCATTAAAACTTCCCTGGCGGGAATGATCTGCCTGTATGGTCAGGTATGAATATTCTGTAAGTCCGAATTTCAAACCTCCGGATAATACCCATTTAGGGTTTAGTTCCATGGCGGGATTGCGGTAAAATGAATTTTTTGGCCTGTTAAAATGGTGGTAGGCCAGGCCTATAAACAAATTGTCGTTTGGATCTTCGCTGATGTTGGTATTGAAACTCATACCCACACTACCATCGATGTACGTGTATTTAGCTTCATTGAAACTTTCTCCATCTCCTAATCCATCATACTGGCTGTTAGTTGTCATTCGTGTGCGATCAAAGTATTGTTGAACCCAACCACCCATAAATCCAAGGGAAACATACATATTTCTTTCAGTACTTAAGGATTTATGGTAATTAAGAGCAGGCATTACCTGGGTAGAAGTCCAGCCCACAGTCCCAGCCTTATCATAGAAAAGTTGCAAACCCATGGTAAGATAATCATCTCCCTTGCCTATAGGTTTTTTATATTCTCCGTTCAAAGAACCGGTTTTGTATGCATCGGTCACACTATTCCATTGATCGCGGTATACAGCCTGTACGCGGTAATCGCCGGTAAAAATTCCTGCCAGAGAAGGGTTCCTGAGGAGAGGCGCTTCAAAAAATTGTGAAAAATGTATATCCTGCCCACATACAGGAACAAACGATAACATCGTTGCTGCCAATGTAAATGTTTGTATCGTTCTGTTGAATAACTTCTTTAACATTTTCACCATTTTATAAGATCAATGCAATATTCCCTTTATAGGTTAAAATTTCTCCGTTTTCACAAATCAATTCTGCCTGGTAAACATACACCCCGGCCTGTGGAGCCCCATTTTTATATTTACCATCCCATCCAGCTAATTGATCATTTATCGGGAACTCCCTGTTTTCAAATACCACTTCACCCCAACGATTGAAAATGCGTAAAGTTCTGATTCTTTCAATTCCGCGCCCACGGGGATAAAAGAAATCATTGCTGCCGTCACCGTTTGGTGAAAATGTATTCGGGATAAAAATTTCAGCTCCTTTACAGATTACTATTACTCTTACCTGCTCTGCATTCAAACAACTATTGCTATCTACAACGGATATAACATAATCAATACTGTATTTTGTATTGGTGATGGGTTCAGGACAATCTGTACAACTTAAACCATTCGTAGGCAGCCAGGTATAGCTAAGGAGATTGCTAGAATAAGTTACGGGAATAGGGATAGAAATACCTACCACTTTTGTTAAAGGCGAAGTGACATTAATAACCGGTAAGGGATTGATACGAATATCCCTTTGAATTGAATCTTTGCAACCGCTGCTATTGGTAGCCACCGAATAAATGCTGTAATCTCCCGGAACATACTGTTGTGGATCGGGATTTTGCAATGATGACCTGTTTCCATTTCCAAATTCCCATGACCAGGAAACTACTGAAGTATCTGCCCTTAAGAAAATACCATTTACGTTTAATCGTTCATTTACACAGATAACAGAATCACCCGTTATGGCTATCAACGGACTCTGAACCACTTTGACAGGCAGCTGGTAAGTCATTGAATCCCGGCAACCTGTTTCTGTTTCAACTGATAAAGAAACCGGGTAAATACCGGGCGAAGTATAATTATGAACGGGTACCGATGAATTGGATATACTGCCATCTCCAAAATCCCAGGTATATTTTGTAATCATATCCCGGGAAGTGGTAGAATCCAGGATATTTACATATCCACTATCGCAAAATAACAAATTGGTTATTTCAAATTTTGCTCTTGCCCCGTTTATTTGAATAGATTCATCACCAGTTAAAGTAATCAGACAACCTTCAGGTTCTCTAAGGATAATTTTTGGAATGAAGGCTCCAAAATTGTCATACAAATGCGTATAAATATTGATATTGGTATCAACCACATTGCCATCACCAAAATCCCAGATAAATCTCCCATTCATTGCTGTAAAAGCTTGGAAATCTACAGATAAAGGCCGGCATCCGATTAACGGATTATAATTAATTGATGCTGCGTCAGCATCATGAACAACCAGGTTATTGGTGGCGGTATCTTTACATCCACCGGGACTGGTAGCTATTAATGTTATAGGATAATTGCCAGGTGAAGTATAATAAAGCGAAGGATTTCTTTGGGTTGATGTAGCTGCAGTCAAATTCCAGCTGAATGAATTTGCGTACGTGGATGTATTGATAAATTTAGCTTCAAAAGGCAAACAATAAGTATCAAAATTATTGGCAGTAAATGAAGCAACGGGTAATCCAACATAGACAATATCCGTTTTTACTAAAGAATCTTGACAACCCATAATATCTTTTACAACCAGTTTTACTGTATACTTACCAGTGTCAATATATTGGTGTGATGAATTACGTGTTGTAGCTGTTTTGCCATCTCCAAAATCCCAAATAGAAGTAAAGGGCAAATCGCTTGTAGTTTTATCTGTAAATGCAATAGGAGATTTTGGACAGGTTTCACCATTGGTCACCCAATCAGCCTTTAAAATAGAAATTTTTACAAACTCACGCAATGTCGTACTGTCTCTGCATCCCGCGGCATCAGTAACAACTAATTTTATATCATAATCCCCTATACTGTCATATTGATGTTCAAATGGAGGAGCAGTAAATGATTGAATAGTTTGATCGCCAAAATCCCATTTCCAATTTACAATAGCATTGATGCCATCGGTTATAGTAGAATCGTTGAAAGAAGTAATTAATCCCTTACAACCATTACTATTAGTTGAATTAAAATAAGCCTTAGGGCCGTTAACCCTGATAAAATTATTTTTTGTTATAGAATGCCTGCATCCGAATGTGTCAATACTTGTCAGTTTCACATTGTAATTACCAGCTTCTGTAAACCTGAACCTCATGGATGATGGATCTACTGCTCCATCACGCTCTACACCGTCGCCAAAATCCCATAAATATTTGGTTATAAATGTCGGATCCGGATTCACTATATTAAATCTAGGTCTGAAGGATTTACAACCAACAGTATTTTCCGAAGTAAAATTGGGTAAATGATCTTTTATAACAATTGTACGGGATAACGTATATGAACATCCTGCATTTGTTGTTAATAAAGAAACAATATAAGAACCATCTCCAGGGAAAACATGTGTAGGAGGATTTTGCCCCGAATATGTAGTCCCATCGCCAAAATTCCATTCCCAGCTGTTAGCGCCAATGGACTTATCAGTAAAAGTATATTCAAGTTTATTATTACAATCGGGCCTGTAATCAAATTTTGAAATAGAAGGTTGTATATATACGTAATCGATTTTAGTAATGCTATCCTGGCAACCATTGTTGATAGCCGTTAAGGTTACACTTACCCAACCAGTATCAGCAAAAATATGCTGAGGATTTGGATCAGTGGAACTGCTACCATCACTGAAAGTCCACAAAAATTCCGTTGCACCGGTTGATAAGTTTGTCAATTGTATACCCGGATCACCACACGCATTCGTAATATCTGCTACAAAATCCGGTGTTGGAATGGTTCCTACTTTTATAGCATTAGGCAAAGAAAATGTTTCTGTACAACCACTACTTGTTGTAATGGTTAACGTAACCGGGTATGTGCCCTGGACCGCATATATATGACTGGGAGATTCTAATGTAGAGCCGGCTGATCCATCTCCAAAATCCCAATTGTAAGAAGTTACATTTTCAATTGTGTCAACAATAGCTTTGAAATTGAAATTAAAAGGAACACAATTTGCGGCTGGTAGTCCCGCAAAGGAGATTACAGGTTTTCTGATCTTTATAAAAGCTGGTTTAACCAACGTATCGATGCATCCATTATTACCTGTGGCAATCAGCGTAACATCATAATCACCATAATTTGTGTAGGTGTGAGAAGGATTTGACTGGTTAGAAACAGTACTATCGCCAAAATCCCAGTTGAAAGATGTTCCGGTTGTTGTATTATTAAAATTAACGGTTAGGGATGGTTGACATTTTGCCGTATCTGAAGCCGTAAAAGAAATGGGTGGTGAAGTTGCGACTGTAATTGTTTTTACTAATGTATCCACACATGCCAAATAAGTATTGATTAATGTAACCGTATAGGTGCCCGGATTTTGGAAAATTGTCAAACCATTGTTATTGTTATCTGTTGTGCCATTGGAAAATATCCATTTCGCACTTATAGGTCTGGGTGTTGAATTATTTAAAAACTGGGCAGGTGTTTTAGGGCAAATGCTGGCAGGAATAATAAAATCAGTAGTAGCTTTTCCAATATCTACCCTCCTGGTAATGGAATCAAAACATCCAAAACTGCTCATAACCGTGAGGGTGACACCATAATTTCCGTTCGCATTATAAGTGGTGGTTATACTCTTATTGTTTGAAGTTTGTCCATTTTCTAATCTCCAGGCATAACTTAAGGTACCTGGGCCGATACTATTACTATTAAAAGTTATAGTGGCTGGAGCACTGCAAACATTCGGATCAACAAAACTGATAGACGGTTTAACGCCTATCCCTACATCAATAAGATTTGGCCTGGTTATTAATTTTGTGCAGCCTTTATCGTTTCCTATGCTAAGTGTAACTGTATAACTGCCTGGTGTTCGATAACTGTATACAGGATTTTTTTGGGTCGAGGTGCCTCCATCTCCGAAATCCCATTTCCAGGTGGTAATATTAGTGCCGGGGGGTGTGGTTGACAGGTCAGTAAATTGAATTACTGCAGGTGAACAACCTGAATTTTTGTCTGTAGTAAAATTTACAACAGGTTCTGTGACTACAGTAATAAAAGCGGTTTTGGTAATGGTATTAGATGCGCCGCTACCGTTTTTAACAGTAAGTCGGACGGTATATGTACCTGTATTAAAATAAATTGCTGAAGGATTTTTTTTATTAGATATGCCTCCATTACCAAAATCCCATTCCCATTCTGTTACATCATTAGAAGACTGGTCCTGGAAATCTACAATTAACGGGGAGCAACCTGAAACTGTATTGGCATTAAAGTTGGCCACAGGAGTTTGTGCCAAAGCAGGGGAATTGGTAATTATAAGGGCCAGGATATATAAAAAAGTTATTCTCAGTTTCATATTCAGTCTCAAAGCGCTGATTTTAGATCAAACGCATTGTTATCATTAAAAGTATCTATTCTAAAATCAAGGATATCAGACTGAAATTGGGTGGATTAATAGACGCCAAAGTTTATTAAAATCTGCCAAAATTCAGCAGAAAAAGAATTATTATTTTAGAGCTTATCTAATCTCAGAGTTTTAATCTGGCTTCCATTGGTTTGTTTAGCTTCCACAAAAGTCCAGCTGTTGTTTGTTATTTTCCAGTTGCCATTGATCAAAAGCAAAGGTTCAGAGACATTGGAAAAATTAGCTGAAATACTCATATTATTTGCATCACCTTCCCAGTTGCCGGTAACTTCAACACTTCCGTTTTTAATGGCATCTACAGTTTCATTCTTATGGTACTGAAAAGTGTAAGCAGCAAAATCAGTTGTAATGTTATTCCCGTTTACAGTGAAAAGGGAAATGCGCCATTGACCGCTCGTCATGGCATCTATAACGATATCCCGGGCTTTATCTTCCAGGGTTTTTTTGCAAGCGGTAAAGGATACGAGAACCAATAAGGCGATCGTTATTTTTTTCATGGTAAGGCTATTAATTACAAGGTATACATATTGCCAAACTTTCGCAACAAATGATCTTTGAAAAAAGAAGCGTTCAATGATTCTCCAGTAATTCTAATACATAATTCATCGCTCGTATATTTACGACCATAAGGATAAATATATTGCTTCAACCATTGCAAAATTTTTAAAACACTTCCTTTTTCCATATCTTCTTCCAGGCCAGGTATCATTTTATTTATATAAGTATAAAATTGTGCCGCATAAAGACTTCCCAGGCTATATGTAGGAAAATATCCAAAACTTCCATGACTCCAATGAATATCCTGAAGACATCCATGATTATCATCCGGAACCTTTATTCCCAGGTATTTCAGGTACATTTCATTCCAATAAGCAGGAATATCAGTCGTTTTCAAGTTTCCTTCAAATAAATCCTTTTCCAGTTCATACCGGATATAAACATGAAAATGATAAGTGATCTCGTCTGCTTCAGTTCTTATTAATCCAGGTTCAATTTTATTAATGCCTTTATAAAATATTTCGGATGATGTGGTTTTGAACTGTTCCGGAAAGAATTCCTGCAATTTTGGAAAATAATTTTGCCAGAAAGCTTCACTTCTTCCTACATTATTTTCCCATAATCGGGATTGGGATTCATGAATTCCTAATGAACAATATTCACCCAATGGCAAACCATATTGATCAACAGGCAGGCCTTGTTCATATAAACCATGTCCGGCTTCATGAATGCAACTCCAGGTCATATTTGCAAAATCATTTTCGTCAATACGAGTAGTTAACCGGACATCAGTAGGGGAAAAACTTGTGGTAAAAGGATGTTCACTTATATCCTGTCTGCCGGAATCAAAATCAAAACCTAATTGTTGAATAAGATACATACCCCATTCCCATTGCTTTTGTTTAGGAAAATATTGCTGAAGAAAAGCATTGTCAACCGGTGCCTGACTTTTTATTTTACCTAATAAACTGTTTAAGAATGGCAAAAGAGGCTCAAATACATTATCAAGAAAATGTACCGTACATCCTTTTTCATATTCATTCAGGTGTGCATTATAGGGATGTGCTTCGTAACCCAGTAATTCAGATTCCTGTTTTTTTAATGTAATCAATACATTCAATTCATTTTCAAAAACAGAAAAAGAATTCATCTCTCTTGCTTTTATCCAGGCATGAAATGTCTTGTTAATCTGTTCTGATAATTTTCTGACAAACTGGGATGAGTATTTTTTATTCTTTAAATAATCTTCAAGAGTTAACTCACAATTTTTTTTTTGGTTCTCAGTCAGGTCATTCTTCCCTGCAAGTTCGGTCAGTATGTTGCCTAATTGTTCTGATGAAAAAAAATGATGGGCTGTTTCGGTTAATGTGGCTATCTGCTGGCCGCGTATGTCAGATGATTTTCTGGGTAAATAAGTTTCCTGGTCCCATTGTAAAACATCTGCGGCTTTTTTGATGTCCGTAATCTTTCGCATTAATTCTATATAGCGATTATAAAGTTCCTGGGTATTATCTGCCATCTACATTTTTTAAAATTATACAGGCACAAAAATACAGGAAGATGGCAGGCTTTAACCATCTTTTATAATACGAAATTGTAGTTTATCTTTTTGGGAAATCAGTATGGCTTTTTACATCGTTAATCTGTTGAATATGACGGTTGGTATGTGCCGCATTCATTAATACCAGGTGGTAAGCGTCCACCATGCCCATGGGTGAATTCACTACATGACTTCGCATATCCGTTTCCGTTGTTTTAATGAATTGAATAAAGGTTTTGCGTTTCATTTTGATAACATCAAGGGCTTCTTTTGTGGTCGTGAATGTTGAATTATCTGGTGTCAATGTAGAAAAAGTTTTTACTTTATTGTCGCGGCTTGCCATTTTTGCCAACACTTCTTCATCTGAGATTTTTATTTCCGTGCGTTTGTCGGGATTAGGAGTTTCTTTTAAAGCTTTGTTCATGGATTCCCAAAAAAGATTTTCAGTAAGCGCCAGGTGTTGTATACACTCATTTACCGACCATTCTTCCGCAGAGGGTTTAAAATTTAACTGGTTATCTGATAATCCTTTAACTGATTGCATCAGGTCATCCTTAGACTGCTTTAAATGATCAACAGCAACTTGTTTTTCTTTTTTTGTTAATGGATTAAGATTAACTGTTCCTGCAAATCCGGTCATAACCAACAGCATGAGCATGGTATAACCCAAATTTTTCTTTTTCATGTCAATGCAATTTAGAGGTTGAAAAAAACACGTCAACGGGGGGAGGATTTGAATCGAAAAGTTACGACATTCAATAGTAATAAAGGATTTTTGATTATGATCTTAGTTTACAGATTTTTGATAATTATCGTAAAAACTTAACTTTCAAATATGAAGATCAACGAGATTATTGATTACCTGGAGCAAATTGCCCCACCCCAATTCCAGGAACATTATGATAATGCAGGATTAATAACCGGTCAGCCTGATTGGGAATGCAGTGGCATTATGATTTGTTTGGATGTCACTGAAAGGGTAATCAGCGATGCACTGGAAAAGAAATGTAACATGGTTATTGCCCATCACCCTATTATTTTTAAAGGATTAAAAAAGATAACTGGGAAAAATTATGTAGAAAGAACAGTTATAAAAGCAATAAAAAATGATGTAGCTATCTATTCCATTCATACCAACCTGGATAATATGATTTCTGGAGTAAATGGGAAAATGGCTGAATTACTTAATTTGACTCATTTAAAAATTCTTGCACCCAAAGAAAATGTTCTTAAAAAATTATTCACTTTTATTCCAAAAAATAAAGTGGAAGAAGTAAGATCCGCCATATTTAATACAGGTGCTGGCCAAATTGGAAATTATTCGGAATGCAGTTTTAATATGCCTGGCCTGGGAACCTTTAAGGCAGGGAAAGATGCGGATCCCTATTTGGGTGAGGTGGGAAAACTACATGTGGAGGAGGAAATGAAGGTTGAAATAATTTTTCCGTTTTACATGCAGCAAAAGGTGATTTCGGCTTTAATAAAAGCACACCCATATGAAGAAGTTGCCTATGATATAGTCAACTTATCAAATGATCACCAGCACATAGGATCTGGTATTATAGGAATTCTTCCCAATCCCCTTCCAGAATTAGAGTTCCTGGAATTATTGAAAAAGACATTCAGGATATCAGTGATCAGGCACACCGAATTGCCTGGAAAATTGGTACATAAAGTGGCGCTCTGTGGAGGTTCCGGCAGCTTTCTAATTCCCCAGGCAATAGCCAGGGAAGCAGATATATTTATTACCAGTGATGTCAAATACCACGAGTTTTTTGATGCGGATAACAGGATAATTATTGCTGATATCGGCCATTATGAAAGCGAACAGTTCACTATAAACCTTTTACATGAACTTTTGGAATTAAAATTTCCTAACTTTGCCGTCCTGAAAACGGAAGTAAACACAAATCCACTAAGGTATTATGTCGATTAACCAATATTTAAGGGGTATTCTTTTTTTCCGAAAAAATAAACAACAATCACACTTATGGCAAATGTAAAAGAGTATTCAGTTGAAGAAAAACTGACATCTTTAGTAAATCTTCAAAAAGTAGAATCAAAACTGGATGAAATCCATATTCTGAAAGGGGAATTACCCATGGAGGTAGCAGATTTGGAAGATGAAATAACGGGTTTGCAAAACCGCCAGAATCGGATTGAAGAAGAGATCAACGGGATTACCGAATTTATTGAGCAAAAGAAAGAAATTATAAAAGAAGCCCAGGCGCAGGTAAAAAAATATGAGAAGCAAAGCGAGAATGTAAAGAACAACCGGGAATTCGAGGCTATCAATAAAGAAATAGAAATGCAGGAACTGGAAGTGAAACTTGCTGAAAAACATATCAGGGATGCGAATGAAGAAATTGCTGAAAAAGCCACGGCTCTTGAAAAAGCTAAAAAGGCTTTGACCACTAAAGAATCGGTTTTGACCAATAAGAAAGGTGAGTTGGAAAAAATAATAGCCACAACTGAAAAAGAAGAGAAGCATTTTAATAAACTGGCCGCTGAAGCTAAAGAGCAGGTAGATAGCCGTTTATTATTAAGCTACGAGAAAATTCGTTCAAATTATCGTAATGGCCTGGCTGTGGTTCCTGTTGAAAGAGATGCTTGTGGAGGATGTTTTTATTTTATACCTCCTCAAAAACAAAGTGAGATCAAACAACGTAAAAAAGTGATGATTTGTGAAAACTGTGGTCGGATACTGGTTGATACAGAACTGACGGATTCAATCGACATTAAATAACATCATATACTATTTTAAAATGTAGCCTTTGCAATTTTGCAAAGGCTATTTTTTTGATAATAAGTGTAAAAAAATCTGTATGAAACCAAAATCATATTCACTAATTTGCCGGTTGCTATGTTAAAGACACTAAGCATTCGGAACTATGCTATCATAGAGAAACTGGAAATTACTTTCTCGCATGATATGAACGCTATCACAGGTGAAACAGGTGCCGGAAAATCCATTATTATGGGAGCTTTGGGATTAATATTAGGAAATCGTGCAGACAGTAATGTATTACTTAATAAAGGAATCAAATGCATAATCGAAGGGGTATTCATTCCAAATAAAAAGATTTCTATAGACCATTTTTTACATGATAATGAACTGGATGGTGGTGAAGAATTACTGATCAGGCGGGAAATCAGTCCCCAGGGGAAATCCCGGGCCTTTATTAACGACACCCCTGTCACCCTGGCACAACTTCAAAAACTTAGCTCACTATTGGTCGATCTTCATCAGCAATTTGATACGCTTTCCCTTGCTGAATCTGGTTTTCAACGTCAGGTAGTGGATGTGTTAGCAGGTCAATCTTCTGCTTTGAGCGAATTTGCCACAATTTACAGTGAATTGCAGGAGATTAAGGGACAAATGGAGAAGTTGAAAAATGAAAAAAAGCAATTTGAAAAGGATGCAGATTACAACAGGTTTTTGCTGAATGAATTGGAAATAGCTGATTTTAAGGAAAATGAATTGGAAAATCTTCATCTGGAGATAACCTCTATGAGCAATGCTGAAGGTATCAGAACTGCTCTGGAAAACTCCGGATATTTACTAACCGGTAATGAAGAACCAATTGTGCAACAACTGAAAAAAGTATTAAACCAGTTACAATCTTTCAGTGAATTTAACCAAACATTGCCTGGGTTAATTCAAAGGCTCCAATCAGCCCAGATTGAGATCGATGATATTGCTTCAGATTTAGAAAATCTGGCCGGGAATATAAATTTCGATGCTGGAAGAGTAGAGGAAATCAATGATCGAATTTCCATGGGGTATAAGCTTCAGAAAAAGCATGGAGTACAAAGTACCAATGAATTACTGCAAATTCAACAGGAACTTACTGATAAGTTGCAAGCTGTATTAAATGTGGATGAAATAATTCAACTAAAAGAAAAGAAGGCTGCTGATCTTTTAGAAAAAGCTACAGCCATAGCCGTTAAAATTTCAAATGCACGGAAAAAACAAATTACTCCATTACAGGATGCAGTAAATATTTTATTAAAACGCGTAGGTATGCCTAATGCCCGGTTAAAAGTAACCGTTCAGCCTGTCTCCTTAAATCAATATGGTGTGGATGCCGTTGAATTTTTGTTTGACGCTAATATCTCCGATGAAAATGGGTCAAAGAATTACTTACCCTTAAGGAAAGTGGCGAGTGGAGGAGAGCTTAGTCGACTGATGTTATGTATTAAATCTCTGGTTGCAAGTTCTATCGATCTGCCTACTCTTATTTTTGATGAAATTGATACAGGTATTTCCGGAGAGGCTGCCCGACAGGTAGGATTGATCATGAAAGAACTCTCTGTAAAACGGCAGTTAATCTGTATTACTCATCAGCCACAGATTGCAGGAAAGGCTTCTGCACATTTTTTTGTATATAAATCCATACATAAACAATCAATCACTACAGGAGTAAGATTATTAACCACTGAAGAAAGGATAGAAACCATAGCTAAAATGTTGGGAGGAGAAAAGCCTACAGCAGCTGCATTGGAAAATGCCAGGGAAATGGTGATGCTTTAACAATCAAAGTAAAGTAGGATGATTCTATGGTTGTCAAAGTATGCTCATAAATTACTTCTTATTTTTACGCACATTTAATTAATGCTAACTACAAATTTTTTTTATGTCTTATAACTTATTGAAAGGTAAAAAGGGAATAATATTCGGAGCATTAGACGAAAAATCAATTGCATGGAAAACAGCCATTCGCTGTCATGAGGAAGGTGCGGGAATTGTATTAAGCAATGCACCTGTGGCATTGCGTATGGGAGAAATAAACAAATTATCAGAACAAATCAATGCGCCGGTTATTGGCGCTGATGTTGTGAATATGGAGGATCTCAATAATTTGTTTATTAAATCAATGGAACATTTTGGTGGCAAAATCGATTTTGTCCTTCACTCCATTGGAATGGGCTTGAATGTTAGAAAAGGCAAACATTACACAGAAATGAATTATGAATGGAACCATAAAACACTGGATATTTCGGCAATGTCACTCCACCGGGTATTACGAACAGCATGGGATCTTGACGCCATAAATGATTGGGGTAGTGTACTGGCATTGACTTATATAGCTGCTCAAAGAGTTTTTCCTGATTATAACGAAATGGCTGATGCAAAAGCTTTGCTTGAAAGCATAACCCGTAGTTTTGGTTATCATTATGGTGACAAAAAGAAGGTTAGAGTTAATACGATATCACAATCGCCTACCAAAACAACAGCTGGTAGTGGAGTGAAAGGATTTGATGGATTTGTAAACTATGCAGAAAAAATGAGTCCCCTTGGAAATGCTACAGCTGAAGACTGCGCTAATTTTTGTGTTGTAATGTTTAGTGATATGACCAGGATGGTAACCATGCAAAACCTCTTTCATGATGGAGGGTTTAGTTTTACTGGAGTTACCCAGGGAGTAATCGAAATGATGGAAAAATAAGTATATACTAAATATAATAATCAAAGCCTCCTGAAAGGGAGGCTTTGATTATTTAAAAATTTAATTGAATTAATATTCATCTTCATTAAACATAAAATCTTCCTGGGAAGGGTAATCGGGCCA
>JACCYQ010000002.1 GCA_013696395.1 Chitinophagaceae bacterium
AAATTTATTTCTGCCAAAGAGTATATTTTTTTCCGGTTGTTTAATCAATTTATTGTGGATCATTCCATCGCTTCTGCTACGGGGCTCTTCAATATTGAGACGCTGGACTGGGATCCGGAAGCCCTTGAATTTGCCGGGATTGCGGCAAGTCAATTATCAACTCCCGTTCCCATTACCAGTTCCATTACCGGGTTAAATGAAATTTACAAGACCCAGATCCCTTTGTCAGGTGAAACCCTTTTCATCATTGGTGGCAGTGATGGTTGTATGGCTAACCTGGGAAGTTTTGCCGTAAACAATAATGAGGCAGCCATCACTATTGGTACAAGCGGTGCAGTCAGGCGCCTGGCTAACCATACAATAAATGATGACCTGCAACAGCTATTCCAATACAGGCTGGATGAGAAGACATTTGTAACAGGCGGTGCCATCAACAATGGAGGTATTGCACTTCAATGGTTTTTGGACAATTTTTATAGTGATATCCGGGGTAAAATAAATATTGGCAAATTACTGGAGGAAATAAAAAAAGTACCCGCTGGTGCCGAAGGACTTATTTTTCTTCCCTATGTTTTTGGTGAACGATCACCCATTTGGGATGCATCCGCAACGGGAATTTTTTCAGGTATCCGTTCCCACCATACAAAAACCCATTTCTTAAGAGCGGTGATCGAGGGCATTTGCTTTTCGCTGCTGCAGGTGATGCAGGTAGTTGAAAAAAATAGTTCTCCGATAGATACCGTGTTCGCTTCAGGGGGTTTCATTCAATCCAAAATATGGGTTCAGACATTGGCGGATATCCTGCAGAAAAAAATAAAGATCAATTCAGGCGTTGATGCATCCGCGTTAGGCGCAGCTTTTGTAGCATTCAAACAAATGGGATTGATTGAACAATGGACAGACGTTAAGAAGTTCTATTCCGGCAGCGATGAATATGTTCCGGATAAGAGTGTTGCGGCCATTTACCAAAAGAATTTTAAAATTTACGCTTCCTTATATCCTAACTTTCAAAAAGAAAACAGTTGATCGCTTATCCCTGAACGGTAGTATCATCAAAAAAATTGATAACCAAAACGATTTGCAAGCATGCCTTTAATAGTACTTACCCTGGCCATCGCCTTATTACTGCTGCTTACACTAAAGAAAGTAAACCCGTTTATTGGCCTGCTCATAGTTTCCATTGGTGTGGGGATTGCCTTGGGTATGCCTTTACAAATGATCGGCACATCAATTCAAAAGGGAGTAGGGGATATCCTGGGCAGTATGGCGCTGATACTTTGCCTGGGTGCCATGCTTGGAAAATTACTGGAAGTCAGTGGGGCTGCACAGCAGATCAGCGGAACGCTGATTGATAAATTCGGCAAAAATAATGTTCAGTGGGCCGTGATGATCACCGGGTTTTTAATAGGGATTCCCTTATTTTATAATGCCGGATTCATCATCCTGGTGCCATTGGTTTTTTCCATCGCAAAAAATGCCAACAAACCATTACTATGGGTAGCCATTCCCATGGCAGCTTCACTTTCTGTTACACATGGTTTTCTGCCACCACATCCTGGTCCAACCGGGCTGGCCGCCATCTTCAATGCCAATGTGGGCATGACCTTATTATTTGGCATCATCATCAGCATTCCAACCATCATCATTGCAGGCCCTTTGTTTTCCGCTACGCTAAAAAATATTAAAGCCTCACCCGGGGCTGGTTTCTTTGGTACCAACACTATTCCGCCTGAAAAATTACCTGGTAAAGCGGCCAGTTTTTTCATAGCCTTAATCCCTGTTCTGATCATCGGCCTGGCAGCATTTATCGTATATGTATTACCGGGAGAATCATATTTAAAGAATATGGCAGCATTTATCGGCGACCCTGTGATCGCATTACTGATCTCTGCTCTAGTGGCCGCTGTAGTATTGAATAGTACGTTGAAAAAGTCCACGGCACAGATCATGCAGTTATTTGGTGATGCCATCAGCAGTATCGCATTGATCATGATGATCATTGCGGCGGGTGGCGCATTTAAACAAGTTTTAATTGATAGTGGACTGGGAGATTACATCGCATCTTTTGCAGGCGACTATGATCTTTCACCCTTGATTGCAGGTTGGGCGGTAGCCGCATTATTAAGAGTAACACTGGGCTCCGCAACAGTTGCAGGACTTACAGCTGCTGGCATTGTATTGCCCTTGTTATCCATCACAGGTACATCACCAGAGCTGATGGTACTGGCAGTAGGCGCCGGAAGTCTTATGTTCTCCCATGTTAACGATACCGGTTTCTGGATGTTCAAAGAATTTTTCAACCTTTCACTCAAACAAACTTTTTTGTCGTGGTCCATAATGGAAACCATTGTTTCCATCACAGGTTTGCTGGGCGTTTTGCTATTTCAATATTTTGTATAAAAATTTTAAATTAAAAGGAAGTTTAACAAATTTTCTTATTTATGACCCAACTATTATGGAAGACCTGTGATAAAGAAAATATCCAAAAAAAATAAATATTCCTGACGAAAGCTATCGTCCAAAATATTCAGGCCCGGAAAATAAGCATTATGATAATAAAAAGAAAAAGCGGTATTCATTCTTAGGTGACTTGTTTGATTTTTAAGATATTTTATATAAGTTTCCCTAATGAAATTTTTTATAGTTACATGCACGCTATTTTTATTGACTTCCTTTCAAAATAAAAGGGAAATTATTATTGATAAGCGGGAAGCGCAAAAAGCATTTGAATTACTAAAAGAAATAAGACGCAATCCCCTTAATTTTCATGAAGAATTAAATTATCCTAAAAATATAAAGCCTTCTGCTGTATCATTAAAATGGAATGACAAGCTGGCTAAAGTAGCGGAGGCCAAAGCTATTGATTTGGCTGACAGAAATTATTTTGGTCATGTTGACCCCGATGGATTTGGAATAAATTACTTTATCAACAAAAGTGGCTATTCATTAAATGCTTCCTGGATAAAAGAAAAGAAAAGCAATTACTTTGAGTCTCTCGCAGTTAATACTGCCGGCGGTGAACAATCCATTAAATACCTGATCATAGATGCTAAAACGCCTTCACTCGGTCATCGAAAGCACTTGTTAGGGCTTGATACATGGAATGTATCATTAACAGATATTGGAATCGGCTTTGCCCGCAGTGAAACGGGAAGTAAATACAAAACTTACACCTGTATTATTATCGCAAAACACGATTGGTAAAGCGAATATGGGTACCTGGTATATCTTCATTATAGATAATCCAAAAATGAAAAATTCTTCTTTATAGTTCAATAAATGAAGGATTTCTAAATCAAACAAATAATATTTTTTAGCAGAAGAAATATTTTCCAGAACCTGTTTTTTATCAACTTAACTTTCTGGTAATTTATATACAGCCTTAATCAAATGTTGTTTTATTTCTTAAATAAATCAAGTCATATGCAATTCCTTTCACTCGAACCATTTATACCATCAGGTAATAATTTTGAAGCCTCAAAAAAACTGTTTGGAGAATTGGGATTTAATATAAACTGGGATGCCGGGGACTATGTAGGATTTGAAAAAAATGGCTGCAAATTCATTTTGCAGAAATATGATAACAAAGCATTTGCAGAAAACCTGATGATCAATATCAGGGT
>JACCYQ010000014.1 GCA_013696395.1 Chitinophagaceae bacterium
CCAACAAAAAATGAAAAAATTTTTAATTGCTATTACAGGTTTGATCCTGCTGGTATCATGTAATGACGGTATGACGGTTGCCGGAACTTCTGATGATAATCACGCAGAACGAAACACGGAAACAAGTAAAGAAATTTACAACGCTATAAGAACAGGAGATGCAAGTAAACTTGACACATTGTTAACGGATGATGTTGTAGATCATAATGGAGGCAATGATGGAAGCGATGTTGTAGGTAAGGATAGTGTAAAACATTATTTAAGCCAGATCCATACCTATTTTGACAATTTTAATGTGGATCATCTTTCAGAAGCCACTTCTGCCGATGGTAATTATCATTTTGCTATGGTAAGAATGAGGGGTAAAGCAAAAGCAAATCCATGGGGTATGCCTGTGGGAATGGAAATGGATGATACCGTTGTTGATGTAAGGAAACTAAGAGACGGAAAGACCTCAGAACATTGGGGATTTTTAAGCTGGGAAGATATTAATCAAATGATGGGGCAAATGCAGGGAGGACAGCAACCGGCGGCGAAGGACACTACGAGGAGAAATTAAAAATGTAAAATTGAAAATTGAAAATATAAAACCCTGGAAGTTCCGGGGTTTTGTTTTTTATTGCCACGAAGGCGCGAAGACAACAAGATGCACAAAATTTTATTCTTTGCGTTGTATTTTTTTTGCGTTCTCAGTTTGCTCCGCGGTTATTTTTTTTAGAACCACAAAGAGTCACAATAGACACAAAGGTTGCACAAAGTTTTTATTGAATTTCTTTATTGACACGAAGGCGCGAAGACAACAAGATGCACAAAGATTTTATTCTTTGCGTTGCATTTCCTCTGCGTTCTCAGGGTACTCCGCGGTTATTTTTTTTAGAACCACAAAGGCACAATAGACACAAAGGTTGCACAAAAGTTTTATTGAAGGTCTTTATTGCCACGAAGGCGCGAAGAATACAAGATGCACAAAATTTTATTCTTTGCGTTGTATTTTCTTTGCGTTCGCCGTGTACTCCGCGGTTAATTTTTTTTTTGAACCACAAAGGCACAATAGACACAAAGGTTGCACAAAGGTTTTATGGAATTTCTTTATTGACACGAAGGCCCGAAAACAAGAAGCAACGTTGTCCAAGAGGGGAAAGTTTTTTTAACCACAATGAACGCAAAGAATACACAAAAATTCCGCAAAGACATGGTGAACTTTCACGCCGTTGTTGGTGTTGAGGCGCAGGTTTTGCGCGGTAGCCCACCAACAACATCTACAGATTAAGAGTGAGCTACCAGCTTATTCAGCTTTCATTTACTTTGTGATATGCTTCCCGACCATTATCTACAATTTTTCACGGCAACTATTCTTGAATGGAAGCATTTACTAACACCTAAAAAATATAAAGATATCCTTGCATCAAGCCTAAGTTTTCTTGTTCAGGATAATCGGATAATTGTTTACGGATTTGTTATCATAAGCAATCACATTCACCTTGTCTGGCAAATACAGCCGGGATACAAACCGGAAAATACTGGCTGATTTTTTAGTAAATACAACGGACAGAAAATATCCCCGCCTGACCAGTCGGGCAAGAGATTTGGGAGCGTAACCCCTTAAGTGTTGATTTGTGGAGCAAAAAAACTATATGGCAAAAATTAACTTACATACATCAGAATCCAGTGAACGCAGGACTGTGTACAACTGCTGAAAATTATTATTGGTCATCAGCCATGTTTTACCACACTGGTAAAGATAACTTTGGATGGCTGACACATGTAATGGATTGATTCATTCCTAAGGTTGTTGGTGGGCTTAGCCCAAGGGCACCGCCTCAACACCAACAACGGCGTAACTTGTCCCGAATTTGTTTCGGGAGCCCACCCGTCCCGGCTGACGCATATCTACCAACAACCTGTTGAAACTTCCGCAACAAATCTTTGCTTAGCAAGGCAACAGTTTATAATTTTGACAAATTATGTCAAAAAACAATCGTTCAAAAATGGATAGTTTAGGCGACACTTTACGGAGGCTCAGAGAAGAAAAGGAACTGCCCTTGCGGACAGTTGCTGCTTTCCTTGATATTGACCAGGCCATACTCAGCAAAATTGAGCGGGGGCAACGAAAGCCGACAAGGGAGCAAGTGGTGAAACTGGCTGAATATTATAAAGTAAAAGAAAATGATTTGCTGGTAGCATGGCTTAGTGACAAGTTAGTTTATCAACTGGAAGACGAAGGAATGGCCTTGAAAGCCTTACATGTAGCAGCCGAAAGGGTTCAATACATTACCCAGCCCAAGGCAAGCAAAATCAGCATTATCAATTTAATTAAAACTACTTTAAAAAAAGATGGCCGGGTGGCTGCTGCGTGGCTGTTTGGTTCTGTTGCAAGAGGCGATGAACAATTAAAAAGCGACATCGACTTAATGGTGGAAATGAACAATGCAAAAAAATATTCCATGTTCGATTTACTGGACATCGCATTTATACTGGAAAATAAAATAAACAGAAAAGTTGATTTGGTGGAAAAAGGGTATTTAAAAGATTTTGCCAAGAAAACAGCATCCAACGACTTAATAAAAATTTATGGATAAGCCCACGCCCAAAGAACGAGCTAAACATATATTGGATGCCATACAACTTATCAGGGATTTTGTTGCGGGTTTAGATGAAGCAACCTTTTTAACCGACATTAAAATACAAAGTGCGGTACAGTACCAGTTTTTAGTTATTGGTGAAGCTATCTGATACATTGATGATGATATCTTATCCAGATACAATTACCCGTGGCATATACCAAGGTTGTTCAGAAATTTTATTATTCATGTGTATCACTGGGTTAGAATGGAACGGATTTATAATGCCACACAGGATATGGACGAACTTGAAAAGCAAATAAACCTTATTTTAAAAAATGAATTTGATTAGGAATATCAGCGCTGTCATTTAATAATTAAACTCCGGGTTTACGTCTGGCGTAAAAGGAACAGGGGCTTTGGCTGAAGTGGTTAAGATTGACAGGTAAAACGAATTATTTAAAAATATTGTAAGCATAAAGTGAGTAGCGATATTAGCGTAAATACATAAGTAGACGGTAATGCTGACAGACCTCACTTGCAAGATAAATTGACAATGAGAAAAAAAGTATTAATAATCATAGCCAGTGCAAGAAAACAAAGTGATACCAAAAAGCAATTAGAAAAAGTATTTGAAGAGATAGAGTTTGACATTATTGATTTGTTAGATTTTGAAATATTACCCTACAATTATTGTGGGGACTATTCATCATCGGACAAATTCCTTGGCATTATTGAGAAGATTTTAGAGTATGACAAAATAGTTTTTGCGACACCAGTTTATTGGTATGCAATGAGCGGACTTATGAAAATTTTCTTTGACAGACTAACTGATTTGGTAACCATTAATAAATCTTTTGGACGCAACTTAAAAGGGAAAAAAATATTTTTATTTGCAG
>JACCYQ010000018.1 GCA_013696395.1 Chitinophagaceae bacterium
CCCGAAGAAGAATTAGAAAGGATCAAGTTCCAGGCAGCCAGTTTTTATACTGGTAAACGCCAGAGTAAGGTTGGTCGGCCTACCCGCAGGCAGCGGAAAGACAGGGATGATTTTTTTGATGAAGTCATATAAATGAATTTAAAATGATACTCACCTTCAGTATCGCAAAAAAAATCCTCACAACCTTACCTTAATAATAATGTAGATCAAATCAGTATAAAAGATTCTTAAGTTTATTAAGATCCAGTATGCGGATTTTGCCTTCCTTTATTTCAATGAGTTTTTCTGATTTAAAATCACTAAGGGTTCTGATGAGTGATTCCGTTGCCGTTCCAATATAATGTGCAAGATCCTCCCTGCTGATTTCCAATGAACGATTCTCTCCATCATTATTAAACTTGGCATGTAAATCAACTAATGCTTTTGCAACTCTTTTGCGCAGACTGCTATAAGCAAGGCTTAATAACCGTTCTTCTTTTTCTTTTACGTTTTGCGTAACAATCCGGATAAATTTTGCTGCGATGCTGATATCACCATAAATCATTTGCTGAAAATCCTCCCGTGGAATTTGCAAAATATCTGATTCTTCCATAATGGTTGTACTGTCATCATAATTCATATCTTCTATCAACGCGGTATATCCGATAAAATCGCCGCTACTATATATATCGGTAATGTATTCCTTACCGTCCTCATGAATTTTATATCCTTTTACTTTCCCTTTTACCAAATAGTATAAGAAGCGGGGACGCTTATTTTCCTGGTAAAGAATCTGTTTTTTGTTATAATTCTCCAATTCGTATTTATCTGACAATTGTTGCATGGCGCCTGTATCCTTCAGATCGTGCAAAAACTGGTTGATGCCCTGGGGAGAGGAAGCATATTGATTTTCGAGAATAGCCGATTTTTTTATTCTCATCTCGATGGCATTCAATAATTCGATATCCTCAAATGGTTTTGTAATGTAATCGTCTGCCCCCATTTCCATACCTTTTCTAAAATCACTTCGTTCCGTTTTAGCTGTAAGAAAGATAAAGGGGATATGCTGGGTTTCTACATTTTTGCGAAGCAGGTGTAATACTCCATAGCCATCTAATTCCGGCATCATGATATCGCAAACGATGACTGCCGGTTTTTCACGTGAAGCTATATCTACACCTTTCTTCCCATTTTCTGCTGTAAAAGTTTTATATCCAGCCAACTCTAAAATTTCAGCAGTATTTTCGCGGATGTCATTATTATCTTCAATGATGAGGACTGATTTCATGTTCTTTATTTACTGGTAATTGAATGGTGATTGAGGTGCCTGTATTTAATTCGCTATGCAAATGTATATGACCTCCAAGAAGTTTCAAATAACGGTTTACAATATGCAATCCCAACCCCGTTCCCTGAATGTTTAATGCATTTTTCCCCCTGAAGAAGCTACTGAATAAATGTTTTTGATCTTCTGGTGAAATACCAATACCGCTGTCTTTTACGATGATAGTTGTTTCTCCTCCATCTGTAAATGTTTTAAGCATGATAGGCTTCCCTTCATCCGAAAATTTAATGGCATTTGTTAAAAGGTTGATCATAATGTTTTTTAATAATTTAGGGTCGGTGCAAATTTCTTCCAGGCCTTCATGTTGATAATCGATTACCTGGCCATGTTTTAATAACCCTCCAATTTCCTCCGTTAAGTCATTGATATAATCCGGAAGATTAAAATTGATGAATGAGAGATTCACACGGCCTTCATCCAACATGCCCAGGGAAAGGAAATCTTCCAGTATAGCATTCAAATGTTTTACAGAATCTTTTATCTTACTGATATGCCGGTCTCTTTTCGCTTGTGTTTCAGTAGTTGTATACTTTGAAAGAAGTGAAGCTGATGATAATACAGTGCTTAAAGGTGTTCTGAATTCATGCGAAGCCATAGAAACAAACCGGCTTTTAATTTCATTCAACTGCTTTTCCTTATCTAATGCTTCATTCAATTCGAGTTGGGACTGTTCCAGTCGTTGTAATGCTTCTTTTAAAATGACAGTCCTTTCCTCTACCTTAATTTCCAGCTGTGCATTTAATTTTCGAAGATCATTGGTTACTTTCTCCAGTTTCAATTGTTGCGTAACCATTTCACTTTCCGCCTGCTTTCTCAAAGTGATGTCGACAATAAATGCTATAACAAACAATTCATTCTGGTGGTGATAAAAACTTAAACTTACTTCCACCGGGATTTGATCGCCATTTTTTCTAACACCATTTAAATCTCTGCCCGAACCCATTTGCCGGTCCGACGGATGTTTATGAAACCCTTCCCGCAGTTTTACATGTCCATGTCGATATTGTTGGGGTATCAATACTTCGATTGGTTTGTTAATGAGTTCGCTGGCTTTATATTGAAAAATTCTTTCCGCTGCTGGATTAACCAGAATGATAACACCCCCACTATTTGTAAGTAAAATTCCTTCGGTAGCATTTTCAAAAAGCGAAGTCATGTGGGTTTTATCAAACTGCAGATCCCTGTATAATCTTTTAATATAAAATACAATAAGAACGGCAAACACTACAAGGGCCACCCGGAAAATCGTTTGTGTAATTATATATGATTTGACTATTTCATTTTCAAAGTAGAAGACAGAAAAAAGAATGATTAATATACTAACAAGACCAGCTATCAAAGTGGCCCATTTATTTACAATAAATGTTGTCAATAAAATTCCCAATAGTAACCCACCAGCCGTTACTGTATACCTTGGCAGCATGAATGTTACAATGAAGGTTAACACAAATACAATAATAGCGTATGCTTTTGCCTGTCCGCTACTGAGTCTACTCATTTGAAATTTTTAAATAACCAAGAAAATAATCATTACATGGTTTAATGATGTGCCGTAATTATAGAAATTAATAAATTTTATCCGCCATGCAGTAATACCGCTGATAATTCCCAAAATTAATCATAAACGGCAAGCCAGAAGATTTTATAAACCAGATTGCATTAATAACTCTTTTTCCATTGCAATTGTTTTGGGATAGAGTATATTATTTTCCAGAAAAATGTGCTGGAAAAGATCCATTTCCAGTTCCTCGATTTTTTTATACAAAACTTGCTGCGTTGTACATGAATCTGTAGTTATGCTGTAATTGTTAGTTAGCCGGCGAACTTCACTGAATGTATGGCTTGTAAATTCCTGGTTATGAAACATCAGTGTGTCAAGCGGTTTGCGCAATGTTTTAACAAGCAGGCGGGCATAAGGTTCCATGTTTTGATAAGCATGGGCAATTTGCCTGATGTATGGAAAAATAATATCTTCTTCCTCTTGTAACTTCGGGAGCATTACTGCACCCAATTTATAAAATTCAGATTCTAATTCTGCAAGAAAGGGAAATTTACGGCTATGGCCTGATGCAAACACAGTAATATATTTTTCGATAACAGGTAATGTTTTTCTTAAATAATCATGATGAACATTTACAATAAAATCCAGCATAAAATCAATGGACCATTCATTGTATGCATTTGTAGAAGATAAGAAATGTGTTAGTGAAACTTCATTCAATGCCTTTTTTAACTCTTCGAGATCAACTGCTTTATTTCTACAAACAATATTTAGTGGTAGTTTTCCACCGCAACAAAAATCAATACCAAAACGTTGGAAAATGTCTGCAGTTCGATAATCCCTTTTTACTAAATCAGTAACAATATCAGAATCACCTACCCCAACGATATCTTTATTCATGGTATTTTTTTTAAGAAATTCACCAACAAATTAAAATGAATGACTTTCCTTAATTCCTGATCTTAATCATTAGCACACATGATTCTAATTTTTTTGGCAGTATGTAAATTTCTTTTCATTAATAACTTTTCATGTTTTGTATCCTAATCAGAATGTTTATAAATGCCCCTTAACCGTATGACAAACATCAATAAGAATGATGATAAATATCATTACTATAAAAAAAGTATCCAGATACTTTTGTTGCCACTAAACAAAACCACATATGTACAAATCAATTCTCCCTGTTTTTCTTTTTATCCTTTGCTTCACCTTCCTTATTGCATGTTCAGACAATGCAGGCTCCGGAACTGCGGAATCAAAGACTGAAACAACTACAACGGCTGATCAGGAAGTACATCCGGATATGATAAAACCATCAGAAGTAGCGTTAACAACTCCACTGAATGCTACATGGGTGAATGCGGGAAAACAAACTTATGATCTGAAATGCCAAAGTTGCCACAAATTGACCGATGAAAGAATAGTAGGACCTGGTTGGGGAGGCATTACTTCAAAAAGAGAACCTGCATGGATCATGAATATGATCACTAACGTGGATATAATGCTGGAAAAGGATCCGGAAGCCCAAAAATTATTGGAACAATGTCTTGTAAGAATGCCTAATCAGAATGTTTCAAAAGATGAAGCCCGCCATATTTTAGAATTTATGCGTCAAAACGACGGTGTTAAATAACCCGATTAATATTAATTCCATTTCAGGTAACTCTTAAATTTTCAAAAAAATGCTACTTAAAAAAACAAAACTATTGTTAACTGCAACTACTATTGGTTTGATATTGTATACTATGCAAAGTTGTAAGCCCAGAACTGCAGAAGCTGCTGCAGGCGGAGATGCAGAAAAAGCGTATGTTGCTCCGGGTAAGTACGATGAATTTTATAACATCGTATCAGGTGGTTTCAACGGACAGATTGGTGTTTATGGCCTTCCCTCTGGGCGCCTGATAAAAATTGTTCCCGTATTTTCTCAATTTGGAGAAAACGGTTACGGTTATAGTGAAGAATCAAAACCTATGTTGGAAACATCTCACGGATTTGTACCCTGGGATGATCTTCACCATATTGCATTATCAACTACCAATGGCGAACATGACGGCCGTTGGGCATTTGCTAATGGCAACAATACTCCAAGATTGGCGAGAGTTGATCTGACTACTTTTAAAACTGTGGAAATTCTTGAATTACCAAATAGTGCTGGTAATCACTCATCGCCTTTTATTACTGAAAATACTGAATACATTGTAGCCGGAACTCGTTTCAGTATTCCTTTGGATGATGAAGATGGGGATGTTCCAATAGATACTTACAAAGACAATTTTAAGGGAACTATCAGTTTTGTTTCTGTTGATCAAACAACAGGAAATATGGATATCGCATTCCAGATCAAAACCCCTGGTGTGAATTTTGACCTCTCACGTGCAGGTAAAGGAATATCCCATGGATGGTTTTTCTTCAGCAGTTATAATACAGAAAAAGCAAATACACTGTTAGAAGTAAATGCATCTGCAAAAGACAAGGATTTCATTATGGCCGTTAACTGGAAAAAAGCAGAGGAATATGTAAAAGCTGGAAAAGGGAAAAAACAGGCAGTAAGATATGCGCATAATGTTTTGGATGAAAGTACCCACATGACTACTTCAACTATTAAAACAGAAGTGTTAGTCCTTGATCCTGCAGATTGTCCTGATATGCTTTACATGATTCCATGTCCTAAATCTCCACATGGAACCGATACTGATCCTACAGGCGAATATATTGTTGGTTCAGGAAAACTGGCTGCCATTATTCCCGTATTTTCTTTTACGAAAATGCAGAAAGCTATTGCTGATAAAAAATTTGATGGCCATTATGATGGTATACCTGTTTTGAATTATGATGCTGTATTATATGGTGAAGTAAAGAAACCCGGCCTTGGACCTTTACATACAGAATTTGACGATAAAGGAAATGCTTATACCTCTATGTTTGTGTCTTCTGAAATTGTAAAATGGAATGTAAAAGATCTGAAAATCCTGGATCGTGTTCCAACTTACTATTCAATTGGTCACTTATCAATTCCTGGCGGGCCCACTAAAAAACCTTATGGTAAATATGTAGTCGCATACAACAAAATCACCAAGGATCGCTATTTGCCTACTGGACCAGAATTAGCACACAGTGCACAATTGTATGATATCAGTGGTGAGAAAATGAAATTGATCCTTGACTTTCCTACAACTGGCGAACCACACTATGCAGAATCAATTCCTGCAGAAAAAATAATGAAAAAACAGGTTAAGATCTATAAAATTGAAGATAATAATCACCCTTATGTTTCTAAAGGTGAAGGGCAAACGAAAGTTGAAAGAAAAGGAAACCAGGTGCATGTATGGATGACTGCCATCCGTTCACACCTTACACCGGATAATATAGAAGGCGTAAAGGTTGGTGACGATGTTTATTTCCATGTAACCAACCTGGAGCAAGATTGGGATGTACCACATGGATTAGCCATAAAAGGCGGCAATACCGCTCAAATTCTGATCATGCCCGGTGAAACCCAAACCTTAAAATGGAAAGCAGATAAAGTGGGTATTTTTCCATTCTATTGTACCGACTTCTGCTCTGCACTGCACCAGGAAATGCAGGGGTATATAAGAGTGTCGCCTGCGGGAAGCAATGTTCCTATCTATTTCCACACCGGTAAGAAACCAGCTTCATCCACTGCTGCTACAACCGATACCAATAACAAAGGAACCAATTAATAAAATGACTGCAGAAGTTATAGCAATATAACTTCTGCAGTTAAACCAAAAACTATAGTCATGAAAAATGTTTTAAATTTAGCATGCACATTAATGTTAGTAAGTATTTTTTCCTGCAATAACGAAACGACTACTACCACAAAAGAAGAATCGACAACTGCAGCAGGGGGCTCTGTAGGACAATCAGGTGTTGTTGATGATGAATCTCAAAAAGATGTGGTCAAAGTTGCATCTGGTTCTGCTGATCATACTACCCTGGTAGCCGCGATTAAGCAGGCTCAACTAGTTGATGCCTTAACCAATGCTGGTCCATTTACTGTTTTTGCGCCAACCAATGCTGCATTTGAAAAACTGCCAAAAGAAACTTTAGACAACCTGATGAAAGATGAGAACAGGGAACAGCTTCAGGATATTTTACAATACCATGTGTACCTGGGAATACTAAAAGAAGGTCTTTTAATTGACGGTTATACATATAACCAGGTGAATGGAGGTAATATATCCATTAGTAATAAAGATGGAAAAATCGTTGTAAATAATGCAGCAAATATAATCACATCCATACCTGCATCAAATGGCGTAATACATGTTATAGATGCGGTATTGCTGCCACCAACCAATTAATTAAAGTAGGTCTTATGTGTTTTGTTTTACTACCGGGACCTAAAGTGTCCCGGTAGTTTTTAAGAAATTAGCCATGAAAAAAAAGATGAGCAATACTTCGAGAATTTTAGTAGCCATTGCAGCACTTGCGATGATCGCAACTTATTTTCTCCCTACCTGGTCCATATATTTGATAGCTCCCCAATACCCCGAAGGATTATCTATGCAAATCTGGCTTAATAAAATTACAGGCCAGGTTGAGATTATTAATGGATTGAATCACTACATCGGCATGAAAACAATTAATGCTGATATGTTTCCGGAATTTAAAATACTTCCATTCATCATCGGGTTTTTTATTTTATATGGACTTACAGTTGCTCTCACCGGCAGTAGAAAATTACTTTTCTCATTTCTTATTTTGCTGATATTATTTGGCATTGCAGCACTGGTAGATTTTTATATCTGGGGTTACGAGTATGGTCATGATCTTGATCCAACTGCCGCAATCCAGGTACCTGGTTTAACCTATCAACCCCCGCTTATAGGCCATAAAAAATTACTTAACTTCGATGCCTTCTCATACCCGGACCTCGGCGCATGGTTTGTTATCGGAGCCGCTGTATTAGCTTTCATAGTCTGGTTTATTGAATGGAGAAAATACAAAAAATCAAAACAAATTATGGCCAGTAGTAAAAATGTCAGTGTAATCACTGCCATATTCGCTTGTATATTTTTTGCAGGATGCACACCTAAACCTGAACCCATTGCATATGGTAAAGACAATTGTGAAGAATGTAAAATGACTATCATGGATCCCAGGTTTGGCGGTGAAATCGTTTCAAAAAAAGGAAAGGTTTATAAATTCGATGATGCCAGGTGTATTGGAAAATTTATGGACCGCCGGGGTATTGAATTAAATGAAATTCATCAGACATTATTTACCAATTACGCTGGTGATCATGAATTTATTAGTGTGAATGATGCCCATTTTGTAGTGGGCAGCCAGTTAAAAAGCCCAATGGGAAGTAATGCTGCTGCCTTTGCCGATAAAGCGGCTGCAGAGAAAAAAGCCGCAGAAATTGATGGCAAAGTGACTAATTGGGCTACCCTTTTTAATATATTGAAATGAGAGGATACCTTTTGATATTTTTAATGTTCACAACCTTTCTTGCTTCTGCAAATACGATTGTTGTGGATAAGCATGGCTTGGTAAATACACTTAAGCAAGGTATTAAAATGGCCAAACCCGGCGACACGGTTTTATTAAAAAAAGGCTTGTATAAAGAAGGAAACATCATCATCAATAAATCCATTCACCTCGTTGGTATTGATGAACCTATATTAGATGGAGAATATGAACATGAAATTCTGACTATTAGCGGAAAAGGAATTTTTATAAGTGGCATCCAGTTTCAAAATTCAGGCAGTTCAAGCATGAATGATTTTGCATCAATACATGCAGTGGACGCTTCGCATTTCGTTATTGAAAATAATACGATCATCAATTCATTTTTTGGAATTCATATTGCCAATGCCCATACAGGAATAATCCGCAATAACACGATAAAAGGAAATCCGAAAAACGAACAGAATACAGGCAATGGAATTCACCTATGGCAATGCACTAATATGGTGATCAGGGATAATCATGTGGAAGGACACCGTGATGGAATTTATTTTGAATTTGTAACACACTCAAGCATCAAAAATAATTTCAGTACACATAATATCCGCTATGGATTACATTTTATGTTTTCCAATAATGATGCTTACATCGGAAACATCTTTCGCAATAACGGTGCTGGTGTTGCAGTGATGTATTCTCAGAAAGTTATAATGGTAAAAAATCATTTTGACCAAAACTGGGGATCCAACGCTTATGGCATTTTATTGAAAGACATTTCTGACGGACAGGTAATTGGCAATATATTTCATCAGAACACGGTAGGCATCTTCCTGGATGGGACCAACCGGATGGAAGTTCACAAAAATACTTTTACGGCCAATGGCTGGTCTATGAAAGTGCAGGCCAATTGCGATGAAAACACTTTTCATCATAATAATTTCATGAATAACACTTTTGATATTGCGACCAATGGCACCAGGATGCAAAATGAATTTTATAACAATTATTGGGATAAATACGAAGGCTATGATATGGATAAGGACGGTATTGGTGATGTTGCCTATCACCCCGTAAGCCTGTACTCAATGATCATAGAACAAAACCCCAATTCATTAATGTTAATGCGAAGTTTTATGGTCACTTTATTGGATAAGGCAGAAAAAGCAATTCCCAGTCTTATTCCCGAAAACTTCGCGGATCAATCACCAAGAATGAAAGCTTTAAAATTATGATCAGACTAACCAACATCAATAAGCAATTTAAAAAATTGCATGCTTTAAAAGATATCAATATTGAATTGAGTAAAGGACAAGCTGTTTCTTTGATTGGACCTAACGGTTCAGGGAAAACTACCATTATCAAATGTATTCTCGGGTTGGTTACACCAAACAGTGGACAAATATTTTTTGATGATATTAATATTAATGAACAGGTTGCTTACAGAAGTCGCATTGGATATATGCCCCAAATTGGTCGCTACCCTGATAATATGAAGATTGGTCAATTATTCAAGATGATTAAAAATATCCGGGATACAGAAAGCAAACTGGATGAAGAATTATATTACAAATTTAAACTGGATACCATTCTTGATAAATCCATGCGAAATCTTTCTGGCGGAACAAGGCAGAAGGTAAGCGCAGCATTGGCATTCTTATTTGATGCTGATGTATTGATCCTTGATGAACCCACTGCCGGCCTGGACCCACTTTCTTCAGAAATATTGAAAGAAAAAATACTGGATGAAAAAGAAAAAGGAAAATTAATCCTGATTACTTCTCATATCCTCAGTGACCTGGAAGAACTGACAACGGATGTATTGTACATACAGGAAGGTAAAGTGATATTTTTAAAATCATTATCAGATCTGCGCCAGGAAACTGGCGAAGAGAAATTGAATAAAGCTATTGCATGGCACATGAAAAATAGCATGAAGCATGATCTGCGTTATATTAAAATTGCCAAATAAAGAAATACCATGTTAAAGATCTCCAAATATGTTTTATATGATATCGCCAGGAATAAAGTGGCGATTGCTTATACCCTGTTCCTGCTGGTTATATCATTAAGTTTTTTCCAGATGGAAGCAAACAGCGGCAAAGCTGTATTGAGTTTATTAAATGTTGTACTGATCGTTGTTCCGTTGATCAGCCTTGTTTTTTCGACTATCCATTGGTATAACTCCTACGAATTTATTGAATTGATGCTGACACAACCTATCAGTCGTAAAAAAGTTTTACTGAGTGAATTCAGTGGCATTGCCTCTTCACTGGTGACTGCCTTTTTAATAGGCGTAGGATTACCAGTATTGATCTACAATCCAGACAATATTGGCCTCGCACTCATTATTGTTGGCACATTATTAACCCTTTCATTTACATCAATCGCATTTTTAGCTTCCGTTAAATCAAAGGATAAATCCCGTGGAATTGGTATTGCATTATTGTTATGGTTTTACTTTGCTTTGATCTATGATGGGCTGGTATTGATGATCCTTTTCTCGTTCAGTGATTACCCCATGGAAAAAATCACTTTGTTACTTTCTTCTTTAAACCCGATAGACCTGGGCAGAATTTACCTGATGTTGCAAATGGATATAAGTGCGTTAATGGGATATACCGGTGCCACCTACAAGGAATTTTTTGGAAGCAACGTTGGATTATTTTATACAATAGGTATCATGTTTATATGGATCATCGTTCCAATTATGCTGGCTGTAAGATCTTTCAATAAAAAAGACCTTTGATAAATATTTAATTGATTAATTGCTAATGCATGCTATTTGAACCATGCATTTTTATTTTACGGAAAAGTGAAAACTGCCATATAATTGAGATTTGATTCCACTCCTAATAATCCAAATACCAACAGGAAAAAATACACTGAATACGATTAATCCTTCCTGGTAATTTGGCAAAACAAAACCCATCCAGGCCAGCGTGGCCTGTAAAACCAATATCAATTCAGTAGTGATGAAAGAGAAGAAGAAAATATTCACTCCTGTTTTTATTCTTCCTGCCAATAAAATGTTCTGGGATTGCATAACCGCTGCTATTAAAAATAAACTAATGGAACCAAGTAACACAAAATGCAGGTAACTGATAATAAAATTGCGGAATGTGAAAGCTATTTCAGCAACCAAAGGAAATGCACTGAAAAATTGTAAAATCATTTTAAAAACAAAAGCGTTCATTGCCAATAAGAACAATTTCTCAATTCCATTCCATTTCCATTGTATCTTTTTAAGATCTTTCATCAACCATAAAATACTCACCAATTGCAAACTAGCTCCTATTCCTCCCAAAACATAAATAATCCATAAAGGCTTCATCCATAAAACAGAAAGAAAAAAAGTAGGTAGGATGCTAATGTTTAATAAAAATAAAACCCTGTTACCAACTGTGATATACTTTTTACTTTCGAGTATGCGGTAAAACAGTGCCAAAACAATAAATGCAAAAAAGCCATTGTATTGAAAATGTAAATAAAAATAGATCGCATTAAAATAAATGGGTTCACCCTTATAACCCATAACAATTAAGGGACCGGTGGTAAACGGCCCGATAGATGATATAACAAAATAAACCAAACCCCAGGCTAAAAACTGCAAGGAGATTTTTTTGGGAGCAGCAGCAATGGCCTTCCAGCACATTACAGATAAATAAAAACCGCCTAAAATAGAAATGCTTGAAAACATAACACTAAACAATGCATAACCGGTAAAAGGAAAAGTAAATAACATACCATAAGCGGAAAAAAGAAAGATGACTGCTATGTTACGCCAATGTATAAACGAGATATATGTACGTATCTCTTGAAAATACCTGATAAGTAAAGCGAGGATCACCGGCATCAACCATCCACCAAAAGCAAAATGTGAATGACCGTGCAGCACATTTTTGAATAATAAAGGGAACCCATCCATGAATGGAAAGATCCTGAGAAGTAAACCCAGGCAAGCAACCAGGAAGAAATTAAAGAATGAAATAATCAGCAATTGTTTTACTAACAAAAACAGCCGCTGATCACTGTTAAAATGACCATTTGACTTTATTTTTTCCAATAAGATCACATCTCCCGTCATAAAAAGTACTGTTAATAAACACGCAATAAAATTTAGCGATCAGATAGCCTTGCTGAATTGAGGCATCGATCCAGAATCATTTTTTTTATGTAAAAACATATCAAATGCACTGCATACATTGCGTTGAAAAAATTGTCCTTGCAGAGTCAGGCTGATTCCTTTTTCATCATATTCTACTAACCCGTCCTGTTTCATTATTTCCAGGATTGGGAAACTATATTTTTTTATAAGCGCTAAATGCTCAGGTTTAAAACTGGTTTCTCCATTGCAAATAATATCTAAAATATATTGGCGGAAAGCCTGGTCTTCTTCATTCAAAAAATACCCTTTTGTAATAGCCAGATCGCCGTTGTTGATGGCTGCATAATAATCATGAAGGGCTTTTTCATTTTGAGCAAAACCAGTACCTATATCACTAATGCTGGAAACGCCAAGCCCCAGTAAATATGTACTCTGGTGATAAGTATAACCCATAAAATTCCGATGCATTGTTCCATTCTTCCATGCAGCGTATAATTCATCGTGAGGAAGGGCAAAATGATCCATGCCAATATTCGTGTAACCATTGGCAGTTAATATCTCCTGCCCTTTTAAATAAAGATTGATCTTTAATTCGGCACCCGGC
>JACCYQ010000039.1 GCA_013696395.1 Chitinophagaceae bacterium
ATTCACCGGGCGGCAGTGTGTACGCAGGCCTTGGATTATATGATACCATGCAATACGTATCGCCTGATGTAGCAACTATTTGTATTGGTATGGCAGCCTCCATGGCATCCGTATTACTTGCAGCCGGTACAAACGGTAAACGTGCTGCGCTTAAGCATGCCCGTATCATGATGCATCAGCCCAGTGGCGCCATTGGCGGACAAGCCAGCGATATTGAAATAACAGTGAACGAAATACGAAAACTCAAAAGAGAATTGTATGATATAGTAAATCATCACTCAGGTAAAAGTATCGCTGTTATTGAAAAAGATTTCGAGCGTGATCATTGGCTTACAGCACCTGAAGCGAAAGAATATGGCCTTGTTGATGAAGTCTTACTTACAAATCCTAAAAAAGATAAAAAGGAATTATTATAGATTTTGAGTTATAATCAAATCTTTATTTAAAAAAATAAATTAGCAGTTATGTCTCCAAAACATTTTTTATATAACGGTTGGATCAATGAAGAGCCCGCAGAAGAAAAAGAGGAAAGGCCTGACTCAGATCTCAGGATGTTCAACAAACGTTTAGAGAAATATTTTTTTGAAAAAAGACAGGTTCATCTATGGGGCATTGTGGATGATAAATCGGCCCGTGATGTTGTAGCTAAAATGCTTTTGCTGGATGCAGATAAACCTGGAGAAGAAATTAAATTTTATATCAATAGTCCTGGTGGCGTTGTGACCAGTGGAATGGTAATATATGATACAATGCAAATGATGTCTTCACCTGTTAGTACCATTTGCATGGGACTGGCCGCATCCATGGGCAGTATTTTATTAAGTGGTGGCAAAAAAGGTCAACGCTACATATATCCACATGGCGAAGTGATGATCCATCAGCCAAGCCTGGGTGGCTATATTCAAGGTGTAAGCAGCGACCTTGAAATACAGGCTGTGCAGACAATAAAAGTAAAAGAATTAGGAGCCCGTATTTTAGCGGAAAATTGTAATAAAACTTTTGACCAGATCCTGAAGGATTTTGACAGGGATTACTGGATGAATGCAGATGAAGCTATAGCGTATGGAATTGCAGATAAACTGGTATCAAAGCTTTAACAGGTTAAGAGCCATACCGTTAACATATTAAATACAAATAAAACCGCCATTACCCGGCGGTTTTTATAATTTTGCAAAAGCTTTAAAAAGCTACTTTAAAAAGTTCTAATGGCAAAAACACCCTTACATTGTTCTTTCTGCGGTCGAAGCCGTGATGAGGTTAAAATCCTTATTGCCGGACAAGAAGGACATATTTGTGAAAACTGCGTTGAGCATGCACGTGAAATTATTGAGCAGGAATTAGTAGTTAAAGATGAAAATTCAACGAATGCTTTTAAACTCCAGGTTAAAAAACCAATGGAGATGAAAAAGTTTCTGGATGAATATGTTATTGGCCAGGAAGATGCTAAAAAAGTTTTATCAGTAGCGGTTTATAATCACTATAAACGCTTACAGCAAAAACAGGTTGATACCCCACAAAATGATGTTGAAATTGAAAAAAGCAATATTATAATGGTGGGCGAAACTGGCACAGGTAAAACCTTACTGGCTAAAACCATTGCCCGTTTATTGAATGTTCCTTTCGCAATTGTAGATGCCACTGTTTTTACCGAGTCAGGTTATGTTGGTGAAGATGTAGAAAGCATTCTTACCCGTTTGTTACAGGTTTGCAATTATGACGTAACAGCCGCTGAACGTGGTATCGTTTATATTGATGAAATTGATAAGATTGCCCGTAAAGGAGACAATCCATCCATTACCCGTGATGTAAGTGGCGAAGGTGTGCAACAAGGCATGTTGAAATTGTTAGAAGGGACCGATGTTCTGGTGCCACCACAGGGAGGTCGTAAACATCCTGAACAAAAACTGATTAAAATTAATACGCAGAATATATTATTCATTTGCGGAGGTGCCTTTGACGGTATTGATCGGGTAATTGCCCGTCGCGTACAAACCAATACCATCGGTTTTAATGTTGATAAGGAATTGCAGGAAGATATGAAGAAGAACCTGCTTCGTTACATTAATGCAACTGATTTGAAATCGTTTGGTTTGATCCCGGAATTATTGGGTCGTTTGCCGGTTGTTACACACCTGGATCCTTTGGATGCTCCTACTCTAAGAGCTATCCTGACAGAACCAAGGAATGCCCTCATCAAACAATATAAAAAGTTATTTGAGCTGGAAGGTATTGCATTGACTATTGAAGATGATGTACTTGATTTTATGGTTGAAAAAGCGGTGGAATATAAACTGGGTGCAAGAGGTTTGCGCAGCATCTGCGAAGGTATTTTGACCGATGCCATGTATGAACTTCCTTCTTCAAAAGAAAAAGTATTCCATCTTGATATGAAATACGCTCAGCGTAAATTTGAGAAAAGCAAACTCAGTTTGCTTAAGGTTGCTTAATTATAAAATCAACTTAACATTTCGTCATTAAAAATTTACAACATGGATGAATTAATAGACAGGTTAAAATCAGAAGCCGGATTGACAGAAGAGCAAGCTGAAAAAGCACTGGAAACAATCAAGAACTTTGTAGTTGAAAAATTCCCGATGATGGAAGGAATGGTGGGGAATTTATTAGGCGGGAAAGAATAACATTCGTCAAAAAAATCTATAAAAGAAAAAACCATCCTTTGCGGGATGGTTTTTCTTTTATACTTACTTCAGTTAACACATTAACTGCAACCCATACTGTTTCCACAGTTAAGACATTTATAGCAAGTTCCGCTGCGTACGGTTATATGTCCGCATGTATTGCAAGCCGGTGCATCACTTTGCATGGATTGCGCCGCCCGGTTTACGGATTCCATACCAGACTCTTGTTTTACAGCAGTTCTTTTTGCAGGTGAAGTACTACCCGATACAATTCGCAAACTTGATAATTCAGGAGATCCCGGTTTTGCCTGGTCCAGGTTTGCAACTGGTTCATCCCATGCATCTTCACCGGTATTCATTACTTCTGGTTTATCCAACACATGGACAAGATCGGTACGTCCCAGGTATTCATAACCTAACACACGGAATATAAAGTCAACGATCGAAGTGGTTGATTTGATATTCGGGTGTTCAACAAATCCAGCCGGATCAAATTTGGTAAAGGCAAACTTGTCAACAAATTCTTCTAATGGAACACCATACTGTAAACCAATAGAAATTGAAATAGCAAAGCAGTTCATCATGCTACGCATGGTGGCTCCTTCTTTTGCCATATCGATAAAGATCTCTCCCAAAGTTCCATCTGCATATTCCCCGGTTCTTACAAAAACTGCCTGTCCATTGATCTTGGCTTTTTGTGTAAAGCCCCTGCGCTTGGCCGGTAGTGCTCTTCTTTCAACAATGGACGCCAGTTTACGTTTCAATTTTGTATCGGCACTTGTCTGCACCCTGCGGTTTACTTCTTCCAGCAATTCTTCCACCGTCAGCTGGCTCATATCCACAATATTGCTTTTAGTTACCGGGATTGGTAATTCTTCTTTTTCTTCTTCAGCCTCTCCCTGCTTTTTCTTCTTATCGCTCTTGTTGCTTAATGGCTGTGAGAGTTTTGATCCATCGCGATATAATGCGCATGCCTTTAATCCAAGTTGCCAGCTTAACAGGTACGAATCAGCGATTTCCTCTACTATTGCTTCATTTGGTAAGTTGATGGTTTTACTGATAGCACCGCTGATAAATGGTTGCGTGGCTGCCATCATACGGATATGCCCATGCGCATGAATAAATCTTTGACCTTTTTTACCACATTTATTGGCACAATCAAAAACAGAAAGATGTTCGTCTTTTAAGAAAGGTGCACCTTCAACAGTCATGGTTCCACATATATAATCATTGGCAGCATCCACTTCATCATCACTGAAACCTAATGCATCGAGCAGGCTCCATTCAAAATTGAAATATTGTTCCGGTGTAAATCCAAGTCTTTGCAAACATTCTTCGCCCAAAGCATACACATTAAATACAAACCCGATTTCAAATGCAGCAGCTACCGCAGCATCCAGTTTTTTAATTTCTGCTGCAATGAAACCTTTTTCACTCAGTGTCTGGTGATTGATGTAAGGTGCCCCATTAAATGTTCCATGACCCACTGCATATTTAATAATGGCGTCTACTTGCTTCGCATCGTATTTTAAATTCTTTAAAGCTTGCGGAACAGATTGGTTAATGATCTTGAAATATCCGCCTCCGCTCAATTTTTTAAATTTCACCAAAGCAAAATCAGGTTCTACACCCGTAGTATCGCAATCCATTACTAAACCTATGGTACCTGTGGGTGCAATTACAGTAGTCTGTGCATTGCGGTAACCGAATTTTTCTCCCATCTCCACGGCTTCATCCCATACATTACAGGCAACTTTTAATAAATAATCCGGGCAATATTTTGCTTTGATGCCCTGGGGTTTAACACTTAAACCTTCATATTCATCTGCTTCGTATGCAGCCAGTCGATGATTGCGCATAACCCGCATCATGTCGTCTTTATTATCCTGGTAACGAGGAAAAGCACCCAGGTGTTCAGCCATTTCTGCGGATGTCCGATAAGATGTACCAGTCATGATAGCTGTGATAGCACCAGCAATAGCTCTGGCTTCTTCACTGTCATATGCTATACCGCTTAACATCAATACAGAACCCAGGTTGGCAAAGCCTAAACCAAGTGTACGGTATTCGTAACTTAATTGTGCTACTTCTTTACTGGGAAACTGCGCCATTAATACAGAGATTTCCAATACGGTTGTCCATAACCGGCAGGTGTACTGAAAACCTTCCACATCAAAATGATTATTCTCGGTATCAAAAAATTTCATCAGATTGGCTGATGCCAGGTTACACGCGGTATTATCTAAAAACATGTACTCTGAACAAGGATTAGAGGCCCTGATCTCCCCACCCTGCGGACAGGTATGCCATTCATTGATGGTCGTATTATATTGAGTTCCCGGATCAGCACAGCGCCATGCTGCATAGGAGATCTGGTTCCATAAACTTTTTGCAGGAATTTTTTTCATCACCCTGCCATCACTCCTGGCTGTTAATTCCCAATCTTCATTATTCTGTAATTTTTCGAAAAACGAATTGGGAATGCGAACCGAGTTATTGGAGTTTTGACCAGAAACCGTGCGATAAGCTTCACCTTCATAATCACTGGCATAACCAGATGATATCAGTGCGGCAACTTTTTTCTCTTCTTCAACTTTCCAGTTAATGAAAGTTTCTATTTCAGGGTGATCTAAGTCGAGGCAAACCATTTTGGCGGCTCTGCGTGTAGTTCCACCACTTTTAATTGCACCCGCTGCACGATCGCCAATTTTTAAAAAACTCATCAACCCTGAAGAAGTACCCCCGCCACTTAATTTTTCACCTTCACCACGTATAGAAGAAAAGTTGGTTCCAACACCAGAACCATATTTAAATATCCTGGCTTCCCTTACCCACAGATCCATGATGCCGCCATCATTCACCAGGTCATCATTTACACTTAATATAAAACAGGCATGTGGCTGTGGTCGCTCATAAGCTGAGGAAGATTGTTTCAATTCTCCATCATTGGCATCAACATAATAGTGACCCTGAGGTTTACCGGTAATGCCATAACTCTCATGCAAACCGGTGTTAAACCATTGTGGTGAGTTGGGAACACACATCTGGTTCAAAATAGAATAAACCAATTCTTCATAAAAAATTTGTGCGTCTTCTTCGGTAGCAAAGTAATTATAACGTTCGCCCCAAACACGCCAGCAATTGGCCATGCGGTGTGCAACCTGTTTAGCTGATGTTTCGCGACCAAGGCTTCCGTCTGGTTGTGGTACTCCTGCTTTTCGAAAATATTTTTGTGCAAGAATGTCAGTAGCAATCTGGCTCCATTGTTTAGGTACTTCTACATTTTTCATTTCAAATACGATCTCACCTGAAGGGTTGCGGATCACCGATGTACGGTAATCATATTCAAACAAATCAAAAACCGGAACACCTTCTTTGGTGAAGCGACGGGAGAACCGCAAACCGCCCGAAGCGGAAGTATTTTTATGAGCCATAACTAAAGAATTTATTAGGAGATGTAATTAATTAAGTGGTTAACGAAACTATTTTTTCTCAGTCAAAATTCCTACTTGTAAATATCAACAAGATGTGGAAAAGAGAAGTGGATAAATTGGAAGCTTAGGATGGATAACAGTTCCCTGCATTGTACACATTTTATTGGTGGTTTTTTTAAATCTTTTTTTGGTGATGATCAGAAATTGATGTAGGCAACCCGTAAATTCACCATTATTAAGATTCCGGATTAATACGTAATGCATCAGGAATCCTTTTAAATTCCCATCATCATGGCAAAAGAAATTTCAAGTTCAGATAAAGCATTTATTTCTTCCTTGCTTCCACGTTTAAAAGCGTTACGTCATCACCTGCATCAATACCCCGAACTATCAGGCCAGGAATATGGTACAGCAGCATATTTAACATCCTTTATTCAACCATATAAACCAACGGAAATACTGAAAAATTTGGGAAGCGGGACTGGCATTGTTGCCTATTGGGATAGCGGAAAACCCGGTCCTTTTATTTTATTCAGAGCAGAAATTGATGCTTTACCTATTGATGAAGAAGGAAATTTTGACTATTGTTCAAACAATCCTGGTATATCGCATAAATGTGGCCATGATGGACATACCGCAATGGTAGCCGGCTTGGCACCATTAATACAAAGAAACCCTCCTGTTGCCGGTAAAGCAGGTCTTTTATTTCAACCGGCAGAAGAAACTGGCGAAGGTGCATTTGCCATTGTAAAAGACGAAAGGTTCAGGCGATTAAAACCTGATTATATATTTGGACTACACAACCTGCCTGGTTATCCATTGGGTCAAATTGTTTTACGCAGCGGTACTTTTTGTGCAGCCTCGGGTGGTATGCGCATTATTTTAGTAGGTCGCACATCTCATGCTGCTGAACCTGAAAAAGCGATCTCCCCAATGGCATGTATGATCAATTTGTTGCAATCACTACCTGCGATAACAAACCAGATACAAACAAAACAAGCCACTCAACTTACGGTTACCCATGCCCGTTTGGGTGAAGCCAGTTTCGGAATAACACCCGGAACAGCCATCCTTCATGTCACTTTAAGAGCTTATGATAAAAATGATTTTGATGCTTTGATCAAAAAAGTAGAATCACTTGCAAATGAAGAAGCTCAAAAATCAGGACTAAAAATCCATTTTGAATTTAAAGAAGCATTCCCTCTTACAGCCAACAGTGAAAATATGACCAGCCTGATTCAAACCGCATCCGAAAAAAGAGGATTTAATTTTATAAAAAAGAAAGAACCCTTTCGTTGGTCAGAAGATTTTGGTCATTATGCTGAGATTGCTCAAACCGGGTTTTTTGGATTAGGCGCGGGCGAAGAAGTACCTAATCTTCATCATCCACAATATGATTTTCCAGATGCTCTGCTTGGTTATGGAATCAGGATATTTAAATCATTAATGGAAATATTGGGAAAAAGTAAATAATCAGTCATATAACATATTTATAATCATCCATTTTTTTAATAGAAACCTCAGGAAATAGACAAACGGACATCAATACCCGCTATTGAAAGGCTTTTAGTATCCTGCAAATAAGCAGTTAATTCACAAAAACTTTTTGCATTTTTGCATTTAATCAACTGTTGCCGAAAAGATGAATATTTACCAGTCATTGGAAAAGCAGAAAAGCCTGGGAAAGAGATCCTTTGCCGTACTTATAGATCCTGATAAAGTCAATGAACTGATTTTAGACGAATTAATTGATTTATCTACTGCGGCTAAAGTTGATTATTTTTTAGTTGGAGGTAGTTTGGTTATCAGTAACCAATTAGACTATGTTGTTCAACATATCAAAAAGAATTGCACTATTCCTGTCATATTATTTCCGGGAAGTTCCACACATATATCTAAATATGCGGATGCCTTATTGTATTTATCCCTGATTTCCGGTCGCAATCCTGAACTACTTATCGGGCAACATGTTGTATCTGCTCCATTTATTAAACAAAGCGGATTGGAAGTTATACCTACCGGTTATATGTTAATTGATGGTGGTGCACCGACTACTGTTTCATATATCAGTAATGCTAATCCAATTCCGGCTGATAAAAATGAAATAGCTATGTGTACAGCCATGGCCGGTGAAATGTTGGGAATGAAATTGATTTATATGGATGCCGGAAGTGGAGCCAAGCGTGCAATTACAGAAAGTATGATTGAAAAAGTTTCTCAAAATATTTCTGTTCCATTGATCATTGGTGGTGGTATAACTGATCCTGAAAAAGCATATATTAATTGCAAAGCCGGAGCCGACCTGATTGTTATCGGTAATGCTATTGAAAAAGACAAAAATCTTATCAATGAAATGGCAGCAGCCATTCATGCTGTACCCGTTAATTCCTGATTTTATTCCTTTATTCGAATGCGATTAGGAGTATCGGTGCCATTCACCAATGACGTAGTGGCTATTATTATTCCCTCCACAGTATTTGCAATATTTTCCATATCTACAATTTCAGTTTCATCACAGACCTGGTGGTAACATTTGCTTGAATCATCTGCTGTCATTATAGTATGCGCAGGTACACCCATAAGAGCGAAAGGATAATTGTCCGAACGCTTAAAGAGATTTCGATTTTCATCATAATCCCTAAATACTTTATAGCCACTACCGTTTAAATTCTGGGAAAAAATCTGGAAAAGTTCACTATTTCCGGAACCTGTTAACATGAATCCCTTCTTTTTATATTGCGAGATACCAACCATATCCATATTTATTTGGGCAATGATATTATCCGTATCTAATTTTTTTACTAAATCTTTTGAGCCAAGGAGACCCAATTCTTCGCCTGAGAAAGCACAGAAAATGAGTGTTCGTGCATTGTCATTTTTTTCAGCGAAGTACTTTGCTAACATGATAAGTGCAGCTGTACCCGAAGCATTATCATTGGCTCCATTGTAAATAGAATCACGGCGAGATCTTTTGGGGGGTATATGGTCATAATGAGCGGAATAAAGTATAACCTCCTCCGGATATTTATTACCAGGCAATATGCCAACAATATTCATCAATACTTCTTCAGAGGATGGTTGAATGGTAAGTTTAGCACTAATTGGGAGTTCCTGGTTTTTTACTATCAAAATTGGTTTTCGCGGTTGACCAGGAGGTAAGTTTAAAGATTGTACCCACATTTCTTCATCTGTTTCAAAATTTAGCAACTGGGAAAGGGAATCATTAAATAGTAAAAACCAATCTGATTCCGAAGGAAAGAAATTAAATTTTTTGTATTGAAAAGTATCAAAAACCACAAAAAAAGAAGCTGATAATAATTGGTAATGATCATTATTAATTTTCTGTTTGTTAATCTCCAGGTCATAAAAAATGGAAGGTTGTAATTTAAAATTAACTGGAATAGCAAAATGATTATAACCAGGTATGGTTTTAAGGCCGATTGAATCAAAATGCTTCTCAATAAAACCGGCAGCAATCTGTAATTCTGGCTTGTAATTCCCTCTCCCTTTTAAACTATCTGAAGCAAGAAAAGAAACAATATCACCAGCTAATTTAATGGATTCCTTTTTCCCTGGTAATTGAGCATATGCATAAGGACTAAGCAACCCAAAAAATAAGAAAAATAATAACCGACAAATCATTCAAATTTTTTACCAGATTATTTCCAATTATCGTAGTTCATTTACGTTTACCCGTGATGGTGAGTCTTCCCCACTTACAATACTCCGGGCACTGAGAATAATACTTTTAATAATAGAAGTCATATTTTTCAAATCCAGTGTTTCAATTTCATCACTGGGTTTATGATAATGGGGTTCGTCTTCCATTTTGGCAGTTGAAATAGTATGTGCGGGTACCCCTAATCTTGCAAGCGTCGCATTATCAGAACGATAAAATAATTGTTGATCAGGATAAGGATCGGGGTGAAATGTGAAGTTGGTACCCCTGAGATTTTTTTCCAATATTTTTCCCATATCCGTTTTGTCATAACCTGTTATAAAAGCTGAATTACGGCCCCACTTAGACTCAGTGCCGACCATTTCAATGTTAAACATAGCCGATACTTTTTCGGGATTGATGCGGGTAGAAAAATAACTTGAGCCAAAACCACCCGACTCTTCAGCTGTAAATGCTACAAACACCAGCGTGCGTTCATTATTATTGCGTTTTTTATAATAATCAGCCAACATGATAACAGCCGTAACACCAGAGGCATCATCGTTTGCTCCATTATAAATGCTGTCTCCATTTATGGGCTTACCAATGCCAACATGATCATAATGCGCAGAAAAAATAACGAATTCATCATTCTTACTTTTTCCGGGGAGTATACTCACTATATTGGCCATGGGTAATTCATATATATTATGCTGGGCTTCTACTTCCCAGGTGCTGGCTTCATCATTATGTAGTATAAAAATAACCTGGTTGGGTGATTTAAATAATTGCCTTTTAAAACCTGTTAAACGGTTAAAAGAAGAAGAAAAGCTTTCATCTACCATTACCAACATATTTTTATTGGCTGCCATATAGTTGGAAGCTTCTTTGAAAAGATTAGCACCTTCGCTGATCCGCACCTTCAGGTAACCATCTTTATCAGTTGCTTTAATGGAAGGCTGCGATGTAATTACAATCACTTTTTTATCATCAAGTTCTGCTCCATTTAAGCTTGCTTTCAAACCCAAAAACCTGGGACTTACCATAACAAACTCCTGGCGAAAATTCTTTATACCTTCCAGGCTTTGTAACCCAGCTTTTTTAAATTCACCAGCAATAAATGATGCGGCCTTTTCAATACCTGGTGTATTGACCATTCTACCCAACATATCATCTGATGAAAGAATTTTTTGAATACGGGTTACCTCGCTTACGTTAATAATATTTTCAACGTTTGTCTGTGCAACTAATATATAACCCGCAGCAATAAACGAAAGTAAAATGAGTATTTTTTTCATAGAGAATAAAATCAACATCTTTAATAATTAAACCTATTATTCCTGCTACCTGATTTACAGTTTTACAGGCTCATCATTTCTTTAAATTTTACAGTTTGCCGGCGGCTTACTTCAATTTTTTCACCACCCTTTAATTCCAGCAAAAGACCACCATTAAAATATGGTTCAATTTTATCAATCATTCTAAGGTTCACAATATGTTTCCTGTTTGCCCGGAAAAACATTTTCTCATCCAACCTTTCTTCCAGCGCATTTAAGGATTTCAAAATAAGTGGCTTATTTCCAGCAAAGAATACTTTGGCATAATTACCTACACTTTCAAACAATCGTATTTCAGTCAATTTTACAAACCAACATCTTTCGCCATCTTTTACAAAAACCTGATCATGCTCATTTAACATACTTTGATTGAAATTTTCTCCCACCAAATTTTGTTCCTTGGGTACTGATGTCAGTTGAAGCTTATGAATGGCATCAGCCAGCCTTTTAGGTTCAATAGGTTTTAAAAGGTAATCTAACGCATTAACTTCAAAAGCTTTTAAAGCATATTCATCATATGCAGTGGTAAAAATTACCTGGGGTGATTTTTCCAATTCTGATAACATATCGAAACCTGTTTTACCCGGCATCTGGATATCCAGGAAAATCAGGTCTGGTCTTAATAATTCGATTTTTTGAATACCTTCCTGTGCATTGGCGGCTTCATCTATGACTTCTACTTCAGGAAAATCCTGTAGCAGTTTTTTAAGTTCAGTACGTGCAAGCCTTTCATCATCAATAATGATTGCTCTCATGTGTGTTAGTTTTAAAATGTGTCAACGGGTAATAGTACTTTAGCTTCTACAAGAAAAGGATCTATTTGCCGTATATCGAAACTGGCCTTTGATCCGTATAATAAATTTAACCTGTTTTGTGTACTGGAAATGCCAAATCCTTCAGATTGTGTATGCCCATTTAAAAAACCGGTATTTTGAACTGCCAGCTCATGAAAATTATCCTTAAAATCAGAGGTAATCTTAACAACCCCGCCTTTTATTTGTTTACTAATACCATGTTTGATGGCATTCTCCACCAGGGTTTGTAACATCATGGGGGGTACAGGCTGATTTAAAGTATCTTCATCTATATCATATTCAACTTGTAAACGATCTTCAAAGCGCATATTTTCTAATGCCAGGTAATCCTTTACAATGTTCAATTCTCTTTCAAAGGGAACAGTTTCCATTTTTTCTGTTTGCAAACTGCTGCGAAGTATATTACTGAGTTCTGTGATAGCATTTCGGGCTCTTTTAGGATTTTCATCTATCAGGGCTCGGATGCTATTGAGTGCGTTGAATATAAAATGAGGATTTATATGTGCTTTTATAGTGTTCAGTTCCAAACTTTTTACTAACGCTTCAAGTTGAAGTGTATCCAATTGTTGCTTCCTGCTTTTTTGTACATAGTGATAAATAAAATAGATGCAATTCCAGATAAAAAGGTAAATAAAAGTATTAAAAGTATTTACCAGTAACTGCCCAAAAAAAGTATAGGTATTTCTTTCACCTTGTAACTGGAGTGCCTGGTATACAGCCACTTCAATCAATGCCAGGACGATAGAAAACACGAATGTGATGAGTATAAATCCAGGTATCTGAACATTCAGAGGTTTGATGAGTAAGTCAATACGTAAAATAATCCATCGCATTAAATGGGTAAAAATAATACCCATCAAAAGGAAGATAAGTAAGCGATTAACAAACAGGTTGTTGATCTTATCGAATGTAAGAGCAAAAAATATGTTTATCAGTGCAAACAATCCCCACCCCACCAGTTGAAACAACCAATACCTTTTATGACCTATTTGCATATAATTACAAAACTAAACTATTCAGATAACGCAATTCTCCTCAAATATACCAGTGGAAAAATAGCGATTACCAGTGGAATGAAAGTCCAAAACACGAGGTAATATTACTAAAAATTAACACGGGAATTAAAGGTCCTTTAAATTTTTATTAACGATCAGCATTTTGGGCATTCTTGTTAATTACCCCCAGAGAACTCCATTCTATAGAGGGAAAAGATTATTTTTACAGCTAAACTTCAGCTGAATGGAAATCATTCCCGGCCCTTTATTGAAAGATATTAATTCGCCAGCGGATCTAAAAACAATTCCAAAAGAAAAATTACACCAGGTTTGTGATGAATTACGTCAATACATCATTGATGTTGTAAGCGTTCATGGAGGCCATTTTGCAGCCAGCTTAGGCGTCGTTGAACTTACTGTTGCCCTTCATTACATTTACCATACACCATATGATCAATTAGTTTGGGATGTTGGTCACCAGGCATATGGCCATAAAATTCTTACTGGTCGCCGGGATAATTTTATGACGAATCGAAAATATAATGGCCTTAGTGGTTTCCCTAAACGTGGCGAAAGTGAATATGATACTTTCGGGGTCGGGCATTCATCCACATCTATTTCTGCAGCATTAGGAATGGCAATGGCTTCAAAATATAATAAAGAAAATCGCAAAGTAGCTGCTGTAATAGGTGATGGCGCTATGACTGCCGGCCTTGCATTTGAAGCCCTGAATCATGCTGGAGTAGCGGATACGGATATGCTGGTTGTGTTGAATGATAATTGCATGAGTATTGATCCTAATGTTGGCGCTTTGAAAGAATACCTGACGGATATTGTTACCTCTCCAACCTATAATAAAGTAAAAGATGATGTCTGGAAACTATTAGGGAAGTTACCTGTAGGCAAAAATTTTAGTCGTGCCATGGCACACAAACTGACTGAAGGTTTAAAGGGTATGCTGAGTAGCAGCGCTAATTTGTTCGAAGCTTTGGGTATGCGGTATTTTGGTCCTATTGATGGACATAATATCACTAAACTGGTAGATACGCTGAAAGATCTTCGTGAAATTCCGGGACCCAAAATATTACATATAGTAACGGTAAAAGGTAAAGGCTATTCATTGGCTGAAAAAGAACAAACTATTTGGCATGCTCCCGGCTTATTTGATAAAGTAACCGGCGAAATAGTAAAAAAGAACTTTGAAAAACCGCAACCTCCAAAATACCAGGATGTTTTTGGATATACTATAATAGAACTGGCTGAGCAAAATGAAAAAATATTTGGCATTACTCCTGCTATGCCAAGTGGTTCTTCATTGAAATATATGATGGCGAAAATGCCTGATCGGGCTTTTGATGTTGGAATTTGCGAACAACATGCTGTAACCTTGAGTGCAGGTATGGCTACACAAGGTATGAGGGTATATTGTAACATCTACTCCTCCTTCATGCAAAGAGCCTATGACCAGGTTGTGCATGATGTTGCCATACAAAAATTACCCGTTATATTTTGCCTGGACCGGGCAGGATTGGTTGGAGAAGATGGGCCCACGCATCATGGTGCATACGACATAGCTTATATGCGTTGTATTCCAAACATGATTGTATCTGCACCCATGAATGAAAAGGAATTACGCAATATTATGTACACGGCTCAACTGGAAAAAATAAATTCACCTATTGTTATCCGTTATCCCCGTGGGGAAGGTGTAATGACGGATTGGAAAACACCGTTTGAAGAAATAGAAATTGGCAAAGGAAGAAAGATAAAAGATGGGAAAGAAGTGGCTATTTTATCCTTCGGCCACCCGGGTAATTTCGCAGGTTCAGCCATCCGCGATGTAAAAGCGGAAGGACTTGACCCTGCACATTATGACATGCGTTTTGCAAAACCTCTGGACGAAGAAATGCTTCACGAGGTTTTTAGCAAATTCAAAAAGATTATTACGGTTGAAGATGGCACCATAGTAGGAGGTTTTGGATCAGCAGTTCTGGAATTTATGAATGAACATAAATATTCAGCTGAGATTAAGATGCTGGGTATTCCAGACAGAATCGTTGAACATGGCACATTAAAAGAATTGCACCGTGAATGTGGTTATGATGCTACAGCTATCATAGAAACACTAAGGGAAATGATGGATACTTCCGTTTCTGTTAGTGATCTTTTTGGCTGATAATAAAGTCTTGTCAAAAAAATATAAGCCAGCACTATGTACTGGCTTTTTTATTTCATCTGATTAATTTTTAAAGCAACAATAAAGAACCTAACGAATCTTTTGCAAAGATTTTTATTATAGATTATGCCAATGCAGCTTCTATACTAATATTAATACTTAAAGCTTTGCTTACCGGGCAACTTTCTTTTGCTTTGTTTGCCAGCTCCTTAAATTTTTCTCCATCTAATCCAGGCACTGTTGCTTTTACATCCAGGTGACTTTCAGTGATCGAACCATTGTCAAGGGAAATGGTGCATTTTGTTTCAATACTATCTGGTGTAAAGCCAGCTTCACCTAAAACAAAACTTAATTTCATAGAAAAACATCCTGCATGGGCAGCTGCTATTAATTCCTCTGGATTAGTACCTGTACCTTCTTCAAATCTACTTTTATAAGAATACTGCGCATCTGAAAAGGCACCGGTTTGTGAGCTCAACGTACCTGTACCTTCTTTACCTGTTCCAATCCATTTTGCTGTAGCAAATCTTTTTTTCATGATCTTTTATTTATTGTGGTTATTAAATATCCATTGCTGTTAAAGGCAGCCTGTCTTCAGGTTCTATGTATTCAATTAAAAAATTGTTCTTCCCTTCTCCAATCATTATTTTTAAAAACTTTTGTTGTACCAGCTCCAATAAGGAAAGGAAAAGAAAAATCGCATGCACCCTGTTCTCACATGGTTCGAATATTTTTTCGAATGAAACATTTTTTTCTGTACCTGCAACCGAGAGCATATACTCACGGCTTTTTTCCATGCTATAGTTATATTGAACAACCGTGTGCACGGGTATATTGAAACGATCCTGGTACCGCAACATCACCTTTTCAAAACTTTTCATTAGTTTGAATAAAGTGATATTCTGTATTTCTGTTCCTTCCCCGGCATCTTCGCCAATATTGGAAAGCTCCTTTTGGATATTTCCTCTTTTAACCATCAGCATACGTACCGCCTCCATATCAGCCATTTTAGCAGAAGCTTCTTTATATTTTTTATATTCCAGGATTTTATCAATCAATTCCTGCCGGGGATCAATTTCATTGCCTTGATCATCAATTTCTTTACGCGGTATCAACATTTTTGCTTTTATGCGCATAAGAGTAGAAATAAACAAAATAAATTCACTCGAAAGTTCAATATTCAGAGATTCCTGTTTGTGGATATAATCTAAAAAATCATTTATTATCTCCGTAATGGGTATATTATAAATATCCAGTTCATCTCTTTCTATAAAAAAAAGTAACAGGTCGAAAGGGCCTTCAAATTGTGGAAGTTTGATCTGGTACTGGGCATTGTTCACGGTGCTATCATTTTAATTAAAAAGACATCCTGGAAGATTGTCCACCTTTCCGGGATGTCAAAAGTATATAATTTAACTTGCTAAAGCAGGATACATACTTAAAAAAACAAGTCCATTTTCAGGGGTGATCTATCAGATATTTATTTTTTTAGCTGATCCCTGATCTCCATTAACAATTTATCTGTAAGTGAGGGTTCCGGAGCCGCAGCCACCTCGGCCTCTTGTTTTTTCTTCATGGAATTGATTGCCCTGATAATTAAAAACATCACGAATGCAATAATGATAAAATCTATAACTGCTGTTACAAATGCACCCCATTTGATAGACACTTCAGTCACTGCTGCACTAATTTCGTTTCCAGATGAATCTATGACAGGTTCAGTTCCTTCTTTTAAAACATACTTTTTTTCAGCCAGGTCAAAATCACCTAATAACATACCAACCAAAGGCATAACGACACCTTCATTTAAAGATGTTACAACTTTACCGAAAGAAGCACCCATAACAAAAGCAACTGCTATATCAACCAGGTTGCCCTTCATAGCAAATTCTTTATATTCTTTGAGCATTCCCATAAATTAATTTTTTAAACTATTTTAATACATTTTGATAAATCTTATTTTTTCATGCCCGGGTATTTCATGTCAAAACTTTGAAGTGTTTCATGGAGCATTACAGCAACCAGATATTCCTTGTACCAATTCTGGTCGGCAGGAATTATATTCCATGGTATTTCATTACAAATTTCAAATGCATCTTCATATGCATGCATATACTTATCCCAAACTTTAGCTTCTTCAAAATCCTGTTCGTTATATTTCCATTGTTTGGCAGGATTACTTATTCTCTCGTTTAATCTTTCCTGTTGTTCTTCAGTAGAAACGTGAAGATAAAATTTGAGTATGGTTGTATTATTATGTTCAGTTAATAATCGTTCAAAATCGTTTATGGCCTTCATCCGCTTCATAGCAGTTTCATCATCACACCAACCTTTGACGCGTGTGATCAGTACATCCTCGTAATGAGACCGGTTGAATATCTGGATGATTCCTTTAGGAGGAGAATGCTTATGTATGCGCCATAAAAAATCATGAGAAAGTTCTTCCTCCGTAGGGCCTTTGAATGATCTAACGCGTACTCCCTGCGGATTCAAATTGCCAAAAACATCACGGATCAAACCATCCTTACCTCCTGCATCCATAGCCTGTAAAACAACGAGTATGGAATGTTTTCCCTCAGCAAATAAAAGATTTTGCAAGTCATCCAGTTCTTCCAGTATGGTTATGGTTTTTTTCTTAGTCGCTTCTTTACCAAACTCTTTTGGCGCCCTTGATGAAAGTTCAGATAATTTGATCCTTGACATACTTTTTTTTGAAAGCTACTTTATTGAATTCAAAAATTCAAATGACTGATCATTATAATTCCCAGACCTTTGCACTCTTTTTTTAACTATGAACAGGCACGACTTAATTAACTGGTCGATTTTTATTTTTCTGGCCCTCATTTGGGGCAGCTCATTTATTTTGATGAAAATCAGCAGTGAGGGATTAACGGCGGTGGAGATTGCTGCCGTTCGTATATTTTCGGCAGGGCTGGTATTTCTTCCATTTTCGATCAACCATTTACATAAGCTACCCAGTAAAAAGATTTCATTGGTTATTTTAACAGGGGTCACAGGTAATCTTATTCCTGCATTTTTCTTTGCTGAAGCCATAGCAAATAATATTGACAGCGCATTGGCCGCTATCCTGAATTCACTGACGCCGCTTTTCGTAGTAGTCCTGGGCATTTTATTTTTTAAATTAAAAATTCTTCCAATCAAAATTGCAGGTGTCCTGGTTGGGTTAATGGGATTGGTATTGTTAACACTTTCGCAGAGAAATCTGCATATAGATAACCTGGGATATGCTACGTTGGTTTTATTGGCTTCAATTTCCTATGGATTCAATGTAAATCTAGTGAGTCATTTTTTAAAGGATGTAAATCCAATTCATGCAGCTACTGTTTCACTAGCCTTTATGTGTTTACCGACTGGTTCAATTTTATGGCAACAGGACTTCTTTCAAACCACCTTAATAGATCATACGCTATTTTGGCCTATAATGGCTTCCGTTTTACTGGGTGTGATGGGCAGTGCAATTGCCACTGCGTTTTTTTATATACTGGTAAAAAGAGCCGGTGGTCTTTTTTCTTCTACGATAACCTATGGAATTCCGTTTGTTGCAATGGGCTGGGGTATAATTTATAACGAAGAGGTTACCTGGGTACAAGTTGCCTGCCTAAGTGTAATTTTGGGAGGCGTTTACCTTACCAATAAAAAATAAACGCAGCCAAGAGCTGCGCAAATAAAAGAGATCCTAAACATTTATACCGACATTATCTCCTTTTCCTTAAAAGTCAGATGCTTTTCAATCTGGCTTATAAATTTATCAGTTAAGGTTTGTACCTCTGCTTCTGCATCTTTGGCAATATCTTCACTTAGCCCATTCTTTTGTAATTTTTTTACCTGCTCAATGGCATCCCGACGAATATTACGAATAGTGATCCTGCTATGTTCTGCTTCCGCATGGCACCTCTTAACCAATTCTTTTCTTCTTTCTTCCGTTAATGGCGGTAAAAACATCCTGATCATTATCCCATCATTCTGAGGATTGATACCCAGATTGGAAGCGATAATTGCTCTTTCGATTGGTTGTAACATATTCTTTTCCCATGGTTGTATTGTAAGTGTACGTGCATCCAATACATTTACATTTGCAACCTGGCTAAGTGGAGTGGGAGAACCATAATAATCCACTGAAATACCTTCTAACATCTGAGGATTTGCCTTCCCCGCTCTTATTTTTACCAGTTCAGACTCCATGTGTTGAATGGCTTTATTCATGGTGTCTTCCGCTACGGAATTTATGTGTGCTAAATCATCTGACATAAATGGATTATTTTATCAACCTCAAAACTAACAAAAGAGGATGAATGAAAAAAAACTCCATGACACCTTAATGCAATAAATATTATATGCTAATCTTCATTGACAACAGCAACAGCTTCCTGCTTCAGGGCAATTACTTTTGAAGTTTGTTTGATTTCATTACTGCCAATGGCTTTGGAAAGATTATAAGTGGACATAATAACCTTACGCCTGGTTCTGTGGAAATACATGACTCCCAATGCAGTAAATGCTATTAAGAGCATAATCAACATGATATAATTAGGGCCTATATGACGCCCGAAATATGCCAATGCAATAAACATTATATTTATGGCTGTGCAACAAAGAGTAACATGTGTATGACTGAAACCTTTATCCAGTAATAAATGATGAAAATGGTTTCTATCAGGAGTAAATGGTGAACGACCACTAAATATGCGGATACTGAATACCCTCAATGTATCAAACAGGGGCACAAAAAGAATAGCAAATCCTACAGCAACTGCAGAAACTATAGGAAAAGAAACAGTGGACAATGATGCAAAGTTTATAAATTTTATTACCAGGATAGAATTAAACAAACCTACCATCAATGATCCAGAATCACCCATAAATATCTTAGCGGGATTATTATTAAATATGAGAAAAGCAACAAGGCTTCCTGCTAATGAAAAGCTTAGTAATGTATATGCATGCATATCAATCATAAAAAAATACACCCCAAAAATTACCATAGTAAGTAAACCCAAGGTACCCGCCAACCCATCTACACCATCAATCAGGTTAAATGAATTGGTTATAACTATGATTGTAAGATATGTGAGTGCCAGACTGAAAGCTTCAGGAATTTCGTAGATTCCTAATAATCCGTGCATGCTTTCAATTCTGATTCCACCCAAATGAATTAAAATAGAAGCTGCAATGGCCTGACCAATAAATTTCTTTGTAGCCGTTAAAATCAAAACATCATCCTTTAAACCAAGGAAAAAGATCACAAAAGCCGCTGCAAAAAAATACTGAAATTCAGGATTATGTACTATCGGTATAGATAAAAGCGCTGCAAGCAGAAAACCTCCGAAAATGCCAACACCTCCCAAAGATGGAATAGGTTGTGTGTGAACTTTACGTTCATCAGGCAGATCGTAAAGCTTTTTATACTTTGCAATTTTAATAATAACCGGTATAGCCAGAAAGGTAATTATAAACGAAACAGATCCAGTCAAAAAAATATCTAACATCCCTTTTATGGTTTTGGCGTACAAAAGTAGTCTTTACCCCTTTAATTTTTGCATCTGGTCATAATAATTTCATATAACCATGCCAAAAAATAATACCTGAAGCATTGATAATGAATTTATTGATATATCAGATTTTTAATTGTAATAGTGTTCAAAAGATTGCAATTTTGCACACTTAAAGGCAAATTGAAAAGTGAAGCCTCTTACATGTTTAATCATCAATAAAAAATATATGCCACCATTAAATGAAATAGCTTCTCAAATTCGCAGGGATATCTTACGCATGGTGCATGGAGCCAATAGCGGTCATCCCGGTGGTTCTTTAGGATGCACAGATTTTTTTACCGCGTTGTATTTCCAGATTATGGAACATAACCCGACCTTTTCTATGGATGGCAAAAATGAAGATTTGTTTTTTCTATCAAATGGACATATTTCCCCGGTATTTTATTCAGCACTGGCCCGATCAGGATATTTTGATATCAGTGAACTTTCCAGCTTTCGAAAAATAAATTCTCGTTTGCAGGGACATCCTACTACACATGAGCATTTACCTGGAATACGGGTTGCCTCTGGTTCGCTTGGACAAGGGATGAGTGTAGCCATAGGAGCTGCATTAGCCAAAAAATTAAATAAGGATAATCATCTGGTTTTTTCACTGCATGGAGATGGTGAATTACAGGAAGGCCAAAATTGGGAAGCACTCATGTTTGCAGCGCATCATAAAGTGGATAACCTGATTTCAACGGTTGACTGGAATTACCAGCAAATAGATGGCACTACAACCAAAGTAATGAACCTGGGTGATATAGGCCAGAAATTTGAAGCATTTGGATGGACTGTTTTAAAAATGGATGGAAATAATATTGACGAGGTGGTTACAACACTGGAAAAAGCAAAATCACTAACCGGAAAAGGCAAACCGATTGCTATAATGATGAAAACGATTATGAGTAAAGGTGTTGATTTTATGGAAAACGACCATGGCTGGCATGGTGTAGCGCCCAATGATGAACAACTGGAAAAAGCATTAGCTCAATTACCGGAAACTATGGGAGATTATTAATATTTCCGGCAATAGAAAAAAGACAAGTTTTATTTAAGTTTTATTCACTCCTTAAGGAAAATGATTGACGGGCTGCTTTTCTGCTGGGAATCCAGGCAGCCAGAACTGCAATGATGAATACTGTAGTACCTACCAGTAAAAAATCTTTTAATTGGAGTGTAACAGGAAAATAATCAATTAAGAAAGATCCGCCCTGCAAGGGTATTAATTTGAATTGAATCTGTAACCAGGCTGCTAAGGCAGCCATTATCATTCCAATTCCCCCGCCGATTATAGCAATTAAAATACCCTCGCTCAAAAAAATTTTCTGAATAAAATTCCTGTTCGCTCCTAAAGCATGTAAAACACTTATATCCTTTTCTTTTTCAAGCACCAGCATAGTCAATGCCCCTATCATATTAAAAGCGGCAACAATCAGGATTAAACTAAGTATGGCATATATAACCCATTTTTCAGCTCGCATTACGGAGTAAAGGCTTTGATTTTGTTCATAGCGGGTCTGAACCAGATAGCCCTCATCAAAAATATCAATGATAGCTTGTTTTGTAGCATCCGCTTTCTCCGGATCGTGAAGAGCAATTTCCAACCCGCTGAATTGGTTAGGCTCCATTCCCAACATCAGTTTTATAAAAGCCAGGTTAGTAATTGCGTATTTGTTATCAAAATCCTGCTGAATTACAAAAGTGCCGGAAGTATTTATGGTATCTGAACTAATGGCATTCATGGGATCGGCCAGGTTTTGTGCATCCTTACGCGGAAGGTAAACGACCAGTGGAAAAAGATTACGATCAGACTGTACACCCACGGCACTTTCAATGCCTGCACCTAAAACAAGTGATGGAGAATTTTCATCTCCCAGATCAAAATTACCTTTTACAACGCTGTTTGCTACACCCGCCACATATTGGTAATTTTCATCAACCCCTTTCAGATAGATTACTGATTGATAATCGCCATTTTGTAATAATGCCTTTTCTTCTACCACTAACGAAACATTCCTGACTGCGGTTAATGCCCTGATTTTTCTTAATTGCTCCTCACTTACGGGAATAATCTTACCACTGGAAGGCAATACTTTTAAATCTGTGTAAAAAGATGAATAAAGAGATTTTACCAATCCTTCAAACCCATTAAAAACACTTAATACCAATATTAAGACGGCAGTTCCAATAATCATAGCCACAATACTGATCCATGAAATAACATTGATAGCATTAGTAGACTTCTTTGCTTTAAAATATCGCCAGGCAAATAAAAAGTGCAACAATTAATATTTAAAAGAATTTAGAATAATAGTTTGGGAGGATTAATTATTCTCGTTTGAATCCTCATCCTTTGTTTGGTCTTTTTCTTTTATTTCATCAAACAGTTTTTCCATTTTAAATACATGGTCAAGTGTGTCATCATGAAAATATTTTATTTCTGGTATTCTTCTAAGCTGTAGTTTAATTCTTTCCACCAGTTCCTTTTTAATTTCCCAACTCCTGTCATCAATCTTATTCATCACATTTTTTACATCTTTGGACTGGAAAATACTCAGGTAAACCCTTGCCTCTAAAAGATCGGGCGTTATTTTTACAGAAGAAATAGAAATCATTGCTCCTTCTATCATATTTAAACCTAAACGTTGAAATACCTGGCTTAACTCCTGTTGCAACAGGCCACTGATTTGTTTTTGACGTTTCCCTTCCTGCATAACCGTTCAGTTTATTCGTAGTAAAATTAGTTACTTTGTGGCGGTTTTACTGATCTAAAAACACGAATGAAAAAATACGCACGGCTTTTCAAATATTTAAGGTTCTATAAGGGCAATATTGTTTTGTACTTTCTGTTTACGATCCTTTCCATCATTTTTTCTTTAATATCATTAGGAACATTACCTTTTTTTTTACGGTTAATATTTTCCCAGGAGGCTCTTATATTAGCACCACCAGATGGGATAAGCAATTCAAACGATCTGATTCAATTTATTAATTACCAGATCAGCAATCTTATTGTAATGAATGGCGCAAACGGTGCAATTATCGCATTGGGATATATATGTCTCGTAATAATTATTACCGTTTTTCTGAAAAATATTTTCCTGTATTTATCATACTATGTCCTGGCCCCTATGAAAAATTCAATCATGACCAGGTTACGGGCAGATCTGTACAATAAATTACTTCAACTACCCATAGGTTATTTCACCGATCAACGAAAAGGTGATGTTATGAGCCGGATGACAAATGACATTGGTGAACTGGAAGGTTCTGTGGTAGGTACAATGGAAGGTTTGATAAAAGATCCACTGAACATATTGATTATCCTAAGCACGCTTGTTTTCTTAAGTCCGCAATTGTCCCTGTTTCTCCTTATATTTTTACCATTAACTGCTATACTTATAGGTCGCATTAGCCGCTCTTTAAAAAAGCAATCCAATATTGCTGCCGTTAAGCTAGGCGAAGCCTTATCTGTATTGGACGAAACACTTGGAGGCCTAAGGGTAATAAAAGCCTTCAATGCTGAAAATATACTACGCAATAAATTCATAACAACCAATGAAGATCTTTTTCATATTCGTAACAAAATGCAATACAGGAGGGATCTTGCTTCTCCATTAAGTGAATTTTTAGGGGTGATGGTTTTATGTGGCATTCTTTTCTTTGGCGGTCGGCTCGTATTAAGTGGAGGGTTCGGGTTGGAGCCTGAAGGATTTATTATGTATATCGGGATTTTTACACAGATCATTAACCCTTCAAAATCGCTTTCAACTTCTTTTTATAATATGCAGCGTGGGAGTGCTGCTATAGCACGGATAGAAGAAATTTTAATGGCTCCGGTAAAAGTAGATGAAAATGAAAATGGTCCCAAAATCACATCATTCAACCATGCTATAGAATTTAAAAATGTAAACTTTAATTACGAGGATCATGTAATATTAAAAGATATTAACCTTACTATTAAAAAAGGAAAAACTGTTGCTTTAGTAGGCTCTTCAGGAGCAGGAAAATCAACCCTGGCAGATCTCGTACCGCGTTTTCATGATGTTAGCAGCGGTGAGTTATTGATTGATGGAAAAAATATCCGTGACTACTCTTTACATTCTGTAAGAGCTTTGATGAGTATAGTAACCCAGGAAGCAATCCTGTTCAATGATACTATTGAGAATAATATAAAACTTGGAAAAAGTAATGCAATTGAAGAAGAAATTGTTGAAGCCGCAAAAGTGGCAAATGCCCATGAATTTATAGTTTATAAAGAAAAAGGATATCAAACCAATATAGGTGATCGTGGCAGTAAGCTGAGTGGTGGTGAACGTCAACGTATGACAATTGCACGTGCTGTTGTAAAAAACCCTCCCATCCTGATACTGGACGAAGCCACCTCATCTTTGGATACAGAAAGTGAAAGACTGGTTCAGGATGCCATCAATAATATGATGCAAAATCGGACAAGTATAGTAATAGCACACCGGTTAAGTACCATTCGCCATGCTGATGAAATAATAGTTTTACAAAAAGGAGAAATTGTAGAAAGGGGTACACATGTGGAACTTATGCATCAGAATGGATTTTATAGAAAACTGGTTGAAATGCAGGAAATTAAATAACCCTTTTTTGCATACAAAATATTTGCAAACCTATTTTAGAACTTCCCTTGATATTACCATTTTTTGAATTTCACTGGTGCCTTCCCCAATAGTACAAAGTTTTGAATCCCGATAAAATTTCTCCACTGGAAAATCCTTTGTATATCCATAACCACCAAAAATCTGTACTGCATCTGTAGAAACTTTTACAGAGACCTCACTAGCATAATATTTCGCCATAGCTGAAATTTTGGTAACATTGCCACCCTTGTTCTTTACATCACAAGCCTGCAATGTTAATAGATCAGCTGCTTCGATTTCAGTTGCCATATCAGCCAACTTAAATGAAATACCCTGGAAACTGGCTATAGGTTTATCAAATTGCTGACGTTCCTGAGCATATTTTAAAGCAGCTTCATAAGCACCTTTGGCTATTCCAAGGGATAAAGATGCAATAGAAATACGTCCTCCATCAAGCACTTGCATCGCTTGTTTAAAACCCTGGCCCACATTTCCCAACCTGTTTGCATCCGGAATACGACAATTATCGAAAATCATTTCTGAGGTTTCACTGGCACGCATGCCAAGTTTATTTTCTTTCTTACCTCCGCTAAAACCAGGTGTTCCTCTTTCAATTAAAAAAGCAGTTGAATTATTCTTGCTGCGAGGTTCACCGGTACGGCACATTACTACAGCAAGATCACCACTAATACCATGTGTGATCCAGTTTTTGGTTCCATTAATCACCCATTCATCTCCTTCTTTAATAGCTGTTGTTTTCATGTTACCTGCATCACTTCCTGTATTGGGTTCTGTTAAACCCCATGCACCAATCCATTCAGCCGTTGCTAACTTAGGCAGGTATTTATTTTTTTGTTCATCATTTCCAAAAGCTAAAATATGACCGGTGCATAGCGAATTATGCGCAGCCAGGCTAAGACCAATTGATCCACAAACTTTTGAGATTTCCTCAATAACCGCTTTGTATTCAAAATAAGTGAGACCAGCTCCACCCCACTTCTCCGGCACCAAAACACCCATCAAACCAAGTTTACCCATTTCTTTAAAAACATGTACTGGGAATTCCTGGCTTTCATCCCATTCCATCACATATGGTTTTATGTGTTGATGGGCAAAGTCGCGGGCCATTTGAGTTACCTGGCTGGTAATTTCATTGTGTTCAAAATTCATTTTATAGTAATTATTTAAAATCTAAAATAAAACCCTTATCAGATATTAATCTGAAAAGGGTTTTTTAAAATACGACTTATAATCGCATTATGGCAATCGTTAAAGGCCGAATGCAAATTAAGAAAGAAATATGAACACTAACACCTGTTCGTTAAAAAAATTATTTTTTTTCTTTAAAATGTAGTTGCAACCCATCGTAAGCCATATGAATGCCGGAGGGCAAATCTTGTTCCACTTCCTGGTGACGGCCCAACTGGTGAGAGATATGGGTAAAATATCCTTCAGGAATACCTAATTCATGCACAATATCGATGGCTTCACTTAAAGTAAAATGAGAAATATGCGTTTGTTTTCTTAGCGCGTTTAATACAAGTGCCTGGCAACCTTTAACTTTTTCCATTTCCTTTTCATCAATCCGCTTAGCATCCGTAATATAGGTAAAATGACCAAACCGAAATCCCAGTACCGGCATTTTGTAATGCCACACTAAAATAGGTATAACCGGAATATCACCCACAATAAATGGATCAAGTTCAATATCCTTAAGCCGAATCTCAGGTACACCAGGATATTTGAAATCGCTAAATGCATAAGCAAAATCATTGAGGATGGCCTTTTGTGTCATTTTATTGGCGAATACATCCATCGCCTTATTATTAAAAAAATTAAATGCTCTAACATCATCCAAACCTGCCAAATGATCCTTATGAGGGTGAGTGAAAATAACGGCATCTAATTTTTTCACTTTAGCCCTTAACATCTGGCTTCTGAAATCAGGAGGAGTATCAACCACTAAACTGGTTTTCTCACTTTCAACAAGTATGCTTGTACGAAAACGCTTATCTTTTGTATCCGGAGATGTGCACACATAACAATCACACGCAATCATCGGCACGCCACTACTGGTGCCTGTACCTAAAAAAGTAATGGTAAGTGGGGGACATGTCACTTAACAAAAATAAGAAGAATGGAATAGTAAAGATTTTTGCTCCACAATTTTACTTTTGAAGTTTGCCCATAATTTCATCAAATATTTTTTTGGAATCCGGTGGCAATTCATTGGGCTGTATTTCCAATTGGGGGATAAGGTCTATTAAAGTGTTTATCCGACCTTCAACTGGCAAAAACTTATTCAACACTACAACTTTTCTATCTTCTAAAATACAATAGCCACTTTGAAAAGTACCTTTTTCATAACGAAGTACATATCCTGAAGATTCCAGGATCTTTTCAACTTTATCAAGTGTAGATTGCGTATACTTCATAATTTATTCTTCATTCAAAGTTATTTGCACTAAGCAAAAATATCCGTTGCCTCTAACTAAAAGTATATTGAACCTTCCGAATTTTCCACAATCACTCCCCCAAAGTATTATTTACTCTCCATCCGCACAACCGGAATAATCATTTCCTCCATGCTGACTCCTCCATGCTGAAATGTGTTTTTATAATAATTCACATAATAGTTATAGTTGTTAGGATAACATAAAAAACCATCTTCTTTGGCAAATATGAACGATGAGTTAATGGTTGGAACAGGTAATCCAACTTCCCGGGGATCACGGAATGCCAGAACATCCTTACTTTCATAATTCAGATTCCGGCCGTGTTTATAACGAAGATTGGTAGTAGTTTGTTTATCTCCTACTACTTTGTAGGGAGTTTTTACACGGACACTTCCATGATCCGTGGCTAATACAATCCGCACACCTTTATCGGCAATTTTTTTCAATGCCTGGTGTAGCGGAGAGTGCTCGAACCAGGAAGTGGTCAGACTTCTATAACTAATCTCATCTCCGGCAAGTTCCTTCAATACTTCCATTTCAGTCCTGGCATGACTTAGCATATCAACAAAATTATAAACCACAACATTCAGATCATTATTCATCAGATTATGAATATTGTTAACCAGTTCCAGTCCTGCACTATTATTTAAAACTTTAGTATAGGAGAATTTAAAATTTTTATCCGCTACTATATTCAGTTGCCCTTTTAAAAATTCCAGTTCCGACTGATTTTTTCCACCCTCATCATTATCATTTTTCCATTCATTTGGAAACTTTTTTTCAATATCTATCGGTAACATGCCAGCGAAAATTGCATTACGTGCATATTGTGTTGCAGTAGGTAAAATGCTGTAAAATGAATCTTCTTCCAGTATGCGGAAGCTTTCTGCGAAAATAGGTTGAATAGCTTTCCACTGATCTACCCGCAGGTTATCAATTAATATAAAAAACAAAGGCTTACCCTTTTCAAGGTGTGGAAGCACCTTAGTTTTTATTAATGTATGGGACATTATTGGGCCACCTGTATTTTTCGGATTTAGCCATGAAGCATAATTCCGGGAAATGAATTTAAAAAATTCGGTGTTTGCTTCGCTTTTTTGAGATTGCAGAATTTCCTGCATTTCAGGGCTATCACTTTTTTCCATTTCCAGCTCCCAATAAACCAGTTTTTTATAAATATCCATCCATTCATTATAATCCGGATTGCTGTTTAAAGCCATAAATAAATTACGAAACTGTTGCTGGTAAGCGCTAGTTGTGGTTTCAGCAACCAGCCGGCGGTTATCAATAATTTTTTTTAAACTTAACCAAACCTGGTTAGGATTTACAGGTTTAATAAGATAATCACTAATCTGGTTACCAATAGCTTCATTCATCAGGCCTTCAGTTTCATTTTTGGTAATCAGTATTACAGGTATTTGCGAGTTCACCTCCTTAATCTTTGCAAGCGTTTCCAGCCCGGTAATACCAGGCATACTTTCATCAATTAAAACAACATCAACCGGATTTTCTTTAACATAATCAATGGCGTCAAAACCATTCGTTAGTGTGGTTACTTTGTAGCCTTTACTTTCTAAAAATATTTTTTGTGATTGCAGGCTTTCTATTTCATCATCGATCCAAATAATATTTACAACGGCCATTCTTTTTATTTTATTTTTTCAGGTAATTTTGGCATGCAGATAAATTCATATTAAACAATATACCTGTCCAGGTTTTATATTTTAAACTATTCCACTCATGAAACGAATTACCATAAAAGAAATTTTATAGAATTTCATTCATCCCACATTTTCTGAAGGAGGATAAAGTTATGTTGAATAATCGGTTGATTTATTTTCAATAAGTTAAAGCATAAAATTATGCAAGCGGGCAGTAATCTGATCATCGTAATATTGCAGAAATATAGCGAGTAACAGTCAGCATAACTAGTTCAATCCGCCTGATCATTATTTTTTAATAGAAGAATTATGTACGAAAACAGTAAAAGACTTTTTGAAAGAGCCGGAAAATATATTCCTGGTGGTGTAAACTCTCCGGTCCGGGCTTTTAAGAGTGTTGGTGGTACCCCAATTTTTATGAAAAAAGCAAAGGGTGCTTATTTATTCGACGTAGATGATAATCGTTACATTGATTATATAGCCTCATGGGGTCCTATGATTCTTGGTCATGCTTACGATCCCATTATTAAGGCCATCCAGGAGAAAGCAATTGAATCTACTTCATTTGGTGCACCTACCGAACTGGAAATTGATATGGCGGAACTTATTATTGGGATGGTTCCGAATGTTGATTTGATAAGAATGGTAAGCAGTGGAACAGAAGCGTGTATGAGTTCCCTTCGTTTAGCCAGGGGTTTTACACAGAAAAATAAATTTATCAAGTTTGAAGGTTGCTATCATGGACATGCTGATTCCTTCTTAGTAAAAGCCGGGAGTGGTTTAGCTACTTTTGATATTCAATCTGTTCCAGGTGTTACATCAGGAGTTGCAGCAGACACACTTACCTGTGCTTACAATGACCTGCACGCAGTTGAAAACCTGGTATCTCATCATAAAAATAAAATTGCCGCAATCATCGTTGAACCGGTTCCCGGTAATATGGGTTGCATTTTACCTAAGGCGGGTTATTTAGAAGGGTTAAGAAAAATTTGTGATGAAGAAAAAATCGTTTTAATTTTTGATGAAGTAATGACCGGGTTCAGGCTGGCAGCAGGTGGAGTGCAGGAAAAATATAATATTCAAGCAGATCTTGTTTGTTACGGAAAAGTTATTGGTGGCGGATTGCCTGTGGGTGCTTTTGGGGGCAAACAAAAAATCATGGAACACATATCACCACTAGGCAATGTTTACCAGGCAGGCACACTTAGTGGTAATCCCATTGCCATGATTGCAGGGTATACTTTACTCAAAGAATTAAAGGATAATCCTTTGATATATTCAGAATTAGAAAAAAAAACGATTTACCTGAAGAATGGTCTTGAACGGGTTTTTAGTGATTGGGGGAACCCATTTGTTATTAACCAGTCAGGTTCTATGTTGAGTGTTCATTTCAGTGATGGGCCAGTAACAGATTTTGCTTCGGCCACTGCTGCAAATAATGAATTTTACAAAAAATATTTTCATGGAATGTTGAAGCAAGGAGTATACTTACCCCCATCCGCCTTTGAAAGTTGGTTCTTAAATAATGCGCTCACTTATGCTGACCTTGATGCCACTATTGAATTTACCCGAAAAACATTAGAAACATGAAAAAAGCTGTCAAAAAAAGACAGCCTTTTTAAAAAATTACTTACCCTCAGTCTACTACTACAATTCCTTTTGCCATTACACTAATTTCCTTTTTAGGTTGTACAATAGCCGCAATTTCTTCAGGTGTTTTCCTGGCATCTTCAGCATAGTGTCGCAGTTCTTCCACCGATGTTGTTTTTAATTCAATCTTACCATCGAGTACAACTGTTTTTCCAATTGCTGCAACTGGAAGAAAGAATCCATAATCCTTCATTTTCACCATAGCTGTGGTACTGTCATTTACCTGCAAAGTAACCCAGCAACCTTTTTTAGCGCACACTTCAAGGATCTTGCCTTTTATTTTGGTATCGATAATTGAATTGGTTTCAAGTTTGGCAGGAATTTCCGCGATGTTTATGGCGCCATCTGCAGTAATCTTTTCACCATACCAATCACCCTTATTTGCTTCCCCAGCAGGTGGTTGAGCCTGCGTTGCAATGGCAAATGTAATTATCGAAAAAACAAGAAATATTTTTTTCATTTTATTAATTTGAGATGAATACTTAAATAAGTGACCAAAGATAATTTTTTGCTTTGAAAGTTCTTTATTCAGGAATCAAAGGTTTGTTAAAGGCCATTTGAAAAGTATTGAATAAAATTTTCCTTGGCATTTTTTCAGTATCAACATAAAATGTATGCTTGAATCATCCACCTGAAGAGGAATTAATGCATACTTTTATTAAATAAATAAATATTATGCTAAGTAAACCCATACAAGCGGCCTTAAATAGCCAGGTTCAAATGGAAGCTGAATCATCACAGGCATATTTAGCCATGGCCTCCTGGGCAGAAATTCAACCAGGATTAGATGGCGTTTCCACTTTTTTCTATCAACAATCTGATGAAGAAAGAATTCATATGCTGAAATTAATCCGTTTTGTAAATGAACGGGGTGGCTTTGCACTGATACCTGCGTTAATTCAACCAACAATAACATTTAAATCTGTAAAAAGCGTTTTTGCAGAGTTTTTAAAACATGAGCTTAAAGTAAGTGAAAGTATAAATGACCTTGTACATCTCTCCTTAACGGAAAAAGATTATGCAACGCATAATTTTCTGCAATGGTATGTAAACGAACAAATTGAAGAAGAAAGAACAGCAAGGGTATTAAATGATAAACTTGAATTAGTAGGTGATGACCGGAGTGGTTTATATCTTTTCGACAGGGATATTTTGAATTACAGGGGCAAAAAATAAATCATCTTAAAAGTAATTCACAGGGTTTTAATCCAGTATGTTTTTTAAATGCTGTTGAGAAATGGGAAATGGAAGAATACCCAAGCATAACTGAAACTTCCGTAACACTTAAGCCTTTTTCATAAAGCAGAAATTTGGCATGTTCCATCCTTTGGCTTTGGTAAAAGTCAAAGATGGTGCTGCCAAACATTTCCTTAAAACCTTTTTTCAGGTAACACTCATTCATGGCCACCTTCCTGCTTAATTCCTTAATGGTTATTGGTTCACCAATTTGTTGAATAAGTATTTCTCTCGCTTTATTTATCTTTTCCCGGTCAGCCTCATTGGAAAGGAATTTGCAATTAATGGTATCGATTTCCTTTTCACCAACCATACAATCCAGGCTATATAAGAGTAACATCTGAATTTGAGCATTGATGAAAATATTTGCCAGGCTATCAGAATAGGAATGATTCAATAAACTTTCCAATACATTCCGTGTTTTTCCGCAAAGGGGTAAAATTTTAGTAAATGAAGAATAATGGCTGAATGTCAGAATATTTTCAGTCAGCACATCATTGCCTTTACGAGGTTTTACAAATTGGGAAAGTTGGGCCGGAGAAAAACGAAAACTAACTATATCTACACTTTCTTCTCTTTCGGGGCAGTTTTTTGATTGACCAAATTTACAGGCATCACATTCTTTATCCTTCTCCGTGCAATAAACATTTCCTGAAATGCAGAACTTTAATTCAAGAAAATTTTTTGATTTATCTTTTTTTTCAAAATGATAAACCAGTATTCCGGTGTCTTCCATATTCCATTGAATATTACGGCTATAACGTTGTATGGCATATTGAACTGAACCTGGGATCAACTGTTCTTTTTCCTGTAACAGAATAAGATCATGCTGCATTAAATTCTGCCTGAAAGCTAATTGAAGTATCTCGGGAGGCTGGTGCATTTGGCGGCAAATTTACGCTTCAAAACCTAATAAGCTACCTGAGTTTTGTCATATCTGTGTTTTAAAAAAATGGGGATGTGATTCATTTTGAAACAATTTTTAACAGCTGTTAGTTAAAAAAACTTCCCTATTCTCCCTGAACAATTAACTTTGCACCTCTCCGCCCAGGGGCGGAGGCTTTTTATATTAACCCTGCATGATTCATCCGCATACATATATTCATCCAAATGCTAAACTGGCCACCAATGTAAAAATTGACCCATTTTCTGTTATTCACCAGGATGTTGAAATTGGTGAAGGAACATGGATTGGATCAAATGTTACTATTATGGAAGGTGCCAGAATTGGTAAAAATTGCAGGATCTTCCCCGGCGCAGTAATCGCCGCAATTCCCCAGGATCTCAAATTCCAGGGCGAATACAGTCGAGTGGTTATTGGTGACAATACAACGATCCGTGAATTTGTTACCATCAACCGCGGCACCATGGATCGTGAACAAACAACCATTGGCAGTAATTGCCTGATAATGGCTTACTGCCACCTTGCCCATGATTGTTTAGTAGGTGACCATTGTATATTAAGTAACAATACCCAGGTAGCCGGCCATGTAACGATTGGTGATTTTGCCATTTTGGGTGGTATGTGTGCCATTCATCAATTTGTCCAAATAGGAAGGCATTCCTTTTTAAGTGGTGGTTCCATGGTAGGAAAAGATGTTATGCCTTACATAAAAGCAGCACGAAACCCTATTTCTTATGCAGGAGTTAACAGTGTTGGTTTAAAGAGAAGAGGATTTACAGTCGAAAAGATTAATCATATACTGGATATTTACCGGGTGATATATAATAAAGGATTAAATACTACACAGGCCATACAATACCTGGAAGAAGAATTTGATGCCACTGATGAACGGGATGAAATTGTCATGTTTATCCGTGAATCCCGAAGGGGTATTATCAAACGGTTTTCAAAAAACCATGTTGATGAAGATATTGCTGACTGATGCCGGTAAAAGATTTAACCGCGATTGGATATTTCGTCATCTTTCCACTGAATTTATATCAGGTTCTTCATATGCTATCATAGGCCCAAATGGTTCTGGAAAATCTACCCTGTTACAGGTAATAAGTGGCTCCATGCAACAAAGCGAGGGACAATGCCAATGGAGTTATTCTGATAAAGAAATTTTGCATGAAGAAGTATATTCATGGGTGTCTATCTGCGCCCCTTACCTTGAAGTGATAGAAGAAATGACGCTGATTGAATTTCTTTTTTTTCATCAAAAATTCAAAACGCTTATAAAGAATATCAAAATAAACGATATCATAGAAATTATTGGTTTGGAAAAAGCAAAAGAAAAACAAATCCGGAACTTTTCATCGGGAATGAAGCAACGGGTAAAACTGGCGCAATGCATTTTTTCTGACACACCTATTGTTTTGTTGGATGAACCATGCACTAACCTGGATTTGGCAGGTATTGATCTTTACCATAACCTCATAAAACAGCATTGTGCAAACAGGCTGGTAGTGGTAAGTAGTAATGACGAGATGGAATATGGATTTTGCGATAACAGGATTTTAATCAGCGACTATAAATAAGGAAAGGTTGGATTTTTATCGCTGACTGGCGATTAGCAAGTTCAGATCGGTATATTTAAGATCAAATCTTTCACTCAGGTAAAAATTGGTAAGTGCCCCTTTGAACATATAAATGCCACTACGCAAGTGAACTTTATGCCAAAGGAGTTTTTCAAAACCACCTTCTTCGCCGGCTTCCATCAGTAAAGGCATCAGAACATTACTGATAGCCTGTGATGCCGTACGGGCAAACCCTGATGGAATATTTGGTACACAATAATGTATAACACCATATTTTATAAAAACCGGGTGTTCATGAGAAGTAATTTCTGAAGTTTCAAAGCAACCGCCACGATCAATACTTACATCGAGTATCACACTTCCTGTTCGCATATTACTGACCATTTCTTCTGTAACAACCATCGGAGTACGACCACCTGCTGAATTTAAGGCCCCTACCGCAACTTCGCATGTTTTTAATTGTTTTGCTAAAATGCGTGGTTCTATAACGGATGTCCATAACCGATGCCCAATATTTGTTTGTAATCTTTTTAACCGGTAAACACTGTTATCAAAAACTTTTACTGAAGCACCAAGTGCCAATGCTGCACGGGCTGCATATTCACCCACAATACCTGCTCCCAGAATAATAACTTTTGTTGGAGGGATGCCGGAAATACCACCCAATAAAACTCCCTTTCCATGATTTGCAGAACCCAGGTAATGAGCTGCCAACAACATAACTGCGCTACCGGCAATCTCACTCATGCTGCGAACAATGGGATAAGTACCGCTATCATCTTTCAGATTTTCAAATGAGATAGCGGTAATTCTTTTATCCATCATTTTTTGCAGCAGCTCCGATTTCAATACACTGAGATGGATAGGCGAAATTATTACCTGGTTCAATTGCAAAAAAGGGATATCTTCTTCAATAACCGGTGCACTTTTTACAAGTATGGGTGACCGATACACTTCAGCCTTTTCATATACTATTCTGGCACCGGCTTCACTATAATCCCGGTCTCCAAAATGGGCTGCTTCGCCGGCATTGTGTTCTATTATAACCTGGTGGCCATTACTTACCAATACGCTCACGGCTTCGGGCGTTAAGGCAATCCTGTTTTCCTGGAAAGCGGTTTCTTTTGGAATTCCAATATTAAGCTGGGCTCCCTGTGGTTTAATATCCAGTGTTTCTTCAAGTGTTTCGTAGCTGAAAGAAGTGCTGATGTAAGGTTTTTGCTGGGCCATTATTTGATGCTCGTTTCTTAATTTGATGTCCACATGGAATAGCGCTCATCATTCATATTTGATTGTCAGGCAGCACTATTTATGAAATCAAAAATAGGCTATTTATCTGCTATTCGGATGCGGCGTGTTTCCGGACCTGTAATCTCTATAAAAGCATGACAGGTTTCGTCCGGTAACAGGTGAGGTATCTTTTCAGGCCATTCTACCAAACAAATATGTTTGCTGAAAAGGCAATCTTCAATGCCTGCCTGCACTGCTTCCTCTTCCGTTTTTACCCGGTAAAGATCCATATGATAGATTATTTTTTCTTCCTCACCATCAACATACCGGTATTCATTGATCAATGAAAAAGTAGGGCTGCTAAAAGCATCTTTAATTTTTTTATGAGCACATAAAGCATGAATAAATGTTGTTTTGCCAGCACCCATTTCACCATGAAATACAAAAACACGGTATTTTTTTAATGCTTCCCAAAATAAAGCTGCAGTCTTTTCCAGGTTATCGATCGTAGTTAACCATTCCATTGCTCAAATTTAACAGTTGTTTGCAACCATGTAAAAAAGATAGTGATTTAAACCAAAGTCCAACCATCAACCATTTGGTAATTTTGCATACCAGATTTATAAAATAGTATGGAAAAAACACAATGGAAGGTTGAAGGCATGACCTGTTCAAATTGCGCACTAACCATTCACCAGTACCTTGAAAAAAAAGGATTACAAAATGTAAAAGTAAATGCGATTGGAGGAGATGTATCATTCGATTTAAATGATACAACATCAACCGATCAAATTGCCAAAGGAATAGAAAAACTGGGCTACCAGGTTGTACACGAAGGCATAGCTGTTACAAGGTCTAAACCTTTTTTATCAACTCATCTTCACCGTTTTTTATTTACTCTCCCATTTACATTGGTATTGATGTTACACATGATACCAGGCTTGCATATTCTTTGGCTGATGAATCCATGGGTGCAGTTAGGTCTTGCCCTACCTGTTTACATAGTAGGGATGTTATATTTTGGTCGAAGTGCAATAAACAGTTTGCGCAATGGCGTTCCTAATATGAATGTTTTGATTGCATTAGGTGCAACTGCCGCATTTGTGTATAGTTTGGCCGGACATATTATGGGGCCTGGGGAGGAATATCTTTTTTATGAAACCGCGGCTACTATCATCACCCTTGTTTTCCTTGGTAATCACCTGGAAGATACCTCTGTTGCATCCACGCAAAAAGCTTTAAAAGACCTGGCTAAGACGCAAAAAGTAATGGCGAATATGATTGCCTTTGACGATCAGCACAAGGAAATTGTTTTCCCGGTTGAAAGTTCTCAGTTAAGGTCTGGTGATCTTTTATTAATTAAAACAGGCGAACAGGTACCGGCAGATTGTAAAATATTTTGGGGTGAAGCAGAAATAAATGAGGCCATTATAACTGGTGAAAGCATTCCTGTTTTTAAAAAAGCAAAAGACGCCCTGATTGGCGGAAGTGTTGTTGAAAATGGTACGATAAAAGCACAGGTAACTGCGGCAGGAAATGATACTGTATTGGCTAATATTATGCAATTGGTGAAACAGGCACAAGGTGAAAAACCACCTGTTCAAAAAATGGCCGATCGCATCAGCGCTATTTTTGTACCGGTGGTAATTGGAATTGCCCTGGTAACATTAGGCGTTAACTGGATTATTTTGAATGATTTTACGGATGCGCTTATGCGTAGTATTGCAGTGCTCGTTATTGCCTGTCCTTGTGCTATGGGTTTAGCAACTCCTGCTGCCATTGCTGTTGGACTTGGTCGCGGAGCCCGTAGTGGGATCCTTTTTCGCAATGCTTCAAGTCTTGAATTATTTAAAGACATTAAACAAGTTGTTTTTGATAAAACCGGGACAATAACCACCGGCAAATTCAGTATTGAACAATTTGATTCCGGGAGTATGAATGAGGCCGACTTTAAATCACTTGTCTATTCACTCGAAAAATATTCCAATCATCCACTTGCAAAAAGTATTGCGGCCCAATGGAAAACAAATAATGTTATCCGCTGGAAAAAAATTGAAGAAATCAAAGGACGTGGTATGCGTGCAGAAGATAAGGAGGGTAACATATACCAGGCGGGTTCTTATGTGGGTGCACTGCAACATACTAAAGAAGAACACCACCAGTTATATGTTTTAAAAAATGAAGAACTGGTTGGCTGGGTGGACTTAAAAGATGAAATACGAATTGAATCTCAAACTATAATAAATTACCTCAAATCAAAAAACATAAAAACGATCCTGTTAAGTGGGGATCGGAATGAAAAAACAAGAAAAATAGCTAATGAACTTGGGATTGATGAAGTAATTGCAGAAAAAACCCCGCAACAGAAATTGGATATCATTACTGATTTATCCGCCAGGGCCCCTACGGTGATGGTTGGTGACGGGATCAATGATGCACCGGCACTGGCAAGGGCAACGGTTGGCATCAGTATGAGTGATGCATCCCATGTGGCGATGCAAAGTTCTCAAGTTGTATTGATGAATAATGGATTAAAGAATTTGCCCACAGCGCTTGGCCTTGGCAAGCATACTTATATCACCATTAAACAAAATCTTTTCTGGGCTTTTAGTTATAACATTATTGCCATACCAGTAGCGGCGCTTGGATTTTTAACACCTACATTTGGTGCATTGGTAATGGCATTGAGCGATGTTGTGCTGGCCATTAATTCAGGAAGATTATTTGTAAAAAAAGTGGTTTAATATTTTCCATTTTATTCCTACCATCTGATTATTGAATATTAAATAAAAAACTGGATACGCCTATTTCCATATTAAAAAAGTATTGGGGTTTTGATGCCTTCCGCCCATTGCAGGAAGATATCATTCAATCCATTTTAAATGGAAATGATACGCTGGCTGTATTACCCACGGGTGGTGGGAAATCTTTCTGCTTCCAGGTTCCGGCATTGATGCAGGGAAAACTCTGCCTGGTGATTTCTCCCTTAATAGCATTGATGAAGGACCAGGTTGAAAACCTGCGAAAAAAAGGAATTACAGCATTTGCCTTATATGCTGGCATGACACGCAGAGAAGTGATCAACACATTAAAAGTGGCTACCGAAAGTAATTGCCGTTTTTTATATGTATCACCAGAACGATTGGAGACTTCATTGTTCCAGGAGTACCTGCCAGGTATGGATATTTCTTTAATTGCGGTTGATGAAGCGCATTGTATTTCACAATGGGGTTATGATTTCAGACCACCTTACTTACGTATTGCTGCTTTAAGAGAACAATTACAGGGTGTGCCCATCATGGCACTAACGGCCTCGGCTACCCCGGAAGTGCAACTGGATATCTGCCAGAAATTATCTTTTAGCAAGGAGCGTATTTTCAAACATTCATTTGAAAGAAAGAATTTATCCTACAGTGTATTTCAACCAGATTCAAAAATCAACCGGTTGCTTGAAATAATTAATAAGGTTGAAGGAAGCACGATTGTTTATTGCAAAAGCCGAAAAAGAACACAGGAAATTTGCAGGTTGCTTGAGATGCAGGGAATTACTGCCGATTATTATCATGCAGGACTTTCTTTGGAAGAACGAAATAAGAAACAAGAAGATTGGATCACCAACAAGGTTCGGGTAATCGTTTGTACCAATGCTTTTGGGATGGGAATAGACAAACCTGATGTTCGTTTAGTAATTCATGCAGATGTTCCTGATTGCCTTGAAAATTATTACCAGGAGGCTGGACGGGCAGGAAGGGATGGCAAAAAAAGTTATGCTGTTCTTTTGTGCAGCCATCATGATCTGCATGAACTGGAAAACCAGGCCGATACCAGGTTTCCTTCTTTACAGGACATAAGAATGGTTTATCAATCTCTCGCCAATTACCTGCAGATACCTGTATTGACCGGGCAGGGAATGTATTTTGATTTTGATTTTCCTGATTTCATAAAAAAATTTAAGATCAATAGTTTCACAGCGCTTTATGCCATTAAAGCATTGGAACAAGATGGGTGGTTAACTTTTAATGAGCAGGTATTTGTTCAATCCACCATTATGTTCATTTCATCACGGGAACAGGTAACCGATTTTGAAAATCTGCACCCCAAGATTGATCCACTGATCAAAGCCTTGTTAAGAACTTATGAAGGTATATTCGATTTTCCAGCTTCCATTTCAGAAAAAATACTGGTTGGTTTAATCAATAAAAACCTGGCATCTGTAAAGAATGAATTGGAAACACTTCACAAGAATGGTATCATTCAATATCAACCTCAAAAAGATACACCCCAGATTTTTCTATTACAACCACGTATCAAAGCAGAAGATCTGACGGTTAATATGTCGGAATATAAAAAACGAAAGGAAAAATATATCAGCAGGTTGAATGCAATCATTCAATATGTTAATGATAAAACGCAATGCAGAAGTGTAATCATTGGCAGGTATTTTGGAGATGCTGGCATAACTGATTGCGGTATTTGCAATAATTGTTTGGATAGAAAACAAACTGCCATAAATAAACCGGAATTTGAATTAATACACCAAAAAATAAAATTGTTGTTGCATGAAGGTCCTCTTCATCATAAATTATTCCTGAGCCAATTGAATGATATTAGAAAAGAAAAAGCCTGGGAAGTTATTAATTTTCTCCAGGCTGAAAATAAAATTGAAATTTTACCCGATGGAAAGATCCAGTGGGTAAAATGAAAAATCTTTAAAAAATACTTTTCCTTCTTTTACGGGTTGTTCCACCCAATCCCAATACGCCCAATAATGAACGGGTGATTATACTCGCTGCGGTACGCCCCACCTGTTTAACTGTAGGATTGTCAAAAAAGCCTTTTTCTGCGGGTGCTTTTCGGGTAGTCTTTTTACTTTCTTCTACTTCCTTTTCATTACTTGCAGCTAATTCCAGTTTCTCTGTAAGTATTTCATGTGCACTTTTACTGTCAACTTCTTTATTGTATTTATCAACCAGTTTAGATCGTTTTATCAATTCATCGATCTCAGATTGTGATAATATATCCATCCTGCTGCGAGGTGCTACCAGCATAGTATGTACCAGTGGCGTGGGAATCCCTTTTTCATTTAACATGGTCATCATTGCTTCGCCTACACCTAACTGTGTGATCAGATCTTCTGTTTTGTAAAATTCCGTTTCAGGATAATTCTCGGCAGTTTGTTTAATGGCTTTACGATCGGCAGCAGTAAACGCTCTTAAAGAATGCTGAATTTTTAATCCCAGTTGTGATAATACCGCTGCAGGAATATCTGTAGGGTTTTGTGTACAAAAGAAAATACCAATCCCTTTTGAACGAATCAATTTTATAATAGTTTCGATTTGTTGTAATAAGGCACTGCTTGCTTCCTGGAAAATAAGGTGTGCTTCGTCAATGAAAATAACCAGTTTCGGTTTATCCAGGTCACCTTCTTCAGGTGATATGGCATATAACTCAGCCAAAAGTTGCAGCATAAAAGTGGAGAAAAGCTTGGGCCTGTCCTGCAGGTCTGTAACTCTTACAACAGATACCACTCCCCTCCCATCATTGCTTATGCGCATCAAATCATCAACATCAAAACTTATCTCGCCAAAAAAAAGATCAGCGCCTTGCTGCTGTAGTTCAATCACTTTGCGTAAAATGGTACCGGTGGAAGATGTTGAAATGCGGCCATAACTTTTTTCCATCTCTCCTTTCCCTTCATCACTTATAAATTGAAGCACTTTGATAAAATCTTTCAGATCGAGTAAGGGGAGTTTATGATCATCACAATATTTAAAGATCATAGATACCAGGCCACCCTGGGTATCGTTAAGCGCAAGAATTTTGGATAATAGTACGGAGCCGAATTCACTAACGGTTGCCCGTAAACGCACACCCTTTTCTTCACTTAACGTCAGTAATTCTGTGGGGTAAGCTGCAGGCATATAATTAATGCCTATTTTTTTACTTCTATCAAGAATCTTTTCATTGATTTCCCCGGCAGCAGCAATTCCACTCAAGTCGCCCTTAATATCCATGATTAAGACCGGCACACTGGCATCGCTTAAAACTTCGCTCAATATTTGTAAGGTTTTTGTCTTTCCGGTCCCGGTGGCTCCGGCCACTAAACCATGCCGGTTCATTGTTTTTAAAGGCAGGTTGACCGCCGCACCTTCAATAACTTCGCCATCAAGCATTCCTACACCAATTTGCATAGATTCTCCCTTAAATGAATATCCTTTTTCTATAGCCTGGAGAAATGTATTCTTATCTGCCATGTTTATTAATTATGGAATGAAGTTAAGGGATTGAAAGAAATCATAAATATATGTATGGCCGCATTTAATTGAAATATCAATGTCAGAATCTGCGTTGTATCATCTTATTTTGCATCAAATTAATTTTTCATGGGTAGATTATACTTTATAATGGCGTTGCTATTTTTAATAAGTTGTAAAAATGGTAAGCACATTCCAGATGTTTCACATATTGAAGCCGATATAAATATTGAACGGTTTGAAAAATCTTTTTTTCAGATAGACACAAACCATATAACAACCGGCCTGCAAAAAACCCGCGATGAATTTCCATTATTCTATAAGGATTTCATGATGGGCATTTTGCAACTTAACCTAAATGACAGCAGTAACGCTACCCAGGAAATTGTGAAATCATTTTTAGGCAGCTATTCAAGTCTTAATGATACCCTTCAAATGATGTACAAGGATATGAGCCAGATTGAAAACAAACTGGAAGAAAATTTTCGTTTTGTAAAATATTATTTTCCCAATTATAAAATTCCAGGTATTATTACATTTATTGGAACACTTGATGCGCCAGGTATCGCCTTAACGAATGATTATATTGCTGTTGGCCTGCATCAGTATGCAGGAAATAATTTTTCAGGTTATAAATCCATGGAGGCGCAGCAACTATATCCAACTTACATATCCCGGAGATTCGCTCCTGAATATATTCCTGTCAACAGCATGAAAATTGTATCTGAAGATTTGTTTCCTGAACAAAGCGCCGGACGGCCATTAATTGAACAAATAATAGAAAACGGTAAAAGGTTATTCCTTATTGATCATTTTATGCCAGGTACGCCTGACTCTTTAAAAACGGGATATACTAAAAGCCAACAGGAATGGGTAGTTGAAAATGAAGGTTTAATCTGGAATTATATCATTCAAAATGAAAACCTTTATTCCATTGACCCAATAGTTATTCAAACTTATATTGGTGAATCTCCTTTTACACAAAACATGCCGCAGGCTTCACCTGGAAACATTGGTCAATGGGTTGGTTGGCAGATCATCAGAAAATATGCAGAGAACCATTCAGAAAAATCAATTGCAGAAATCATGAAAACATCGCCCCGCACAATTTTGGATGAAGCGAAATATAAGCCTAAATAATCCCTGTTCAGGCGGCTACTGATGAACTGATTTCAGGTTTACGACCAAGATCCTTCATCATTTTAAAGTGCGATTGGATGGCCTGCCACATAGTTGGGAATTGATTGTACATGATATTATGTTCAAGACAAACTTTTTTAACCAAAGGACTAATGGCAGGATAATGGACATGGCTTATTCTTGGAAAAAGATGGTGCTCTATCTGAAAATTCAGCCCACCAACATACCAGTTAACCAATAGATTGTTTGGAGCAAAATTAGCCGTTGTTAATACCTGGTGAATAGCCCACTCATTCTCAATTTTTTTAGGATCATCTGTTGCTACTTCAAAATTCGCATGTTCAACCACGTGAGCCAATTGAAAAACTAGTGCAAGACTTAAACCCAATGCTATATGCATTACTGCAAAACCTATAATCCAGGCCTGCCATCCTACTAATATAACAGGAATAACTACATAAAATAAAATATATAAAAATTTGCTAACCCAGAATATTACGTGATCGCTTCTTTTCATTTTCTGTAATGGTGTAGTAAATACTTTTTTAGAAAAATATTTATTGAAGTCCATCATGGAAACCCATGCAAATGAAGAAATGGCATAAACCAAAACCACGTAAAAATGTTGAAACTTATGTGCCGGAACCCATTTTTGAGTAGAACATTGACGCATTAGCGGACTTTTTGCAATATCATCATCAATACCATCAACATTTGTATATGTATGATGAATGATATTATGCTTAAACTTCCAGATAAAAGAATTTCCTCCCAGTGCATTAAGGCTGTACCCCAGTAAAGTATTAATCCATTTTTTACTGGAATAACTGCCATGATTGGCATCATGCATTACGTTAAAACCTATACTAGCCAATATAAGACCTAGAAGTGCACTTAATAAAATTCCTGTAAACAATCCAACAGAAACCTTCAATAAAACCAAATAAATTGTAATAGCAGATACACCTAATACAATTGCCTTTGTAAATAACAGCCAATTCCCCGTCTTTTTAATATTTTTCGTTTTAAAATATTGGTCTACTTCTTTTTTTAGTGCAGCGTAAAAAACAGTATTACTGTTATCAAATGTTACTTTATACATAATTTTTTGTAATGGAAGAACTTAATTATGGATGATTGAAGATCACAGTAGGAGGAAGGTATAATTGTAAATATAATTAAAATGCATCTACGCCAAGCCACATTAACAATATTAAAATAAAACCCAGATAAATTAAAGATTTACTAATTATTTTTAAAAGGAACTATTAATTGAAAAGACGGTATGTTAACCTTGAATAATTTTTTAGATGAAAGGTTTTCCATTTCGTAAGTTCCACTCATTTTACCCATTTCAGTCTTTAAATTGCATCCGCTCACATACTGGTACTTTTCTCCAACTGTAATTACCGGCTGCAATCCAATTACACCCTCTCCTTCAACTTCCCGAAAACTACTATTACTATCAAAAATGTTCCAATGACGCCGAAGTAATTTAACGGCAAAACTATTATGATTTTCAATAGTTATCCTGTAAGCAAACATAAATTCGTAGTTGACAGGATTAGAATAGTCAGGTTGATAGAAGGTTTCTACACTCACCTCAACCCCTTCTGATATAATACTGTTCATAAACCTCTTTTTGTAAAATTATCAAAGACAACCGGCTTTCAACACAAAATATTTTAAATTCCATGCCATCAGTTAATTTTGCAACCCTAAAGCACATCGCTAATATATAAATTATATCAAACACCTACTATTAAAAGACAATTTAATATGAAAATTGCTGTAGCTAAAGGAGATGGAATAGGGCCTGAAATTATGCAAGCTGTATTATTGATATTTGAGGCAAATCAAGTGCCATTGGAATATGAAATGGTAGAAATGGGGAAATGGGTGTTTGATAAAGGTTTTTCAAATGGCATGACTAAAGAAGCCCAAATTACAATTGAAAATTTAGGAATTCTTTTTAAAGGCCCAATGGAAACCCCTAAAGGCAAAGGTGTAAAAAGCGTTAATGTAACTGCACGTAAAACATGGAACACGTACGCTAATAAAAGAGTATTTCAAACACTACATGGTGTTGACACGGTGTTTTCAAAGGCCAACATACCAATCGACCTCACCATAGTCAGAGAGAATATAGAGGATACTTATGGTGGTATTGAACATATGCTAACCCATGATGTAGCGCTAAGTCGGCGTTTTATTACCCGTCCTGGAAGTTTGCAGGTTATTAAATATGCATTTGAAATGGCCAAAAAGAAAGGAACTAAACGAATTACATGCGGACATAAGGCCAACATTATGAAACTGACAGATGGTTTGTTCCTTGAATGTTTTTATGAAGTTGCCAAAGAATATCCTGAATTAAAAGCCGATGATGTTATAGTGGATGACCTTTGTATGAAGTTGGTAACAAGACCAGATCTCTTTGATGTGGTGGTTTTAACCAATTTACAAGGAGATATCGTTTCAGATCTTTGTGCCGGGCTGATTGGTGGATTAGGATTTGCACCATCCGCAAATATTGGGGATCATATTTCAATTTTTGAAGCAGTACATGGCACTGCACCAGATATTGCGGGCAAGAATATTGCTAATCCAACAGCGCTCTTGTTAAGTGGAATAAGCATGCTAAGACATCTTGGATTAATGGAAAATGCCGCTATTATTGAAAATGCATTATTATATACACTGGAGAGCGGTGTACATACCGGCGATTTTGGTAATAAATCAATACCAGCATTAAATACAAGTCAATTTTCTGAAACCATAATAGCCAATTTTGGAAAGATCCCAAAGGTGAATGCAAAAAAAATTCTTCCAAATATGCCTAAAACAAATACTCTTTTCCGGTTAGAAAAAAATGCCATGATGATCTCTAAAGAAATGGAAGAAGAGCAGATTGTTGGGGTAGATATGTTTATAGAAAGCGCCGAACAGCCGAATGTTATTGCTCAAAAATGCGAACGACACGGAGGTTTAAAATTTAAATTAATAAATATCAGTAACAGGGGTACCCAGGTTTGGCCTACCGGTTCTGTGTACACGAACCTTGTTAACCAATACAATGTTCGTTTTGAAAGCCTTGATGGTACCCCTTTGAATCAACAAGATATATCAGGCTTATATGTTAGTCTGAGTGGGGACTTTAAAATTTGCTCAACCGAATTACTAAATACCTGGGGAAATCAACGTGCTTATAGCCTGGCACAGGGTCAATAATATTTGAATTACTTCTTCGATTATTTGATCAGTTGCATAGAAACTGCCGCGCCATATGTTAGCAAAACAATTCCCATAATAATTACTAAAATAGAAGGCATAATTGACCGGTCTTTTTCATACATATTTTTAAAAAATAAATACAGTCCTGTACAACAAAATAAAATTCCGGTGCCATAATAAATCCAAACCATAGTTAAATTTTCTTAGAAGATGTGTAGCCATTTTTATGTAACCAACTTAGAACTTTATCCCGTTGATCTCCCTGAATTAAAATTTCAAAATTTTTTACAGAACCTCCGGTACCACAGAAAGTTTTGATTTTTTTCCCAAGATCTTCAAGGTCTTCATCAGTTCCTGAAAATCCGTATATAAGCGTAACTGATTTTCCTGCCCTCTGTTTTCGGTCTAACAGTATGTGCAATTTTTGTTTTGCTGCAGGTAAGGTTTCTGATAATAATTTCTTTTGGCCGGGTAGTTGAAAATTAGGATCAGTAGAATAAACTATGCCGCCCTTACCAGATTTATTTTTACTCATTTATTTTACCTTTTAATTATGCAAGAATCGCTTTCAAACTCAGGTCTTTACTGGTTGCCTGGTGAATAAGCGCTCCTACACTAATAAAATCTACTCCAGTTTGCGCATAGTCATCCAGGTTGTCCAAATTGATACCCCCACTAGCTTCAGTTTCAAAAGTTCCATTTATCAGTTCTAATGCATATTGTAATTGAGACGGGGTGAAATTGTCAAGCATCACTCTAAAGACTTTACCTTTTGCCATGGATAATACTTTTTTTACATCTTCAATGGACCGGGTTTCTACTTCAATCTTTATATTTTTTTCAAGATCCTGGGAATATGTCCATGCCCGGTCAATTGCTTTTTCAATACCTCCGCAGTAATCGATATGGTTATCCTTTAACATGATCATATCAAAAAGACCATATCGATGATTAATTCCTCCACCGATCCTGACTGCTTCTTTTTCCAGCAACCTGAAATTCGGAGTTGTTTTACGGGTATCTAAAATTCTTGTTTTATAATTGGATAAACGCTTTACATATATATTGGTCAAAGTGGAGATGCCACTCATGCGTTGCATACAATTCAATACCAACCTTTCACATTTTAAAATAGTATGTATATGTGCACTAACCTCGAAAGCTGTTTCGCCATTTTTCATTACTGCCCCATCTTTCTTATGAGCAAGAAATTGTGTACCTGGTTCCAGGTATTGAAAAATTTTTTCAGCTACGACCACGCCGGCCAAAATGCCTTCATTTTTAATCTTTAATACAGCCTTGCCCTTAGCTCCCGCATCAATACAGGAAAGAGTAGAATGATCTCCATCGCCAATATCTTCATTCAATGCAGCTTCAATAAGAAAGTCCAAATGTTCATCAAAATTCATGTTCATAGCTGCAAATCTATAAAAGGATTGAATGGTCCACATAAAAAAGCCCCGCAGTGCAGGGCTTCCAAAATAAAGAATTATTTAGTTCAGTGGCTGAAAACGAATTTCACCCATAACCTGTTTATCAGCTTTTGGTTTCATAAAAACCGTGGTGCGATAGCTACCAGTTTTTGTATGCAATGTTCCAATACAGAATTGGCGCCCACCCTGGTCACCTTTATGTTTAAGCTCAAAGCTTTTAATACTATTATTATTAAAAAAATCTTTTAAAATAATGCCTGCCTGTGCCTTACTATAATTGTCACTTTTATCCGGAAGGGAAATCTCCACGTTTTCGTCAATATAGCGGGAAATGCCAGAAGCATTACCTGAACGCAACGCATTGATGATGTCATCAATACCACTTTGAGATGTAGAAAAAGAGGCAAAAATGAAACTTACGGTAAAAAGTAAAAGAGTAAAAAGTGATTTCATAAAAATTTAGTTTTCTGCGGGATATTTGTCGAAAAGTATGCCATTGTTCCGGAAAGTTCTTCAGACCTACTAAAGTAATAAAAACCAACCTGTTTTTATAGCTTTTCTGCTTTTTCGCTAAATGAAAGTAGTTTTACAAGGATAAAAAATCAATCTTATCATATAAATTCCTGAAAAACAGCTTTTTACTAATATGCCTCAAAAAAAGATAATTCTCGTTATCATGGATGGTTGGGGACTGGGGAAAGTTGCATCTGCAGATGCAATTTTACAAGCCAGAACTCCTTTTGTAGACACCTTATATACCAAGTTTCCTAATACGACGCTTACAACCTGTGGAGAAGCTGTTGGTTTACCAGATGGTCAGATGGGAAATTCTGAAGTTGGCCACCTTAATTTGGGGGCGGGCCGCATAGTTTACCAGGAACTTCAACGGATTAATGTGGCAATAAGAGAGGGAGAATTGGAACAAAATGCCGTATTTAAAAATGCTATTGAATATGCCCTCATGAAAAACAAGCCTTTACACATTATGGGGTTAGTAAGTGAAGGTGGCGTGCATTCTCATATTGAACACCTGAAAGCCATTACTTCTCTTTGTGCAAAAAATAAAATAGAACAGGTTTATATCCACGTTTTTACTGATGGTCGTGATACCGACCCTAAAAGCGGGGTGCATTTTATCACTCAGTTACAACAACATTTAGAAGTTACTACAGGAACGATTGCCAGCATCTGTGGTCGTTATTATGCAATGGATAGAGATAAAAGATGGGAACGTGTAAAACTTGCATACGATGTACTTGTTAATGGCGAAGGTGAAAAATCTACCAATGCTTTAGAAGCTGTAAAAAATTCGTACGCAAATAATATTACGGATGAATTTTTAAAACCAACGAATATTATAGATGCTCATGGAAAACCATTAGCCTTAATACAACCAGGTGATGCGGTAATTTGCTTCAATTTCAGAACTGATCGGTGTAGAGAAATAACACAGGTTTTAACGCAGATGGATATGCCAGAATATAACATGCATACATTGCTTTTACATTATACTACCATGACTGAATACGATAAAACATATAAGGATGTTCATGTAATTTTTGAGAGTGATAATTTAAGTAACACTTTAGGCGCTATTCTGGAAAAATACAACTGTAAACAAATAAGGATTGCAGAAACGGAAAAATATCCGCATGTATCGTTTTTCTTTAGTGGTGGAAGAGAAACTCCATTTGAAGGAGAGAAAAGAATCATGATTCCATCGCCTAAAATTGCTACCTATGATTTACAACCTGAAATGAGTGCTTATGAAGTTACTGCTGCCATTTTACTTGAAATTGATAAAAGGGAAGCTGATTTTATTTGCCTGAATTTTGCGAATACCGATATGGTTGGGCATACAGGTGTTTGGGAAGCCGTTATCAAAGCGGCTGAAACTGTAAATGCTTGTGTTGAAAAAATAGTTACTTCGGCTATAAAAAACAGTTATACCGTTTTTCTTACTGCAGATCATGGGAATGCTGATTTTATGATTAATGAAGATGGTACACCCAATACAGCACATTCCTTAAATCCTGTTCCTTTTTTTATAATAGACAGTGATTGGCGAGGCCCAGTACAGGCAGGCAAACTGGGCGACCTGGCTCCAACCATTCTCTATATGATGGGTATCCCAATACCTGATGAAATGACTGGTGAAATATTAATTAATACAACTCACTCCTAAATTAAAACAATGCTAAAGAAAATTCTAATGGCTGTACTTATAATATTTGTTCTTATACAATTTATAAGACCGGAAAAAAATGAAGCCGGCAATGTTCTTCAAGCCAACGCCATACAAAATGAATTTACAGTACCCTCAGAAATTGAAAATATTTTTGAAACATCCTGTAACAATTGCCATAGTAATCATACCAATTATCCCTGGTATAGCAATATTCAACCGGTGGCGTGGTGGTTGGATTCGCATATTAAGGATGGCAAGAAAGATTTTAATATGGATGAATTTCTAAGTTATGATCAAAAAAAACAAGATCACAAAATGGAAGAAGTAATTGAAATGATAGAAAAAAAGGAAATGCCTCTAAATTCATATACATGGTTACATAGGGAAGCTGACATTACAGATGAACAAAGAGCAGCATTGATAAGCTGGGCAAAAGATGTTAGGAGACAAATAAATTATAAACCTTTTACTGCTATAAATAACCCTTTATATAAATAAATAATGATCTCATTTAATTCTGTTGTTGAAGAAATATAACAATTAAGCATGCATGTTCACTGAAGGAAAGTTTTTAAAAAAAATTGAAGTCAGTGTAGTTTAAAAAAAATTGTTGAAAGAAAAGAATATGGCTCATAAATATTGAATCAAATAAAAACCCATGTTATTGATTTTACTATTCTTATAATATAGGATGGGGCTTTTTCAATGCGTTGATTTTTAGGAAATATTTTGTGGGTTGATGCAGCATTCATTAATGAAAATTGTCTAAATTACAGGCAACCCAAGGAATTATATGACCGAGGAAGCCATTTTAAAAGGTTGTTTGGAAAATGATGCAGCAGCACAAAGGGAACTTTATAATAAGTTCAGCCCTAAAATGCTGTCAGTTTGTTATCGTTTTGCCCATAACCGGGAAGATGCGGAAGACATGCTACAGGAAGGATTTATAAAGGTTTTCACCCAGATTCATTCATTTGAAAGTCGTGGAGCCTTAGAGGGTTGGATCAGGCGGATTATTGTTCACACCTGCATTAACAGTTTAAAAAAGAATAAAAAGTTTAATGAAAGTGTTGATATAATTCATGCCACGGGTTTACAAGTAAGAGAAGAAACAGTGCCTTCAGTTATTCAGGCAAAGCAAGTAGTGGAATGCATTAGGATGCTGCCCATTGGATACCGTACCGTATTAAACTTATATGCAATTGAAGGTTATTCACACAGGGAAATTGCGGGTATGTTAACTATTGAAGAAAGTACCAGCAGATCCCAATATACCAGGGCAAAAGCAATGTTGGAAGATATACTTGTGAGAAAGAAAATTTTGCAAAGTCCTAAACAAAATGTGTCAATGATTGGAGGAATGGCTCGAAAAATGTAATCTGCCCCAAAATGATAACTGCTCATGGAGAGAAATAATAAAGATGTGAATTTTGAAGATTTCATAAAAAAAACTGCCGATCAATATCGCATGTACCCATCCGAGGATGTTTGGAACGGTGTACACAAAACTTTGCATCCCCGCAAAAAGTGGTTTGGCTTCGGTTTAAGTTTGTTACTGGTAGGTTCCGGCTTATCAGTAATGTTATTGGTGAACACCAAAAAAACAAATCTGAAAGAAATTACCGATTCAGGTGAAAAGGTTCAAACAGAACAAACTTTGACACAATTTGAAAAGGAAAAAGATATTGCGTTTTCACCTAAAATAAATAGGTCACAAAAAGCTCTTACACAGCCCCTGTCACAAACAAATACTGATTTATTTATAAACCAATTAACGGTTTCACCTTTTATCAGCGAAAAACAGCCTGACCAGGCCGGTTTACGAACCGAAATAAATATATCTGATATAAAACTATCAGATGCAGCTACGGACCAGGATGAATATTATACTGGTTTAAGTAATAACAAACCTGCTGAAGATGTTATTAAAGATGAGGCAATTTCAGAAACCCTGCTTTTTAGTCCTTTAACCATTGAAAGTGTTCTGAATACTTACAGCAGAAATAAAAGAAAAAACAAATTACTCTTCCAGGTTTTCTTTACTCCAACTGTTAGTTATAGGAAGCTCGCTGAAAACAAATCATTTTTACAATCAACACCTGCCAATTTACCACCATCTTACTCACCATTATACGATATTAATAATGTAGTTACACATAAACCTGATATGGGCCTTGAATTAGGATTTAATTTGAAGTACCCAGTTACCCGAACTATCAAAGCAAAGGCTGGTCTGCAATTTAACATGACCCGTTATGAAATAAAAGCCTTTAATAATCCAACAGAAATTGCAACGATTTCATTAAATAATGGCCGACGTGTTGAATCACTGAATACAGTTAGCAATTACCGCAACTTTAATGGCGGAAAAGCCGATTGGTTAAAGAATTTTTATTTCCAGGCTTCCCTGCCTGTTGGAGCAGAAGTGAGTCTCATAAAAGATGAAAAGATTGCTTTTGGTATAGGCAGCACAATTCAGCCTACTTATGTCTTAGGAGACAGGGCATATCTGATTTCAAGCGATTATAAAAACTATTCTGAAGTTCCCTGGTTAATTCGCCGGTGGAATGTGAATACAAGTATTGAAACTTTTGTAGCCTATTCTACCGGTAAGTTGAACTGGCAGGTAGGTCCGCAAGTCAGGTATCAATTATTATCAAGTTTTGTAGACAAATACCCTGTTAAAGAAAATCTTTTTGATTTTGGTTTAAAAGTGGGTATAGGTTTAAATGAGTAGCCAATACTATCTGCTTTGTTAAGGCCCCACATATTATTGTGGGGCTTTTTTTATTAAAATGGTTTTAAGTTATTTTTACAAATAAAGTAATCTGGAATGGTTTTCCATCCCCTATTTTGTCAAATCTGTAGAGTAAAATGAAACACAAGTAAATGAAAAAATGTTTTTTGTTCATAATTCCTGCGCTTTTTTTGTTTATAACCTGTAAAACTGATAATAATGAATCAGAACAGTATTTCCCGGTCATTTCTTTTTTAAATAGCCAGGTTGCCCATGTAGATACTTCTGTTTACGCTATAAAAAGAATAACCATCCGGGATTCTTTATCAGATACCGTTTTTATTCCGAGAGAAGAATTCAGGCAGTTAGCTAATGACTTTCTACAAGCCCCGGATCTTACACAGAAAAAATTCCGGGAAAAATATACAGAATCGGAATACTATGATGATATGTTGCAGAAAATAATCATTACCTATATTCCGATCGAAAAGGATCAGGAATTGCAAAGGCAAGAAATACATATAACTCCCAATACAGGAGATGGCGACAAGATCAGTACTATTATTTTAAATCGTTATCAGGCTAATAAAGACAGCACTATACAAAGAAGATTATTGTGGCAGGTTGATGAAAGGTTCCAGGTTGTAACTACTATTCAAAAACCAGGTATTCCGGAAGAAACAACAACCATGAAAGTGATTTGGAATAACTAATAAAACAATTGTGTGAATGACGTTAGCGGAGTTTCAATTAATTGCTAAAAGCCTGCCCCATTACCCGGGTATTTATAAATATTTTGACGTTGCAAATGAATTGATTTATGTAGGAAAAGCAAAAAATCTTCGAAAAAGAATTTCTTCATATTTCAATAAAACCTTAGCCAGTTACAAAACACATGAACTTGTAAATCGTATCCGGAAAATTGAATTTACCATTGTAGATTCAGAACAGGATGCTTTTTTACTGGAAAATTCTCTGATCAAACAATTTCAACCCAGGTTCAATATCAATTTAAAAGATGATAAAAGCTATCCTTTTATTGTAATCAGAAACGAACCTTTTCCACGTATATATCTTACAAGGAGATTGCTGGAAGATGGGTCTGAATACCTGGGACCCTTTACATCCATAAAAAAATTGCGTGATCTGCTTGAATTCATCAAATACAATATTCCCCTAAGAACTTGCACTTTAAATCTCTCCCAAAAAAATATTGAAAAAGGAAAATTTAAAGTTTGTCTCGAATACCATTTAGGTAATTGTAAAGGTCCTTGTGAAAATCTGCAATCAATTGAAGAATACCAGGCTGGTTTACAGCAGGTAAAAAATTTATTGAAAGGAAATCTTTCACCCGTTATCCAACAGTTCAAACATCAAATGAAAGAGTATGTACAACTTTTGGAGTTTGAAAAGGCGGCCCGGATAAAGAAAAAAATTGAGTACCTGGAAAATTATAAGGCCCGCTCAGTTGTGGTGAGCAACAGGCTTGATGATATCGATGTGTTTTCAATCATTAAACAAAATGATATCGCTTATGTAAATTTCCTGATGGTTACCAATGGTACAATTTCTCAAACAAAAACAATTAAGGTTGAAACGCACCTGGATGAAACTGCAGAAGAAATCCTTTCATTCACCATAGCACAACTTCGTTCAACATTTAAGAGTGAATCAAAAGAAATTATTGTTCCATTTACCATTGATTATCCGGCAGCAGACACATTACTTACCATTCCTAAAGCAGGAGAAAAAAAGAAATTGCTTGATCTGAGTGAAAAAAATGTAAACTATTTTATAGAAGAACAAAAACAAAAAGAAGATAAAAGTAGTAAGCATCTCCAAACTCTGGAGCAATTAAGAACGGATTTACAACTATCAGAAATACCTGTTCGAATTGAATGCTTCGATAATTCAAATTTTCAGGGAAGTTATCCAGTTTCAGCAATGGTTAGTTTTTTAAACGGTGAACCCGATAAATCTAATTACCGTCATTTTAACGTAAAAACGGTTGAAGGAATCAACGATTTTGCATCCATGAAAGAAGCTGTTTACAGGCGTTATAAACGTTTGCAGGAAGAAGAAACTCCTTTCCCTAATTTGGTAATCATCGATGGTGGAAAAGGGCAGTTAAATGCAGCTATAGAAGCTCTAAAGGAACTAGAAGTATTAGGGAAAACGACGGTTATTGGTTTAGCAAAAAATGAAGAAGAAATATTTTTTTCTGGTGATAAAGAATCGCTGAAACTGCCTTATCAATCAGCTGGATTACAAATGATCCGGAGGATACGGGATGAAGTCCATCGTTTTGGAATTAATTTTCATCGGAACAAAAGAAGTAAAGGCACTTTTAAAAATGAGATTGAAGATATCAAAGGCATTGGGAAAGCCACGGCTGAAAGTTTATTAAAACATTTCAGGTCAATAAAAAATATAAAGGATAAATCGATAGAAGAACTGGCTGAGGTGGTAGGACTATCAAAAGCCAGGGTAATAAAAGATCATTTTCAAGAGAAAAATGATTAATCATGAATGGTTATAAAAAAAATGGGGCCCGGATAGAAATCCAGCCCCGTTTTTAAAATCCAATATCCTATGAAAAACCGAGATAAAAATACAACAATATTTCACATTTCCTATATAACTAACAAGTATTTTTATAATATTTTTTCAGATGCAAAAAAAAACCTCCGTAACCGGAGGTTTTAAGTTTAATTATTTTGAGGATCAATATGACCAAAGATCTTGTTCGTAATTGAAAATACGTTCTTTAATGTTTTCCCCTTCTAACAAAGACAAAATCGGATCTTTTACAATCTGACGAATATTGCTGTTTGAAGGATTGTCTAAAGTAGATTTAGTGATATAACTGCTAAACATCCGGCTTTCGAACAATTCTTCCCAGGTCATACGACCCATACCCATGTTTTTAGGATTGTAAACTTCATATTTAGCCAATATGGGACGCAAGTCAGGATAATAAACCCAAAACATTGGAGTACTACCTCTTTCCTGGCCATTAGGGAAATATAAAGTTTTCAAAGGAGCAATGCCCAGTATGCGCACAAAAAGTCGGCTTGCTTCGCGGTCAAATACCCATTCTTCTTTTATACGTAGTTTCAAAACCGTCTCAGGATCAAAGCTTTGCTGGGTTACAACATATTCCACAATTTTGTTTGGATCATCAATGTCCCTAACAGCCACCGTATCCCTGGGACCTCCTGCGGTAATAGCAGTATTTTCTTCTCCACTAAGGGGAGTAGTAAAACGATCATCGGAAAATGCAACAACTGCACCACTTTGTACCGCCTTTAATAACATACTTATAAAACGTTGATCACCATTATCATCTTCTGCCTTATAACGGAAAGTCTGATTCAATTTTTCACGCAAATCCAGTTCACGCCAAACTTTCTGAGCATAAAGGGCATCATCCCATCTTAAATGTTCATAAGCCAATGGCGTACGGTCTGTAATAAAGTCTTTATCAAATGCATGATCAGGACGCAATGATTTTTTTATAACAGAATCATTATAACCACCCCCCGAACTGTCTACCCTTATTGGTATATTACCATAAGCGTTATAAGTAGGTGAAGTGGTATTATTATTTTCCTGTTGTTGTTGTTGTCCCGTAGGCGTTTCTGTTCTCCTTCGAGCCCTGCGTTGAGCAGTAGCATCTTCGACAATAAAGCCGAAAAGAACCATCAACAAACCAACTTTAATAATACGGCCTTTCATATTTTCAATTATTTAATGTTATAAAGTAAAGAAGGCAATTTTCTGGTCCTGCCATCGGGGCCCGTTGCCCTGATATTTTCGATGGTGATCAATGACCCTGGTCTTAAGTTATTGATTAGTGCTCTTGCTTGCGGACTCCAGGTATTACCTGTACATACTGCTTCAAGAATATCGCCATCAGGTGTATCTCCTACCACACTGAAACTTGTAACCCGATACTGCAGTTCGAAAGGAAAATCTTTAACATAAGCTCCCACACCAGCCTGGGCTTTGAAAGCACCCGCGGCAACATTTTCACCACTCATATTTCCACCTACCGTAGCAACCGGATCAGGAATGGTACGAACCCTGAAACTTTGGGCACCTGCCAGTTTTCCATCAACCGAAACTGATATTCGACATTCATCTGTTATTGAGTTAACCCTGGCTACATAATTACCTCTTGATCCTGAGATGCTGCCACCACCACCGGAAATAGAAACCTGTAGCTGTTCTGCACCACCACTGGCTGCAATGTTTACGGGGTTATCAACACCTATATAAAGAACATTCATTTTTGGTAAGGCTATCGAAGCATTTGCCTGTCCAACAGTATACTCAACGGTTTTTTTAATGGTTTGTTGCTTTCCTTCCTGGTCAGTATAGGTAATACTCACTGGAATAGAGCTAGTACCAATATTATTAACAGTCGTTTTGAAATGTGCTGCACCATCTTCACCAAG
>JACCYQ010000113.1 GCA_013696395.1 Chitinophagaceae bacterium
TTCTACTATACTATTTAATTTCTCAGCGAGTCTCTCTTGCCTGGCCGTTGTGCTGAGAAAGGACTCGCAGTATATTTTATTCAATTGGAAGATACGAAAGGAAAGTCCTGCAAGTCCCTATCAGGAGAATCCCAGGGGAAGTAAATAGTTAAAAAAACGTTGATGTTGCGTTACGTCTGCCAGTTTTTTGCCAATCCTTATTTGTTTGTGTGCCATACTATTCTACTACTCTTTACTGACAAATGATAGAAGCGTGTCTTGCTATCTGCTGCCACTTGCCTTTTTTCTTCATCCAGATATTTGTAAATCGTCTTTTATAAGTTTGCCCTGCCTTGGCTCCCGGAATGTCATTTCTTGAAACAAACGTTTCGTGCCCCATTGTGATTACAATTTCTTTTTGGAACTGCATTTGTTCAATCACTCTTTCAAAACTACTGTAGTCAATCATGCCAGATTTCTGGGTCTTTAAAACAGCGTCCCGGTTGGTTGAAATATCGTTTCTGGGATTGTTAACCAAAAATTCCTTTGCCCAAACTTGTTTAAGCGTATTTGTGTCCGCAGTTAAAATTGCCGACACAACTGTTTGTTCCAATTTTCTTATTTGAATTTCTGTCTTTTCAGTGGATTGTCCATTGGTTAAGAAAGTTGCTATTAGAAAAGCGATTGAAAAAAATGATTTTATCATACTAATATTATTAATGTAGCTACTTTTGTTATTGATGTTTTAGATGTGTTAGGCTCCCTTCACCTTTTTGCTTCCATGGATAATATATTTTTAGCAATTGCAAAGTATGTCGTTTGCAGCATGGGCATTGTTTTATATCCATACCATATCGATCCAGCATACGTAACTCAAGCTATAACTATTGCCCTAATTCAATAGTTCTTTTTTCTTTAGCACTTAATTTTGCGGCTTCAAGAATTTCCATCACGATCATATTATTTTCCAGCGAGGAAAGATCATAGGGCTGTAAGCTGATCTTGTTTTTAATTACTGCAGCAAACAATGCAAAAGGATCATCGTATGGGGCCAGCCGGTCATTAAGTGTATGTGTGCTTTCATTGAATCCGTCATAACCTTCTGCCATACGAACCCTAAGATTATTTTTATTATCAGCATATAAAACTCCGGTAGTGCCATATACTTCCATATCCTTTCTGCCAATCGGCCAATTCCACGATGCCTGGATAGTGGCTTTTGAACTGTCATAACGTAGAACAATAGTTGCTTCGTCATCCACCTTCGGATTATTTTCCGGTTGTAGTTGTTGGGTAATGGCCGTTACCGAAATGGGCTTTTTCCCATTGTGCATCCAGGTTGCGATATTTACCCCATAACATCCAAAATCCATTAATGCGCCACCGCCATTTTTTACCGGGTCAATCAACCATTCTAAAAATTCTTTATTGACACCAATATTTTTGGGTCCACGATGTCCATCCCTGATCACTAACTGCGTCAATACACCGATACTATCCTTCTTCAGCATTTCATACGCTTTATGTACACTTGGATACCAGGTTGTTTCGTAGTTGGTCAGTAAATGTATTTTATATTTTAGGGCCAGGGATTCCATTTTTTTTGCATGATCATAACTCACAGCTAATGGTTTTTCAACCATCACATGTATGCCCAGCGGCGCAAAAGTTTCAACAACCTCCAGGTGTTCATAAATGGACCCAAAAGCCGTAACGGCTTCAAATTTTTTAGCTTTGATTAAATCCTGCATGGTTGCATACACTTTGTTCATGGAAAAATGATATTGGTCTGCATATTGCTTTGCCAGGTTCTTATCGGCTTCAACAATTCCTACAATCTCTATTTCGCCCCTTTTCTCGCTGTTGAAAATCCAATGTACATGCGTGTGTGTTAATCCAATAACGCCCACGCTTACAGGCTTTTCCTGTGCATGAAGCGTTAAAAAATGCAGAATCATAAAATATAAAGTGAAACAAAGTTTTGCTGTCATTCGTAAATGGTTGATCTGTTTTTAGGTGGCCCGTATGGTTATTAAAAAAATTCAGGGCGTAAATTGTAGCCTGAAAATACATTTATAAAACAAATACAATTGTTATTTACCGTAATGGTTTTTAGCAAAACAAGTATGAAATTAAATTCTGAAAAAATTTATGCTAAAAAATACATCTTTAACGCACCCCGGTTTTTTACCTCAATTTCGCCGCGATACTCGCATGGAAATTCATCTTTAATCTGGTGATATGTTGTTTCAGATAAATTAATCCTGCCCGGATCTGATTTCGATTCCATCCTCGATGCAATGTTTACTGTATCGCCCCAAATATCATACTGCCATTTCTTAATTCCTACAATTCCGGCAACAACAGGTCCGGTATGTATCCCTACCCTTACTTCAAAATGACTCAGACCATCCTCGGCATTCAGCGCATTACTTACCAGATCTATCATTTCTTTGGCCGCCTGTATAGCATTTTTAGCATGTGTCTTATTGATGGTTGGCAGACCGCTGGCGCACATATAAGAATCACCTACTGTTTTAATTTTTTCCAAACCATACTTTGTAGTGATCTCATCAAACCCTTTAAAATAAAAATCAATGCTCTCAACCAACTTCTCCGGTTCTATGAATTCAGCCAATTTTGAAAATTGAACAAAATCCGTGAATAACACGGTAACCTGGTCAAATTTTACAGCATCCACTTTACCATTTTTCTTTAATTCCATGGCCGTCTCTGCGGGCAGGATATTAAGCAGTAAACTTTCCGATCTTTTCTTTTCTCTTGAAATGGTTTTGTAATACCAGAATAGGGTACCCAATAAAACCGTTGATAAACCAAGTATGATAAAAAGCGAAATAACCATGATGCGCTGGCTCCTTCTCTGCTGGTTCAACAGGTTCACTTCCGCCTGCTTTTGAGAAACTTCATAATCTGTACGCAGGTTCGCTAAATTCTGTACCGTTTTAATATTGCTCACACTGTCCCGGTATGCAATATGATCTTTATAATATTTAATGCTTCATTTAAATTGCCCGACATCTCATACAACTCAGATAACTTCTTATTCGCATCACTGATCTGGTCTTTTAATCCATATTGCTTTGCAAGTGTTAAACTGCGCATGGCATATGCTAGCGCCGTTTTATCATCTCCTTTTTGCAGGTAGATATCACACATGGATATCAGGTAAACACAGATAGGATAATAATCTTCTAATTTTTCGAGTATGCTGATAGCTTCGTTGATATTTTTTTCAGCAAGATTGATGTTACCAATATTGGCATACACCATCCCCGTATTACCCAAACTATATGCTTTGCCGATTTGATAATTCACATCATCAAAAATTTTTTTTGACTCGTTGAAGTAAATCAATGCAGAATCATAATTTTCATGATTCAAAAATTCATCGCCGGCATTTAAAATAGCTGAAGCCAGAAGAATCGTATCATCCGATTGCCTTAAAATGGCAATGGCTTTATTATAGTAAAGCATTGCGTTAACCGTATTATCATTGATAGAATAAATATCCGCAATCGTACTGTAAGCGCCTCCTTCACCAGGTTTGAAATTGGCTTTCTTTGCAGCTTCTGCACTTTTAAAGTAAGCATCCAGTGCCTGCTCCAGGTTTCCCTGTAATCTTTTCTTGTTTCCTTTTTGCTGATATCCCCTGAATACATACTCATGGTTTCCTAACTGGCTGGATAGGCTGATTAATTCTTCCGCATACTTTAATGACAGATCAAGATCATTCACTTCATTAAAGGAAAGATTGCGCAGTAATTCCAGTTTAGCCGTATCGGCAACATTTCCTTCGTTGTAAATTTTTGAAAGACTATCGGCAATACGCTGATCCTGCCCGGAACTGAAATATGGGCAAATAAAAAAGCCTGCCATGATACAGGCTTTTAATATATGGTTAATGTTGTAACGCAAATAATACTCAGTTCATTTGTATTTTCGGATCATCGGTTTGTGTAGAATCTGTAGAAGTTCTTTTGTAATCAATATTATACCGTTCTCTTTTGCCAGATCCCGGCGATGTAGAAACCACATTTCCCTGCCAGACATCATTACCTACATTCGTTGGATCCGCAGTCAATAAACTGACATTCAAAGGATCGTTACCCGGTTTTTTGTAAACATTTTCAATGGAATAAATGGCTGTGGCACCATTAGGTGGTGTTGAATCAACAACCCATTGAACAACATCATTTACGTCAAACATTAGTGGTGATATCATTAACTCCATCGTCTCCTTCGCTGTCTCTTAATCTAAGATTGGTAGAATTACCTGATCCCTGCAGGCTTACATAAACAGTTCTTGTGGCCATGGTTTAAAAAGTTTTGGTTATAAAATTGTTTTACTGAATGTAATCTATTTTGAAAAGATTTCCAGCAGCTAAATATGGCTGATCATTTTTAGACGATAATCCCAAAACAAATTGTAGAGCTTAATTGGTTTAATGACCGGTAGGAAAATGCAAAAGAATTGGGTGAAAATAATTGCCTATTCATAACCCGGACAAACCATGCATCCTTTATGAAAAAAAATAAAAAATTAAAATCATTACATTCACGACTAATTAAAAATCCTGGTTAATGAAAAGAATTTTATGCCTCCTGCTCTCCCTGAGTGCAACCATTTTGTATGCACAGGTTATTACATCCACACAGATCGATTCACTCACTCATCTTACACTTAAAACATTTGATGTTCCCGGCATTGCAGTGGCGGTGATAAAAGATGGAAAAGTGATTCACTCAAAAGGCTATGGTGTGCGTTCTTTAAAAAATAATTTACCGGTTGATGAAAATACACTGTTTGGTATTGCATCTAACAGCAAAGCTTTTACTGCAGCAGCACTCGGCATGTTGGTTGATGAGGGTAAAATTACATGGGATGATAAAGTAATTGAACATATCCCTGAATTCAGAATGTATGACCCCTGGGTTACAGATGCATTTACCATCAGGGATCTGCTTACCCACCGCAGCGGACTTGGTTTAGGTGCCGGCGACCTGATGTTTTGGCCGGATGGAAATAAATTTACCCGCCAGGAAATCATCAGCAATTTGCGTCACTTACCACAGGTTTCAGGTTTCAGAACGCAATACGATTATGATAACAACTTGTATATCGTTGCCGGTGAAGTAATAGAAAGAGTATCAGGCATGAGTTGGGAAGATTTTATTGAAAAACGGATGATGCAGCCGATTGGATTTACAACCAGCAAAGCATCCTGGGGCCGGGTAAAGAATAACCCAAACCTGATTGATGCCCATGTTCCTATTGATGGTAAAGTTCAAATGGTGCCGCATGACTGGTCAGAGACTGCTAATGCTGCGGGTGGTATTATGAGCAACCTGGCAGACCTGAGTAAATGGGTGATCCTGCAATTGAATAAAGGCAAATATGGAGAAGGGCTAACCAAAAAACTTTTCAGTGAAAATGTTCATGCAGAAATGTGGACACCGCAAACCATTATACCTGTTCGCGGAAAAACGCCTTACAACACGCATTTTTCCAGTTATGGACTTGGCTGGTTTTTGAGTGATGTAAACGGATACTTCCAGGCAATGCATACCGGCGGTTTACTGGGTACCGTAACACAGGTTACCATTTTACCGGAACTGCAATTAGGCATCATTGTATTGACCAACCAGCAATCAGGGGCAGCATTTACAGCTATTACCAATACGATCAAAGACAGTTATTTTGGAAAAAAGGGTGAGAACAGGGTGAAGCAATATCACAATAACGTTATAGCCAGCCAGGCTAATGCTAAGAGAATTATTGATGCCACCTGGATGTCCATTGATTCTATACAGAAGGCCAGCACATCCAAACCAAATACTGCTATTTACACAGGCACATTCACGGATAAATGGTTTGGTGATGTGACGATCACCGAAAAAGATGGCCTCCTTTTTTTTACATCCATACAATCGCCCCGGCTTACCGGCCCCATGTTCCCTTATAAAGCAAACACCTGGATAGTAAAATGGAATGACCGGAGTTTAGATGCGGATGCCTTTGTCAATTTCAGTTTGAACATGGATGGAAAGGCAGATGAAATAACAATGAAAGCAATCTCGCCGCTTACGGATTTCAGTTTTGATTTTCATGACCTTCAGTTTAAGAGGAAGTGATGACTTCTGGATTATTTCTTTTGTTCAAGATCCTGCCTAGAAAAATGAAGAAGGCGGAAACAGCATAAAAAAATAATAATAAAATCAAACCGTTTACGAGGGCTTTGGAAATACCAATCTCCGAAACATTAATAAAAGGATAAGGGTAGAATCCTGAAAAATTTCCTCTTATTAGAATATAAACCAGGTAAACAATTGGAAAGACCATCCAGCCAAATATTTGTTTGTATTTAATGGATGTTTTCATTTCAAACAGATACCAATAGATTAAGACCAGAAGCGGATTTACCGAATGCAGTAGTTCATCCACCACCATTTGCAAACCTGTAGGCTGCCAGATATGTCTTAGCAAAAGCTGGTACACCAGTCCAACAATGGTAATATAAATCGTTATAGCCGTTAGTTTACCGGCTTTATCAAATTGATTTCTTCCCAGGGCATTCATGGTGAAATAAACTGCAACAAGAATATTGGTTAAAATGGTAAAAAAGCTGAAAAAACGGATGATGGTTTCCGGAACCGGCGCTACCCTGTTTTCGATAATCAGGTAAAATTGAGCCAGTATTGCAAACCAAACAATGATGGCAAATATTAAAGAGAGGTTCCGCTTATAGATTGTATTCATATAGAATGATTAATTTATAAAAGTTATAAATATTTTTTTACTTCCCTCGTAAATCTCTCAGTATAGCCGCTGTGCTGCGGGGAGGACTCGTGGGATTTCTTAATGGAAAATGGAACCTGGCAATTAATATTGAGGCATGTGTACACTCATCTTGTTTTATTATTTCAAAAAATACAAAGGATTTTCCAGGTAATTCATTACGATGCTGTGTTGGATTGGAAACACATGTATGAATGAACCGCGAATCCCTTTCAGGAGACTTGCGGGGGAAGCTAAAAGACCGAAGGTCGTCGGAGTTGGTCACAATACACAACTGCCGGGCGGCGGGGAACACCGGCAAGGGCGGGGGAACTCAAAAAGTTCGAACTCTTCGCCCGAAAAATGGCTGGCTTGTGTTTTGTTATTTGATCCCACACACTTCACCATGCACATCCCAATCCGGAAAGTTCACTTACTTATTTTATGCGCTTTACTTTCTGCAAAAAGCCTTATGGCACAAACAAGCGAAATAACAGGTTGGTTTTTTTTATAACATTCGCAGAAGCTGGCCAAAAAATGGAGCTACATGACGGATGTACAACTTCGCAGCAGCCCCGGGTTTAAATTTTTTCAAAACATTTTATTAAGGCCCGGTTTGATTTATCACATCACAGATAAACAGTCAATAGGAATTGGCTACACGTATTTCGCCACCTGGGATCACAATGAATCGCCCCGTACTTTTGAACCCGAAAACAGAATTTTTCAACAATATATTCTGGAACTGGAATTTGGGCGTATGAAGTTAAACAACCGCTTCAGGCTTGAGCAGCGCTTTATTCAACAAACATCAGGGAATGTGTTTGCCCAATTAAGGCACCAGGTGCAGGCAAAAATTCGCCTTAATGCTGACACTGCTTTCAAAAAAGGTTGGCACCTCAATTTGCAAAATGAAATTTTCCTAAACATTCAAAACAAGGAAAAACTAAACAACAACTTTTTTGATCAGAACCGGCCTTATGCAGGAATCGGCTATCGCTTTACCAAGAAAATAGAAACAGAACTTGGCTATTATCATCTTTACCAATTAGAAAAAGATTCCAGGATAAGAGAACCCATTGTTCAGCTGATGCTTATTACAAATTTATAAGACAAGAAAAAGGCCTTTGCGCAGAAAAGCCTTTTGAAAAATTTTATTTTAAAGCAGTCACTTGCCATATCACATTGCTGGCATCATCTGCTACCAGCAAAGATCCATCAGCAAGGACAGTCACACATACCGGTCGACCATGAACCCTGCTTTTTTCTGCATCATCTATAAAGCCCGTTAAAAAATCTTCGGGTTTGCCACTGGGCATTTCATTTTTAAAAGGAACAAAAACCACTTTGTACCCGGAGAGTTCCGATCTGTTCCAAGAGCCATGCTGCCCTACAAATGCACCGTTTTTATATTTTTCAGGAAATGCATTTTGATTGTAAAATGCCATGCCGAGAGAAGCGGTGTGTGGCCCCAGGTCTACATCAGGTATGATTGTTTTTTTAACGAGGTCTGCCCTTTCCCCATTCATACGGGGGTCAGGGTTGGCACCAAAATAGGCATAAGGCCAGCCATAAAAACCATCCCTTTTTACACTGGTCATATAATCTGGTACGAGGTTATCACCCAAACCGTCACGCTCATTCACGGCTGTCCACAAAGTGTTAGTACCGGGGTAAAACTGCATTCCAACAGGGTTTCTTAACCCGGCGCCATAAATTTTTTCTCCACTACCGTCTGGGTTAATTTCTAAAATGTTTGCCCTTCTTATTTCTTTATCCATTCCATTTTCACCATTATTGCTGCCAGAACCCACAGTTATCAAAATCTTTTTTCCATCCGGGCTGGCAATAATATTCCTTGTCCAATGATTGTTATATCCTCCGGCTGGTAGATCAAGAATTTTTGTTCCTGTTTCAGATATGTGTTTTTGCCCGGGGGTGTAAGGATAACGCATCAGAGCATCTGTATTGGCCACATAAAAAAAACTGTCTAATACAAGCATCCCAAACGGCTTGTTTTGGCCAGACAAAAATATTTCTCTAGTGTCATATTTTCCGTCTTTATCACTGTCTTGTAAAATGGTGATTCTATTGGCACTCGATGGTTTGGTAGAAGATTCACTAATAAAAAGATCTCCATTGGGCGATGCATATATCCAGCGGGGACTCTCAAATCCATCTGCAAACCTGTTTACTTTAAAGCCGGCTGGTGCAGTGGGTTGTTTACCATCTACCCAGCCAACAACTCGACTGTTGTTTACTGCAGAAGGAGTAGCATAGGGTTCCGGGAGAATTGCTTTATTAGCACTGGTAGAATCCTTGCCCATTTGCGTTTGTGCACACACACACAAATTGACCGAGTTTAAAACCGTCAATAACATAAATATCTTAGAAAATTGAATTGTCATGGTTGTTATATTTAAAAAGATGAATGAGATAATACAATCGCTTCAAAAACTTATCCAAGTAGACATAGGCTGAAATTATTTAGTTGTAAATATTAAGACAGAATGATTAGTCTGGCAATATTATTGACCAATCCCTTTATAAAAAACACGCATGAATATTTTAAAACAATTATTGCTTCCCGTTATTTTGCTGGGTAGCCTCAACCTGGCAGGTCAAAATGTAAGCCTGGAAAAAATATGGGAATCGGATTCTACATTCAAAGTTCCTGAAAGTGTACTTTATTCCCCTACCGAAAACATGCTCTATGTTTCCAATATTGATGGAAAATCTTCAGAGAAAGATTTAAATGGCTCTATCAGCAAAGTAAGCCCCGATGGAAAAACCGTGACCCACAACTGGGCAATTAATCTCAGTGCACCAAAGGGAATGGGTATTTATGAAAAGAAATTGTTTGTTGCAGATTTACAGGAAATAGTGGTGATAGACTTAAACAGCGGCGACGTATTGGAAAGAATAGTAGTACCCGGATCCGTATTTTTAAATGATGTCACGATTGCGGCAAATGGAACTGTATATGTGTCAGACTCACGCACCGGAAAAGTGCACCAGGTAAACAAATCTGTGGTGAGCACCTACCTGGAAAATAAGGTTAGCGTAAATGGTTTGTATGCCGATGGAAATGATTTATACCTTGCTGTAAAGGATACTCTTTATAAAGCAGACAAAAATAAAAAGCTCTCCGTAATCACCACCGGTATGGATGAAAGCAGTGATGGTATTGAAATGACCAGTAACAAAGATTTTATTGTATCCAGCTGGAATGGTATTGTTTATCACGTTAAAAAAGACGGTAGCAAAACAGTGTTGTTGGATACCAGGGAGCAAAAAATAAACGCCGCAGATATTGGCTTTGACAGCGCAAAGAATATCTTGTATATACCTACTTTTTTCAATAATAAAGTAGTAGCATACCAGTTGAAATAATCTTTATACTGTAAATTAATTTTTCAATTTATTTTTTACAACCGTCGGAAGATTTGAAACTACTTCCCCCGCGATTCTCTCAGCATAACCGCTGTGCTGCGGGGAGAACTCGCGGGATTTTTTAATAGCTAATGGAACCTGGCAATTAATAATGATACATATGTACACTCATCTTGTTTGTACTATTTCAAAAAACACAAAGATTTTGCAAGGTAATTCATTACGATGATGTTTTGGATTGGAAAAACATGTATGAATGAACCTCAAGTCCCTTTCAGGAGATTCGCGGGGAAGCTAGACGAAAATCAACTTATGAAACTATTAAAAAAGGAGAGACATCCTTTCGTAACGCATTACATAGGAACCGCCTGTTGGCTGTAGGTTTATCATGTGAGGCTTGTCAATATTTTTTTGTTACGTTTTGCTTTTTTGTAATCCTCATTCATTGTGTCAGTCATATTTCGTCCATAATAAACTCCTGATGATTGTATAAATCCGTCATAAATTATTTTGTCTTTGAATGGAATCAGTGTCGTAGAAATGTTAACAGGAAAAGCATCAAAGAAAGTGTCAAATGAGTCACCTAATGCTTTTACGGCATAGAACCTATTGTCTTTGGTGTCTATAAATATTGCATAATTTGTCAGGCATTTAAAAATCACAAAACTGCTTCTGATTTTCTTTTTGAAACCAACTAAGATTTTTATTTGGTCGGTTGTCAAGTGGTCAAATTTTGAAGCAATATATTCGTCAATAAGGTTGTCGTCCTCGAATAAAGATTCTCTGCACTTAAATTTAATCTGAAAGTCGAGGTTAAGAAATTTTCTTAGCCCAAGGTCTTTAGGTAACACATTTTTTTTGTGTCCCACATAAAACAGAAGGTCAAGGTGTGTCTTTAAAAATTCTTTATACTCTTTGTCAGTCAATGTCATACGAATTGTGTCTAGAACATACAGCCAACGGCCACAGCTTTGCGCAAGTGGTGGCAATAGCATTTCTTCTGCCCGTAACAGTAGCCAAATTTATAAATAATTGTTTATTGTTATTACTATTATTCAGCAGGGTCACGTCAGATGAAAACTATAGCTGAAACATACACCACTGCTGATTTTTTGCAGGTCAGCCCCAATTGCGCAAAAATGCTTGTTGCCTGTAGCCCTTTATAATTTGGAAGGCTTCTTTATCTTTTTAAAATAATTTAAAATCAAATTTTTAAGTATGTCTATCTTGCCCTGGTCAAATGATTGTTGTTTGTAAACATTGAGAATAATAGCTATGTCATTAAGTTGTCCTTTATTTTTTATTTGATTTTCCTTAATTATTTCCTCCACACGGATTTGCAAACTTTCAAAAATGTCAATTTTATAACCCGTCTTTTCTTTGATATAATTACTAAATGTCAAGTCACTTCTTTGCCTCGGAAACTCGATCAATTTATTAAGTCGTTGCTGAAGCAGGTAAAGTCTACGCATTTCGAAATGCTTTTCAATTTGCTTTTTTTGTTGCCGATAGTATTCTGCAACATTTTCAAAGTCTTTTTTTGGTAAACCCTCAGAAGCTACTTTTTCCAATATGTAGTCAATTGTAGCAAATAGAATACTTCTATGTCGCAATAGGTCAGATGTTCTTTCAGCAGAATTCAATTCTTATTATTTTGAATTTGAAAGTTTTTGTGATGATATTATGGAATACAACATTCAGGTATTGCCGATGTTGGGCAATAGCTTTCCGTCCGCCCCGGCTAACTGATGCTAATTTATAAATAAAAATTGATGATTTGCATATAGCTAAACCTGCCTGCCGGCAGCCTGCCTGTCCGGTAGGCAGGGCAGGTTAATAACGTCCTGCTGGATATGAAGCTAAATTGAAAAACAAAAGTTGAAACACGGCTTCCGTCCGTCAACATTTTGGCAAACCCCATGTTGTATCTTCGCCATTCTTCTTGACTGTTGATTTTGGTGTGTAAGTGTGCCAATTCAAATCCGCTCTCAACCAAAATATTTTCCCATGATTTTTAGCTTTCCCAAAAGTTGTCTTGTCAACGGGATATTCTCTGATTACTTCGGGCTTGTCGCACTGCGCTCAAATTCCCGTGGAGATAGGTTTTCAAAGGGATTTTCTTACTTATTACTGCCCTTCAAATCACTTAATATTTTTCACTTAATTCTGCACTCATGTATCTTTTATTGTTCAAGACGGTAGTGATAGCTTTTTTTATTTCGTCGGCCGGTGCATCCTTCCGTACATATCCCATTGCTCCCGCTTTTAAATAACGATTTGCATATATTTCTTCCGAATTCAAACTTAGCATCAGGATCTTTGAATGGGTTTTTAAAGCCAGTATCTTAGCTATCAACTCAATGGAATCGGTATTTGGCATATTTACATCAAGTATCAGCAGGTCATATTCATTCTCCTTTATTTTTTCAAACGCAGCACTTCCATCTTCAGCTTCATGAATATTACAATCGGGAAGAAAATTTTCTATTATCATTTTTATCACGGTTCTTAGTACGGCATGATCATCAATGAGTAAAAGGTTGTGCAAACGGTTATTTTTAATTATTTGAAACTTGTATCTGGTTATCCGTTACTAATTTGTCACTTTGGGGGGCTATAAAAATCACTTTCATTTTACAGCCATTACCAACAGACGATAAAATATGAACCTCCCCATTGTACACTGCCGCACGGCTTTTGATATTCTTTAATCCTATACCGGTGCTCTTGTCAAAAGTGTTAAAGCCTTTGCCATTATCATTTATAGTGAGCAACAAATCATCATTATGAGGCATTATTTCTATTTCAACTTTTGTTGCTTCAGCATGCTTTAAAATATTATTGAGCTGCTCCTGTACTATCCTGTAAATAATCTGTTTTAATCCTGCATCAGTTGTATGGTCTGTATATGACGGACAGGTAAAATCAATAGCAATATTTTCTATAGTAGATATACTGTTTATCAGATCCTCGATTGAATCACATAAAGTGATTTCTCTGTCGGCGGTCACTCCAACCAGGGCATGAGAAAGCTTTCTTATCTCGTCCATGGCGGTTCCAATGTATTCATAGCTTTTTGTTATAAACTCATTTTTTTTATCTCCTTCACAGGAAAGGCTATGATTTAGGAATAATTTGGAAGCGGCCAGAAGCTGGTTTACATTGTCGTGCAGTTCTTGACCGATTTCAGTTCTCTCTTTTTCCTGTGCATTAATAACTGCTTTTGTTAAGTTTTTATACCCAATAGCTTTTTGATCCTGATATTCTTTTTCCCTGATTAATTTTTCAGTAATGTCAATGGCAATTACTGATCTGCATTTTTTGCCATCGATCGTAATAAGATTGCTGTATATTTCTATATCTATTACTTCTTTCGATTTTTTAATATGTTTATAAACTCCTTTATAAACATCAATCAATGGCGTAAATTTTTCAAAATGCTTTTTTAAAAAAGATGCATCCTTTTCAAGGTTAATATCCGGTAGTGACATGGTGATAAATTCTTCTTCACTATAACCATAAAGTTCAATAGCCGCTTTATTAACCTGTATGAATTTCAGGCTCTCAGGGTCAAACAGCCACATGGGTTGTGGACTTAGTTGAAACAGGTCATTAAATCGCTTTTCTGATTCCAGTAGTTCAAGTATTTTATTTTTTCGTTGTACACAATAACTAATGCTTTTAAAAAGCATGTCCGCTGTCAGGCTATCTTTTAATAAATAATCAGAGATACCCAGGTAAATTGATTGAATACTAAAATCTAAATTAGAATATCCTGTAAGTATTATTACGGGGCAATCCCCAGCAATATTTAATACTTCAGTTATAAGATCTTTGCCACTTTTTTCCGGTAATGTGAGGTCTAGTAAAATAATATCAAACCTTGCACCCGAATCAGATAATATAAGGGAGGCTTCTTTAAAATTTTTGGCATGTACAATTGAAGGAAGTATGTATTCACTCAGATAATTTTGAACCAGTTCAAAATCTCCGGGATTATCTTCAATAATTAAGATGTTTAAAGAGCTATTTGTGTTCATCATAATGAATTTTTATTTTCAGCTAGTTTTACAATGGAGATCCAGAAGTTTTCAATAGTAGCAATCACATCAAGAAAACTATGGGCTTCGATAGGTTTTGAAATAAAACAGTTAACATAGTTTTTGTAAGCCAGGTCTATATCTGAAGGTGATGAAGAGGTGGTAAGCATGATGACAGGAATGTGTTTTAATAATTCATTCTCCTTGATAAACTTTAGTACCTGGTGCCCGTTTCTTTTGGGCAGGTTAATGTCCAATAAAAGCATATCAGGTTGGGTAACATGTGAGTAACCATCAGACTTTGTAAGAAAATCCATCGCTTGCTTTCCATCTTTAACCACACTTAGTTTTATATATAATTTTGCATTCTCCAATGCTTCGGTGGTGAGTAATATATCTCCTTCATTATCCTCCACCAATAAAATATGTATAGGTTCCATAAAATTTAATTTAAAAGTTTTGGAATAGTAAAATAAAATGTGCTTCCAATATCTTCTTCTGACTCTAACCAAATTGTACCGCCATTACCTTCTACAATTTTTTTGCAGGATGCAAGGCCTATACCCGTTCCCTCATATTCTTCTTTTGAATGCAGCCGGTTAAATATTTCAAATATGTTTTCAAATTTTTCGGCTGGGATACCGATGCCGTTATCTTTAATACTAATCAGCCACTCATCTTTGTTCTCCATCACATTTAATGTAATTACAGGATGTGTATCTCTTTTTTTAAATTTGATCGCATTACCAACCAGGTTTTGAAACAGGCGAATGATATCTGATTTGTTCACTATCAGCTTTGGCAGTTTGCCTTCTGTCACAATTTCCGCTTTACTTTCTTTTATCAGATTGAATAGATTTTGTTGTGCCTCATTAAAAAGTAAATTCACATCAACCAATTCTTTATGGCTGTTATTTGCTGCTGTGTGAGATAATTCCAACAGATCAGTGATCATTGCCTGCATTCTTTTACCTCCATCAACTGCAAAGCCAATATATGTATTTGCTTTCTCATCCAGGAGTTGCGCATATTTATTCTTAAGCAATAACATAAAACTGTTTACCATACGCAGGGGTTCTTTCAGGTCGTGGGAAACCACATACATCAATTGTTCAAGATTGACATTAGCGATTGAAAGCTTTTTATTGAGATAAGATATTTCTTCATTTTTTTTATGTAATATTCTTTGGGTATTCACCAATTCATTATTTAGCTGCGACATTTTATTTAGCAGATCTATGTCATTGGTAAAATTCGTTTCACCAGACTTTGCCGATGCTTCTCCCGTACTTATTGTTTCTACTATTTTAAGCATAATGTTTTTAGTTTAAATCATATTGTTGGCTAATTTAACAGCCTCTTTTGCGTCAGGAGCAAATGCATCTGCCCCTACTTTTAGCCACAAGTCTTGTACCAACATAAAGGGATACCCTCCAACTATTATCTTTACATTATCAAGTAAAATGTTATTCCTGATCTTCTTTATTAATGATTGCACTTTAGTGATATGAAACGGCATGGTTACTGAAATAGCCAGTAGCTGCGGATTATGTTCGGTTATAGCGCTTATAATATTTGCTTCGGGCATATTGGCACCCATATAATAGGTGTCCCATCCATCCATTTCAAACAGGTCGCTCAACATCCTTATCCCAATTTCATGCAGATCTCCTGAAATACTGCACGCAACCATCTTCCGCTCTTTTTTTTCTGAAGTAAAAATGTACGGATATAAGGTTGACATAATTGATTGGGTAGCCGCAGTACTATAATGTTCATGAGCAACAGATATCTTGTTATTTTGCCACAGCAACCCGATTTCTTGCTGGGTAACTTTAAAGATATTATCATAAACAGATGCAATTGGTTCGCCATTGGTTATTAAAGCCGTTACCAGTACTTGTGCCTGTGATTTTTTTCCTTTTAGTAAAAAATCGAGATATTGTTTCGCTTCATCCAATATAGGATTGCTTTCTTTGAAATAAGTCTCCGCGTTTGTATGATTATTTTTTAATCTTTCTTTGCTTTCCAGGATGTAAAAACGGGCAGCCTCGTAAACTTCCCCGGGTAATAAATCTTTACAGGCAATATCCATATAGTCAAGGTTATTGGCCAAGTCTTTAGCCGGTATCTTTCTGCCTTCGAGCATTTTTTTGGCCCATACTATATATGCTGTAAATATTTCCCTGCACTCTAACTG
>JACCYQ010000127.1 GCA_013696395.1 Chitinophagaceae bacterium
AATATTCAAGTGCATCATTCTATGAAAAAGGAATAAAGAAATATGAAAAGCTGGTAAGCTTTCATGATACATTATTTAATGAAATCCCGGGGTCTCGCCCCACACAAGGCCCGGCTGTGAAGACCCCAGGCTGACCTGAAAATAAACTGGTGCTAAAATAGTTTCCTATGTAAAGCGTTACGAAAGTTGTCGCTTCTTTTTTAAAGGTTTAATATGTTGATAAGCGGCTTACTTAATTTTAATTTTAGAACGTTTTTGGATTTGAATGATTGTTTATACTTCCCCGACGGGAGACGTTGCTGAGAACCAAAGATTTATTGGCAAATCATCATTCTTTTGAGTGAAAGTCCTGCCAGGCTAAAATTTTAGGGTAACTTTTGGCTAACAGATTAAAGAAGTAAATTTGTAAGAACTAAAATAATAATTATGGCGACTCCGTCCATATCACAGGAAATGTTGAAATACTTTATGCAGTTGAATGATGCAGAAAGAAAGTCTGTTCTTGAAATGGTGAAAACATTTATAAGCAGCCGTAAGAGTGGATTACAACCCCAAAGCCTGGAAGAATATAACCGGGAATTAGAACAGGCCGATGCGGAAATAGGGGCAGGTAATTTTGTACCGCATGAAGAAGTTATGAAACGTTACCTGAAAAAATGATGTTATAAGAATGGCATTAAGTATTAAATGGAATAATAGAACAATAAGCCAACTTAATGAAGCGATAGAATATATTGAAATTGATTCTCCGGTCAATGCAGAGAAATTGAAAAAAGATATTTTACTAACGATAGACGGCTTATTGCAACATCCCGAAAAATATAATCCCGATAAATACAAAGCAAAAAATGATGGCAGCTTCCGGGCCTTTGAATTGCATCACTACCGAGTATCGTACCGGTACAAAGGGACAGAAATCAGAATTATCAATACGGCATACAAAAATGAATCCATCGGAACATTAAAGATGCTCCATCTTAGCCGGTATTTTATTAATAATGTTCGCCCGGGGTTTTTTTATTGGACTTTTAAAAAATGCAAATTTTTTTGGTTTCGCAGCAACGTCTCCCGTAGGTGATGCGTCAAATAAATTTATGATATAACGGCAACCAATACCTGCTTAAGGAAACTTTCTTAATATGGTAAACTTCATCATCATTTCCAATAAGAGTAAAAACAAAGCTCCTGCAACAAATGGCAGAAACTCTTCATTATATTTTTTGCGGGATGTGATCTCCACTTCTGATTTTTCCAATTGATCAATCTGGCTGTAAATATCCTTTAACCCCGTGATATTACGGGCACGATAGTATTTTCCACCGGTTTCATTGGCAATCTTAGTCAGCAGGTCTTCATCCAGAAAAACTTTTACTCTCTTCTGTATCATCCCGGTCCTGGTTTCTTCTTCTACTGCAGTAAATCCTTCTAAAGCCATACCAATAGTATAAACTTTTACCTGCTTTGATTTAGCAATCTCTAAAGCAGTCAATGGATCAATCAACCGGTTCTCCGGTGCCTCTTCTTTTCCATCGGTTAATAAGATAACCACTTTGCTTTTTCCCATGCTTTTTGATAACCGATCAACTGCTGTTGCTAATCCCTCTCCAATCAATGTTCCATCCTGTAACAATCCGCTTCTTAATCCTTGAATCTGTGTCAATAGTGCGGACCTATCGGTAGTTATGGGTGTTTGTGTAAAACTTTCACCCGAAAATATAACCAGGCCTATCCTGTCAACCGGCCTGCTCCGAACAAAATCCGCTGCCACTTCTTTAGCAACTTCCAATCGGTTTGGTAAAAAATCTTTGGAAAGCATACTCCCACTAACGTCAATTGTTAAAACAATATCGATCCCTTCACCTTTTGTGATGGTTTCATCATTTCTTCTCTGGGGCCTGGCCAGTGCCAAAACCAATAATAAAACTGCCAGCAACCGAAATATAAAAGGAATATGCCTGAACCAATTCTTCCAGGTGCTGGAAGTAAATGAGTGCGCTGATGAAATTCGCACATGACCATGCCTGTTATAACGACTGCCATACCACCAAATCATTAGCGGTATTAAGGCCCATAATATAAATGCCTGTGGCCACGCAAACTCAATATTTTTCATCCACTCATAGATCATAATTCATTTGTGGTTGTTTTATCTATGGCTTGTATCCTTGTCTTTATGATATGTAATGATTCATCCATCTCCTGCCGGCTGGCCGGATATTTTGCGAATTTCACATAATCACTTAAACGCAGGGTTTGGGAAAGTTCTGCGAAATCTTCCGCCGGTATGTTTAACTCTTTTAATTGAATCACCAGATCATCAGTGGTTTTTTGCATAGAATAAATGCCTTTTCGTTTTTCGAGGTACTCCCTGAATATATAACTAAGCCTGGTAAAGTATATTTTGGGATCAAGATCCTTTTGTTGTAATTCCTTTAATTGTTCCATCGCAATCTCGTATGCATTTACCTTGACCAAAACAGGTGTGGCTGGCTTTTTCCTTTTGTCGAAAATGTAAACTAAAATTAATACCAATATTAAAGCAGCGCCTGCCAGGTACCACCATGTAGTGTTTAAATCTTCCTGCGTTTCTCCACCAATAATATCTTTAATGTCATGATATGCTGCATCAGGATCAAATGGTTGGCTATACCCTACTTCAATGGTAATTGCAGGGGTAACCATCCGCCTGTTGCGGGGAAGATTAAAGGATGGAATAACCCTTGATCCTGAGTCGAAACTAGTAATATATAATTGTTGAGAGATCGATATTCCATTTTCTGTTGTTATAGTATCAATCGGACCTGATGACAATATTTCAAAATGTGGTATGCTATCGATCTCAAAAAAAGACGGAGGTGCGTTGGCAGGAAGTTCTGCTTTAAGAGTCAGTACCAGTTGTTCTCCCAGTAAAATATTATGCTTATCAGCAGATGCACCTAACCGGATAATGGATTGTGAAAAGCCAATCTCTGAAAAGCAGATGCAGGCAATAGTAAAAAATATTTGTCTCGCTCTTCTATAGTTCATTTGAAACGTGGTCCATGATGGTTTTGGCAAGTGATGAACTTCAACGATTTCTGCCAATAAAAAAACGTTGAAGCACTTTTACATAATCTTCATCAGTTCTGATGTGCAATAAATCACAACCTGCTTTTGTAAATACTGATTTACAATACGCCGTCAAATCGAAAAATGATTGTTGGTACATATCCCTTACATATTCACTCCCTGTATCTACCCATTTTTCCTCTCCAGTCTCAGGGTCTGCAATCTGCCATAATCCCGCGTCCGGCAGTTTTACGTCCATTTTATCATACACTTTTATCCCGATAATGTCATGTTTACTACCGGCAACGCGCAGGGCATCTTCATATTCCGAATCCAGCATATCGCTTAAAATAAATGCAATGCCTTTTTGCTTCACGATGTTGCTGAAATATTTAAGGGCATTACTTAACCTGGTTTTTTTGTTTACCGATTCCGCTGCCAGCAACTCACGTACAATAACCAATGCGTGTTGTTTACCTTTTTTGGGTGGCAGGTATTTTTCCACTTTATCACTAAAAAGGATGACACCTATTTTATCCTGGTTATTTACGGCAGAAAAACTAAGAATAGCTGCAATTTCAGTTATCAAATCTTTCTTTACAGTATTTGAAGTACCAAATAAAGAGCTGGCGCTGATATCCACTAAAAGCATCACTGTCAGTTCCCTCTCTTCTTCAAATAACTTACTATATGGATGTCCGAACCTTGCTGAAACATTCCAATCAATAAACCTGATATCATCACCTGCCTGGTATTCACGTACTTCCTTAAACAACATCCCCTTTCCTTTGAATGCACTATGGTATTCACCGGTGAAAAGATCGGATGTTAGTTTGCGGCTTTTTATTTCGAGCGCTTTTACTTTTTTTAATATTTCGGCGGTTGTAAGCAAAAAAAAATTTAAGGATTAAGGAACATTAACTGCTGTGATAATTTCTTCAATCACATGCTCTGCATTTATATTTTCAGCTTCGGCTTCATATGTCAGCCCGATTCTATGCCGCATAACATCTATGCAAATAGACCTTACATCTTCGGGTATTACAAACCCTCTTTTGTTTAAAAATGCCTGCGCTTTTGATGCCAGTGCCAGATTGATGCTACCTCTTGGTGATGCACCGTATGATATCAAGGGTTTCAGTTTTTCCAGTTTGTAATTTTGGGGTTGACGTGTGGCGAAGACGATATCCAAAATATACTGTTCAATCTTTTCATCGAGATACACTTTTCTTACAAGATCCCTGGCCTGAAGGATCTCCTGTACAGAAACTACCTGTCTTACAGCTGGCAATGAAATTCCCTGGGTATTTTGCCTGATGATCATTTGCTCCTCATGCATTTTTGGATAGTCAACCACCACCTTCATTAAAAACCGGTCAACCTGGGCTTCTGGCAAAGGATACGTTCCTTCCTGTTCCAATGGGTTTTGGGTGGCAAGTACTAAAAAGGGTTCTTCCAGTTTATAGGTTGTATCGCCTATGGTAATCTGCCTTTCCTGCATAGCCTCTAATAATGCACTTTGCACCTTGGCAGGTGCACGGTTAATTTCATCAGCTAAAATGAAGTTGGCAAAAATGGGTCCTTTACGAACCACGAATTCATTTCTATGTTGATTATAAATCAATGTGCCGATTACATCGGCAGGTAACAGATCTGGTGTAAATTGAATACGGCTGAACTGGGCATGAATGGCTGTAGCCAATGATTTAATAATCAGTGTTTTTGCCAGCCCGGGTACCCCTTCAAGCAATACATGACCATTACTCAATAAACCAATCAATAACCTGTCAAGCATATGTGATTGACCAACAATAACATGACTTACTTCTTCCCTTAATTTTTCAATAAATGAACCGGCATGAACTACCCTTTCATTTATCAGGCGGATATCTTCTGCAGTTTTGAACATATGGAGTTTTTCTAAAGAATTTTTCTGAATTGAAAATTAGTTATAAATACACAAATGACTGACGATCTTTGTTATGGAAACTGGTTTTAATATAAAAAGTGGATAGCATGCAAAATGTTTGCCGATAAACTTTTTTTGGCCTTATTAAGCCTGGAATTACAAGAATTCAAGAAAAAAAGCGTTATTACCACATAAAACACTAAATCAATATTATGAAATTCAGATTCACCGCACTATTTATATTACTGAATGTTGTTTTATTTACCAGTTGTGAAAAATCAAATAATGACGATCAAAAAACTAATACGGAACTTTTAACAGCATCCATATGGCTATACAATGATGCGAAAATTGATGCAGATAATAATGGCACCGGGGATTTTGATGTTCCGGCGGGATATATTGAGGATTGTCAAAAAGACAATACTTTATCCTTTTCTGCAAATGGAACCGGTGTAGTTGATGAAGGTGCTACAAAATGTAATACCGCAGATCCTCAAAGCATTCCTTTTACATGGACATTTACAACTAATGAAACCGTATTGAATTTCTCAGCTGCGGTTTTTGCCGGTGCAGCAGGAGATTATAAGATCGTTTCCTTAACAGAAACGGAATTGAAATTATCTAAAATTTTTACGATCCCAGGATCACCCACTCCATTAAACATCATTGCCAGTTTCAAACATTAATTTTAACCCAGGTATTTAGCAACTATTGGCATTCTGCGGCCTATACCAAATGCTTTATTGCTTACCCTGATGACAGGACAAAATTGATTTCTTTTATACTCATTGGTATTCACCATTTTCAACACTCGTTTTACAAGTGACATATCTATACCTGTACCTGCAATTTCATCAGGTCCCTTTCTTCTTTCAATGTATTGGTATAAAATCTTATCCAGAACAGCATATTCAGGCAATGAATCAATATCTTTTTGATCGGGCCTTAATTCCGCCGATGGCGCCTTTTCTATAATATTGACAGGAATTATTTCCTGATCCCGGTTAATATAACGGGCAAGCGCATATACCTGCATTTTATAAACATCACCCAAAACGCTTAAACCACCGGCCATATCGCCATATAAAGTACCATACCCGGTTGCCAGTTCACTTTTATTGGAGGTATTTAAAAGGATAAATTCAAACTTATTGGCAATAGCCATTAACAGGTTGCCCCTGGTACGGCTTTGTAAATTTTCTTCAGCAACACTAAAAGGAAGGTTATTGAATTCAGTTTTCAATGCCTCCATAAAAGCTTCATAAATATTTTTTATTGGGATGATGGAATATGGATTATTTAAATGAATGCTTAACTGTTCCGCATCGTCAACACTATGAGATGTCGAAAATTGCGAAGGCATCAGGACCGCTTTCACATTTTCATTGCCTAAAGCTTCACAAGCAAGTACCAGGGTAACCGCGCTGTCAATTCCACCACTGGAGCCAATGATGGCTTTAGTAAATCCCATTTTATTAAAGTAATCCCGGATGCCCAAAACCAATGCAGCATGTATTTCCCGGATATTTCTTTCCTGCACCAGGTAATCTATGATCTTATCGGGATCATTGACTTTTGAAACACGCATTTCTTTATCAAATTCCTTTTCATCAAGGTGGCTATTATGTTGACTAGTATCTGGTGAATAAAGATTCTGGCTATCAACCATTGCATAATCTTCTTCAAAATATTTCAGTTCAGTCACCACATTTCCTTTATTATCGAAAACCAGGCTGCCCCCATCAAAAATCACTTCGGTTTGCGATCCTGTGGCATTACAATAAATCATGGGTAAACTATACTTTAATACATTCAACCTGACCATTTCTTTACGGTCATCATCATGATCATAATCGAACGGAGATGCGGAAAGATTAATCATGATATCCGGTTTTTTTTCAACCAATATATCCATGGGACAGGTTCTGTATAGCGGATTATCGCCCAGGTTCCAGATATCTTCACAAATGGTAATGGCCAATTGTTTCCCTTTAAATGGAACCAAATGCCAATCATAAGCTGGTTCAAAATAGCGGTCCTCATCAAAAATATCATAGGTGGGCAGGCAGGTTTTATGTACCACCGCTTTTATTTCTTTTTCATGCAAAAGAAATGCGGCATTAAACAAGTCTTTTCCTTCACGCCTTTTATTACGATCTGGTGCGCCGACCAAAACCCCGATATCGGAGGTATGTTCTTTTATTTTATCGATGGCACGGAAGCACTGGTCAATAAAATCCTGAAACTCCAAAAAATCGCGGGGCGGATAACCACAAATACAAAGCTCTGAAAATACTATCAGGTCAGCTTTTTGCTCTTTTGCCCATTGAATGGCTTCTATGATCTTTTGCGTGTTCTGTTCAAAATTGCCGATATGATAATTCTGCTGGGCTATTGCTATTTGCATTTTATAAGTTTAATGCGTGATCGCCTGCCGGTATTTCTTCTAAAAATCTTCATCTCTTTCAATCATCAGGATGGCGCTTTGCGGTACAATAAAATATTTTTCACCCTGGTAAATGATTTCGGTGGCCGCGCTTAATAAAAATATGGCCAGGTCGCCTTCTTTAGCCTGCAGGGGAACATATTTCACCTGGTCTTCTTCATTTTTCCAGGACTCGTTTTCAGGTGGCACAGGAATTATATAACCGGGACCCGCTTTGATGATAATGCCTTGTTTCACTTTTTCTTTTTCCTGCACACCTGGTGGCAGGTATAATCCAGTTTCCGTTCTTTCATCTGGTTTGCTAAGCCTGATGAGCACCCGGTCGCCAATGATGATAAGCTTTTTTAACCTGTTATCGGGGGTAACATGCATAGTGAAATTTTAAGAATTACAAAAATAACAAACCACGAGGCAACATAATTGCATAAATGAATGAGCATGCCTTCTTTTAAATCAACCCATGAAAAAAATAAACGGTCTTTGTTTATAGTTCAAATGGCTTAATTTTATTATCAATCTCAAATAAATTATACAAATATGGAAGGAAAGAAACCTAAATTATTATTATGCGAAGATGATCAGAACCTGGGCAGTGTGTTAAAGAATTATCTGGAATTGAATGACTATGATATTACGCTTGAGCGTGATGGAAGACTTGGACTGGCGGCATTCCAAAGAGAAAAATATGATTTATGCCTTTTAGATGTTATGATGCCTAATATGGATGGATTTACCCTGGCAGAAGAAATCAGGGATATTGATCCGGATGTTCCTTTGTTTTTCCTGAGTGCCAAAACCATGAAGGAAGACATCATTCAGGGATATAAATTAGGTGCGGATGATTATATCACCAAACCCTTTGACAGCGAAGTTTTATTGCTGAAAATTAAAGCGATTTTAAAACGCAACGAAGAATTAAACCGCGAAGCGGAAAATAAAGAATTTGACCTGGCCAGTTATCATTTTAATCCTAAGCTAAGGGAGCTTAGCCATAATGGAATTATGCAAACCTTATCACCAAAAGAAAATGAATTGCTGAAATTACTGAGTGAACATTTAAATGATCTATTACCAAGGGAACATGCGCTGAAAAAAATCTGGGGCAGTGATACTTACTTTAATGGCCGCAGCATGGATGTTTACATTGCGAAATTGCGCAAGTATTTGAAAGATGATCCTAAAATCGAAATTGTGAATATTCATGGTAACGGGTTCAGGCTGGTGGTGCAGGAATAGTTTTAAGTTGATTTGTTGAAAAGTTGATAAGTACTGAAATCAGCATCATAAAACAAGTCCCGGAGGCCTAAAGGTATCCGGGATTTTTGTTGGGCTGGTTTTCTTTTGAGATTAGTTGGAGAAGAAATTTGGGAATTTGGAAATAGTTCATTGGATTTCATGCGCGGTTTCATTCTTATGCCTTCTTCCACGACTATCATTAATCCCTACTAAAATAATTTTCCCGTTCCCCCAACTTTAGGATCAATTTTACCCAAATGCGTATATGCCTTGGCGGTAGCTTCCCGGCCGCGGGGTGTGCGTTGTACAAATCCTTCCTGTATCAGAAAAGGTTCATAAACTTCTTCCAATGTACCCGGCTCTTCGCCTACCGCGGTAGCGATAGTGGTCAAACCAACCGGACCTCCTTTAAATTTTTCAATGATACAATTTAGAATCCGGTTGTCCATTTCATCCAAACCATATGCATCAACATTCAATGCTGACAATGCGTGTTGTGTGATCTCCAGGTCAATGATCCCATTTCTTAATACCTGGGCAAAATCCCTTACCCTTCTTAATAATCCATTGGCAATCCTGGGTGTTCCCCGGCTACGACCTGCTATTTCAATGGTTGCATCTTCAGTAATCTCCGAACCAAGGATATTCGCGGATCGTTTTAAAATAGCAGTGAGTGTTTCTTTGTTATAATACTCGAGCCTTGACTTTATAGCGAACCTGGATAATAATGGTGCTGTTAATAAACCGCTGCGGGTAGTGGCACCAACTAATGTAAATGGATTCAGGTTAATTTGTATGCTGCGGGCGTTTGGACCGGTTTCAACCATTATGTCGATCCTGTAATCTTCCATGGCCGAATAAAGATATTCTTCCACAACAGTACTAAGTCGATGTATTTCATCTATAAATAAAACATCATTGGTTTCCAGGTTGGTCAGTAAGCCGGCAAGATCAGCCGGTTTTTCTATAACCGGACCTGATGTTTCTTTAATATTTACACCTAATTCATGAGCTACAATGCGTGATAGGGTGGTTTTCCCCAAACCAGGAGGGCCATGAAAAAGTGTATGGTCAAGTGCTTCACCACGCATTTTAGCGGCCTTGATAAATACTTTCAGGTTTTCAATTAATTGCGGTTGCCCGGCAAATTCTTCCATTTGTGCCGGACGGATATTGTTTTCAAACTCCTGGTCTAAAGCACTTAAAAAGCCTTTATCATTATTTAAATTTGGGTTGGGCATATACTGTAAAGTTACGGCAGCCCTTGTGTAGTGCGGCCCGGTTATTTATAATCTTAAAATAAAAAACATGAAAATTGGAATCATTGGTTCGGGTAGGGTTGGCCAGATGCTGGGCATTGCCTTTTTAAATGAACAATATGATGTAATGCTGGGAAGCAGGGATCCATTGAAGGAAACGATTACTCAATGGCAGGCTGAAAATCCATCCGGTAAAACCGGAAATTTTGAACAAGCGGCTATATTTGGAGATATCCTGGTTATTGCGGTAGCAGGAAAAATAGTTGAAGAAGCGCTTATACTTGCAGGCAAAAATAACTTTGCCAATAAAATAGTTATAGATGTAACTAACCCCATATCTACTACGCCACCTGTAAATGGTGTACTTCAATTCTTTACCGATTTGAATGAATCTTTGATGGAAAAAATTCAAAAATCAATTCCAGAAGCAAAATTGGTCAAAGCCTTCAACAGTGTAGGCAGTGATTTTTTTTATAAACCAGATCTTGCCGGTATGCCACCCAGTATGTTTATCTGTGGTAATGATGATGATGCCCGTAAAAAAGTAGGTGAGATTGTAGACAGCTTCGGTTGGGAGGTGGAAGACATGGGTAAAATAGAAGCGGCACGGGCAATTGAACCCCTTTGTATTTTATGGTGTATTCCGGGCATTCTGCACAATGAATGGCACCATGCTTTCAAATTATTAAAACTTACAAAAGAATAAATATCCATTCATTAATAATCTGGAAAATGCTGACCGGATTCAAAAACTATATAACCATCATCTATAAACGAAATGAGAAACCTCTATTTTATGCGGAAACCAAATGTTGGTTCAATTGGAGTATAAGATCAGGATCAGGACAGTTTCCCATATATTTTTCCTTTTCAGAAAATTTGCAAACTCCAGGGTAATCACCTTTCCAATCTCCTAAATCCACTATAACCTGGAAATGCAGATGTGGCGGCCAATGACCGTTTTCAAATGGCAAGCCAAATGATCCAAGAACTTCACCCCGCAAAATTCTGTCTCCTTCTTGAAGATTCTTTAAATCATTCAGGCTAAGATGTCCATATAGCGTATAGAATGTATGGCCATCGAGGTAATGTGACAAAATAATGGTAGCGCCATAATCTCCAAAATCATTATTAAAAGCAAAGCTATGTACAAGTCCTTCTAAAGGTGCACTGACATGGGTATTTGGTTTGCCCCAAATGTCAATACCCAAATGCAATCGCCGGGGTTCATCATCATTAGAAATGCCATCAAAAACTTTACTTCGTTTATAAACAACCCGGTTCTCCCCATAGCCACCAATTCCATAAAGAGCTCCAGCCGATTTTAAATGGTTATTGATATAATCAGTAAATTCTCCTGTTTTTTCAAGAATACCCGGTTGCAGATCTTTATTTTCACCGGTGAAATCCAGTAATATTAATTTATCATTTTCCGGATTAAATTCTACAATGGAATGATAATCCTGCTGATGCTTTTTTATTAATGATATGATAGTTTCAGGCATATTTCAAAAATTAAAATAAAGATATTGCATGAAAATACAACGGGCCTTTATTTTATGCCAGGTAAAAATAAAAGTGATACTATTATTTCCAGCTCATCTAAATATTACTTTAATATTTTTTTCAATTCCTCAATAGCCAGGTCAAGTTGTGGATCTTTACCGGTTAATTTATCATCAAAACTATTTACTACGTCAATATCAGGTGCAACGCCTGTCATCTCAAGATTTTTTCCATCCAAAGTATAACAGCCCCATGCCGGTATTCGTACAAAAGATCCATCAACCAATCCGACCCCACTGGTAAAAATGATCCATCGATATGTTTCCGTTCCAACTATTTTTCCCAGCTTAAGTGTTTTAAATCCCTCTGCCGTCATTTCAGCATCACTTAAGGACTGTTCATTAATTAACAGTATAATCGGTTTATCACTGGGTGCAAAATTAGGCTGTTGTGTATATTGCCCTTCCCTGTATTTCCATTTAAGATAAGATTTCTGGCTCAGGAAATTTATAACCTGATCATGCACGTTACCCCCGGTATTATAACGCAAATCAAGGATCAATGCATCCTTTTGATTCAACTCTTTTGACATATCAACCAGGAAATTTTCAAATTCACCTTGCCCCATATTCTTCATATGTGTATAAGCAATACGATTATTTGATTTTTCATTCACTCTTTGCTGGTTTACATCAATCCATTCATCATAAAAATTTTCCAGCAAAGAAGATTGTGGGTGAATTTTAACATCCACTTCTTTGCCTTTACGGTTAAAAGTGAGTTTCACCTCCCTGTCTATTGAAGGCTGGGTGAAATAAAAATTGCGATCAGCATTTTTATCTATTGGTAAGCCATTTACTTCTATTAAAAGATCTCCCGGTTTAATGTCAATATCTTTATTATCCGCATTACTCCTGTTAACAATATATTTCACTTTATAGGGATCGCTATTTTCAAAAATAATTCCAGTTTCCATTGTTCGATTTTCAAAACCTGTTGACTCTTCAACACCGCTTGAGCTAAATCCCTGGTGCGATGAATTCAATTCTCCCAACATATCGTTTAGCAATACCCGAAGATCAGCCCTGTTATTAAGATATGGTACAAAACGCTGATAATATTTCTTCATTTCAACCCAGTTTATTCCATGAAAATCCTGGTCATAAAAATTTTCCTGCACCTGGGCCCATGTTTCTTCAAAAGCCTGTTCAAATTCCTGTTGCAGGTTCCGCCTGAAAGTGTGGGTAATATTGATGGGTTCAACTTTATTTTGATCCAGGTTTAATTTTGAAATATTACCACTTGATAAGACATACAATTTATCACCCGAGACATTAATACTATAACTAAAAGTGCCCTCAGCACCCGCAATTTTTTCAGTCTTTCGCATTTCAAATGGCTGAATAATGGTTTTCCATAAAGCATTTTTCCCTTCACCATGATCGCTTGTATAAAAAATATTTGTTTTATCCCCTTTTTGATAAATATATTGCAAAAACTGTGTACCAAATGGTGGGCTTATCTGGTCCAGCCTTTCCATTATGTTGTCCATGTTTACAACAATGGGATCATTAACATCAATATTAATTTTATCAACCGAATCTTTTTTTTCAGTCGTATCTTTTTTTAAAGGCTCGAAAAGTTCATCAAACTTATTAGAATGAAAAGGTTCATCCAATTTTTCCAATGATAGCCGATAGATTTTTGAATTCTGCATTCCCATTGGATAAGAAGCTTTGAGGCGGGAGGAATTAAAATAAATATATTTTCCATCGGGCGACCAGATAGGACCAGATTCTGTGATGGCCGTATTGGTCAAATTAATTGTTTTGTTTTGTTTGATATGATGAATCAGTATATCCTGTTCAAAGTTCCTGTATGCTGTAAACACAACGTATTCATCATTCGGTGAAAATCCGGGGAGGCTGTTTTGAAAACCCCAGATCTCATCTTTGACCAATAATTTATCCTGAAAATCTTTGAGGTTGATCAACCTTACTTCATTTCGGCCACCCAGGTAAACCGCCTGGGTTCTCTTTTTATTCAATTCAATAGCTCTGTTGTTCTGCAGGTCATTGGTCAGTTCTTTTAAACGAGTAGTCCCGTCTGCAGCTATTGTATACCAATTAAGGTAGCCGTTTTTTGTTTTGTTGAATAACAAGGTTTTATTATCTGCCAGCCATTTAACTTCTCTTGCTCTTTCTGCAGAACCTTTATTTACCTGTTGAATAAATTTTCCTTCCACATCACTCACAAAAATTTCGCCCCGGGATGTAAAAGCTATTTTTTTACCATCCGGTGAAATATCAAAATTGGTAATATTACCTTTTACATTAAAATCCCTGTGCTGCGGTAATACACTGTTGCGCACCAGTGATATTTTTAATTTTTCCGTCTTGTCCGTCTTAATATTATATAACCAAAGCTGATAATCTTTCTCAAATACAACATACTCCCCATTTGCATTTACAAAAGGGGCTTTAATAGATGTATTGAATTTTGTTAAACCCGTTTTCTTTCCATCGCGAAAAGTGTATAAATTATATTGCCCGTTCGCTTCATCTGAAATAAAAAAGATATTCCCGTTTTTATCGATAGTAGTATGAAAATCCTTTCCCTCCCAATCCGTATAACGGATATACTTTTTGGTTTTTTGATTGTATGATTGAATGTTAGGATTAAATGCGCCTTTGTATCTTTTGCGATGTTGCTGAAAACTACTCTCCCATGTATCACTAAAATAAATTTCACCAGATACCGGATGTTCCACCGGATTGTGATCATATTGAAAAAAATAATCTCCAAAAATTTTTTCGGGAGTTCCACCGGTTTTATTAACAGTATATCCGGACATCCTGCTATACCGATTACTGGTAAAATAAATGATCTTATTATCCCAACCCCAACTGCTTACTTCATCATTGGCACTATGAAAAGTAAGCTGTTTTATTTCCCCTCCATCAACTGGCATTACATAAATATCCGCATTGCCAAACTGACGTCCGGTAAATGCGATCCACCTGCCATCCGGTGAAACTTTGGCACCCGTTTCATATCCCTGCATGGCTGTTAAACGGCTTGCTTGCCCGTCCTTTACATTTGCTTTCCAAAGGTCACCTTCAAAACTAAAAATCACTTGCTGCCCATCAGGTGTAAGCGCAGGCTGGGAAAGAAAATAAGCTTCTACATTTTGAGCATGTGAAATAAACCCGCAGAATAATAAAGAAATAAAGAAAGTTGATTTTTTCATTAAGCAGCTTTTAATATTCAATTTACTACTGAATTGCTTTAGCCCAATACCGCTGATAAAAAAAGTGAGGATTTAATTTCAGCCATAATCTGTGTTTAACAAAACTATAGAACCTGCATAACGTAATAACAAAATAATACAGGATAAAATTCGTTTCCATTTACTGAGGACTTCTTAATGAAATTGACGCTGGCAAAAAAAATCCCCATACAATTATTATTGCTGTTTACAATGGCATGCATTTCAATCAGCAGCTATGGGCAACAGATCACAGGTGTTTGGCAAGGCAAGATTGACCGGAAAAAAGTTGAAGTAAAGATCATTTTGACAGGTGACAGCCTCACTGGCACATCCTATTACTACGAATCTCCCAATCATTATCGCCGGTATACCATCAAGGGTCACTTTGATGCTGAAACCAATGAAGCGGTTTGGTGGGATGACCAATTGATAGAAGAAAAAACCGGTAGAGGATTAACAACACCCGGGAAAATACCTATGTTATCAAGAGCTGATTTCAATTGCCCCGATGGTAAAACCTTAAAATTGGATGGCAATACCACATCAAAAGAAAATGGAAGTACAAAGGGTGAAGTGCATCTTGACAAGTCAGGCCCCGTTAATTTTCCCGATGAATGGGATGATGTAATTGATAATTTTTTAGTGGGAGCAAACGACCCTGAATATATTGCCGGTGTTGAAAAATCCATCAATCAAAAAAGAAATAACCCGCCGCCGGTTATTGAAAAAACAATAGAAAAAACTATAGAAGCACCCGTAAGAGAACCTGCACCATCTAAAGACATGGTATTTATTCCGGAAATTCCTGTAAAGGAAGAAAAACAGGTGATCGTACCCGTTAAACCACCAACGCTTGAAGAAAAATTCGCCAGCCGCAAAAAAGAACTGGCTATTGAAATTCCTTTGAGTGGTGACTCTGTTGAACTGCGTTTTTATGATAATGCGGAAATCGACGGTGATTCCATTTCTCTTTTTCTGAATAACCGCCTCATCTTTTCTCATATCCGTTTACTAGGCAGTGCCTATGTTGTAAAATTAGCGGTGAACGAGCTCCTGGATACCAATGAACTGATCATGGTAGCAGAAAACCTGGGAAGCATTCCCCCGAACACTTCTTATATGGTTGCCATCGTTAATGGTAACCGTTATGAAGCAAGACTGGAAAGCACGGAAGGCAGCAGTGCCATGGTAAGATTCGTAAAGAATGAAGTCCCTGATTTGGAATGAAAAATGTAAAATTCAAAATTTTTCATTTTGAATTTTACATTAAACAACCAGGTTCACCATTTTATTCTTTACAAAAATTATTTTTTTAGGTGATTTACCTTCTACCCATTTTTGTACAACTTCATTCGCCAGCACCATGGTTTCCACTTCTGATGGTGAAGCCTCCAAAGAAATAATCATGGTTGTTCTCAATTTTCCATTGATGCTGATTGGGTATTCTTTACTGCTTTCAACCAGGTGTTTTTGATCCCATGCAGGCCATGCCATATCAAGAATTGTTGCCAGTTCCAGTTTGGAATCAACCTTTTTCAATTGCAGGTACAATTCTTCCGCAATATGTGGAGCATAAGGAGTAAGCAATACCAATAATGGCAATAGAATTTCTTTTTTATGACACTTCAGTTCGCCCAATTCATTTACGGCGATCATAAATGTGCTGACTGCCGTATTAAATGAAAATCGTTCCGTATCTTCTTCAATTTTTCGGATGGTTTTATGTAATATTTTCAACTCCGCAGGAGCAGTTTTATCATCTGTTACAATCAAACCTTTTACATCATCCATAAACAATCGCCAGCATTTTTTCAAAAACCGGTGAACGCCTTCAATACCTTTTGTATCCCAGGGTTTGCTCTGATCTATCGGGCCTAAAAACATTTCGTACATGCGAAACGTATCGGCGCCATATTTTTCAACAATATCATCCGGGTTAACCGTATTGAATTTTGACTTGGACATTTTTTCCACTTCAGCACCACAGATATAAACACCATTTTCCAATATGAATTCAGCATTTGCATATTCTGCCTTCCATTTCCTGAAAGCCTGCTGATCAAGCACCAGGCCATCCACAAAATTGACATCAGCGTGAATGGCATCTACCTGGTATTGATCTTTTAATCCAAAAGAAACAAACTGGTTGGTTCCATGCACACGGTATACAAATCGCGAAGAACCCTGGATCATTCCCTGGTTCAATAACTTTTTAAATGGTTCATCAAAACCGATGTAACCCAGATCAAACAATGCCTTTGTCCACATGCGACTATATAAAAGATGACCCACTGCATGTTCAGTACCTCCAATATACAGATCAACCTGGCCCCAATAATCGGCTATTGACCGATCGCAAAATGCTTTATCATTTCCCGGATCCATATAGCGTAAAAAATACCAGCTGCTGCCAGCATAACCCGGCATAGTTGATGATTCAGCATGGCCTCCTTCAAATAAATCATTATTGATCCATTCTTCATTATTGCTCAATGGCCCTTCTCCATCCTTACCTGGTTTGATTTCATCCATTGGTGGAAGAATAACCGGCAATTTGTTTTCATCAAGCGGATATGCAATACCGTTTTTCCAGGTTATGGGGAATGGTTCGCCCCAATAACGTTGACGGCTAAACGCAGCATCCCGCATTTTAAAATTCACTTTACGGGTTCCTATCTTTTGTTCTTCCAGTTTATCAATAACCGGTTCCAATGCCTCCCGCATGGAAATACCATTCAGAAATCCGCTGTTTTGTAAAACCGCATCTTTAGTGGGATTGGCTTCTATACCGTTATAATGATCTCCGATAATATTGGTGATAGGAATATTAAAATGTTGTGCGAATTTATGATCTCTTTCATCACCCGACGGAACAGCCATGATGGCACCGGTTCCATATCCGGCTAAAACATATTCGGAGATCCAGACAGGAATTTGGCGGCCATCAAAAGGATTCAGCGCAAAGGCACCGGTAAAAACACCACTGATCTTTTTTTCTGCCATTCGCTCCCTCTCACTTCGACTTTGTACAAATTGAATATATTCTTCAACTGCATTTTTTTGATCGGTTGTTGTAAATAAATCTACCAGGTTATGTTCCGGCGCAAGCACCATAAAGTCTACCCCAAAAATGGTATCAGGTCTTGTTGTATAAACTTTTAATATTTTTTCCGGGTGATCCTGGATAGCAAAATCTATTTCCGCACCACTGCTTTTACCGATCCAGTTGGTTTGCATTTCCTTCATGGCATCAGTAAAATCAACCGTCTGCAATCCTTTTAATAAACGATCAGCATATTCGGTGATCCGCAGGTACCATTGACGCAATTTCTTTTTTACTACCGGGTGGCCGCCTCTTTCACTTACGCCATTCACCACTTCATCATTCGCTAAAACGGTTCCTAACGCCTCACACCAGTTAACTTCACCAATACCGCAATATGCAAGCCGGTATTCTATCAGGATATTCATTCTTTCTTCTTCGCCAAATGTATTCCATTCATTTGCAGAAAATATATGACTACCGGTTATTGAAATACGAAAGCGATCATTTGGAAAAGGATATTGATCGTTACCTTCCGTTTCGAAAATTTTAATTAAACCCGTGATACTTTCTGCTTTTTGCGATTTTCGGTTATACCAGCTATTAAACAATTGCAGAAAAATCCATTGCGTCCATCTATAATAATGAGGATCACTGGTTTTAATTTCACGACTCCAGTCATAGGAAAAACCAATATTGTGTAATTGATCTTTAAAGTTCTGTATGTTCTGATCCGTAGAAATAGCAGGATGTATTCCATGATCTATTGCATACTGCTCTGCCGGTAAACCGAAAGCATCAAAGCCCATAGGATGCAAAACATTATAACCCTGCAAACGCTTATACCGGCTAAATATATCTGATGCTATATATCCCAATGGGTGACCTACATGTAAACCTGCCCCACTTGGGTATGGAAACATATCCAGCACATACATTTTAGGCTTTGATGATTGATTGGGTACATGGTAAACTTTATCCTGTTTCCATTTATACTGCCATTTTTTTTCTATTTCCCTGAAACTGTATTCCATCGAAATCGTATAATTTTTCTTTTGATTAAGTATCAATATTACCTGCTACTATTAAAGTAAATGCTAAAGAAGCCTTAATAAACTTTTATTTCTGCAAGCCTTCCTGTTCAATCGAAATAAATAACTTAACTCCTCGTTTTTTGAGAGCAGCAAAAATACACATTGTACTTCTTAATCCATTATTTTTGCCGCACCTGAAAATTACAAAAATCAATCGCATGGCTCAATTTGGTAAAGCATCGTCAAAACGTGGCAAACCTTCTTATTTTATGGCAATCCTTGGCGTAACGCTGGTTCTTTTTTTATTGGGATTGGTAGGATGGATAACCATCAATTCAAAGAAACTAATGCAATATTTTAAAGAGAGCGTAGAAGTACAGGTTTTCTTAAAAACAGATATCCAGGATACCTCCCGAATTTCGTTGCAGGAATATATACAGGCCAAGCCTTACACAAAAAAATTGCGTTATACTGATAAAGAGACCGCCAAAAAAGAATGGTTGCAAAGTGGTGGTGAAGATTTTACTGAATTTTTAGATAATGCGTTATTACCAACCAGTATCGATTTTACATTAAAGGAGCAGTATGTAGATTCTGCCCAATTAGCCTTAATAAAGGCAGATATTTCCCAAAACCCGAATGTAGATGAAGTACGTTACCCCAATGCCATAGTGGGCAAAATGCAACGCAATTTTAATGTAATGAGCCTGGCCTTAGCCGGAGTAGCTATCCTAATTGCTATTATGGTGATCATATTGATCGATAACACCATTCGTTTAGCTATGTTCAGTAACCGGTTTTTAATCAAAACCATGCAAATGGTGGGTGCTACCCGCTGGTTTATTGCCAAACCACTCAATGTGCGGGCATTGATCAACGGTGCTATAAGTGCCATAATTGCCATTGCGGCAGTATATGGAGTAATTGCTCTTGCAGAAAAATTCTTGCCTGACTTGAAAGCACTCCACGATAATACTATGATTTTATTACTGTTTCTGGCATTGCTGATCATCGGAATTTTTATATCTGTTTTCAGCACTCATCGCAGCGTTATTAAATATCTGCGCATGAAGCTTGATGATCTGTATTAATGCTGCCAAACTATTTAAACAGAAAAGATAAAAAACTATATTGCACCCTTAATTTCTTATTATGGCTGAAAAGAAGCAACCAAAAACGGTGGTGACTAAACCAAAGGAAGTGCATACCACTGCTATGTTTGGAAAAGAAAATTATATATGGATGCTTGCAGGCATCATCATTATTGCCATCGGTTTTATTTTGATGGCAGGGGGTAAAAGTCCTGACCCAAATGTTTTTAATGAAGATGAAGTATACAGCACTACGCGCATTACTATTGCACCACTGCTGATAATGGCAGGCTTGGTGGTTGAAATCATCGCCCTTTTCAGAAAACCCAAAGATTAATATTTTACCTGGTTAGGAACCGATTTAAAAATCAGATAAGCAATTTTTAAATCGGTTTTTTTATACCATACCATTTTTGTAAAAGGTGTTCGAATTATGTCCATATTAGAAGCTATTATTATTGCCATTGTAGAAGGACTAACGGAATTTTTACCCGTTTCATCAACCGGTCATATGATTATTGCCGAAAAATTGATGAACGTTGACGACAAGGAATTTACAAAATTATTTATCGTAGCTATTCAGTTAGGAGCCATACTTGCTGTAGTCGCTTTGTATTGGAAAAAGTTTTTTGATTTTAAAAACCCTTCTTTTTATTTGAAGTTGTTTGTTGCCGTTATACCTGCCCTGGTACTGGGTTACACTTTTTCAGATAGTATTGATAAGATGTTGGAAAGTACCACAACAGTTATTATCTCGTTAATCATGGGTGGTGTGGTTCTGTTGATGGTGGATAATTATTTCAAAAAACCAGTTATAGAAGAAGAACCACAGATGACTTTTAAAAATGCTTTTATTATTGGCTGTTGGCAGGTGATCGCAATGATCCCTGGAGTTAGCAGAAGTGCCGCATCCATTATAGGTGGAATGCAACAACGCCTTACGAGAAATCTTGCAGCAGAATTTTCTTTTTTTTTAGCCGTCCCCACTATGGCTGCCGCAACAGGCTACAAATTAATGCAGGGTTATAATACATTTACTCCATCTGATATTAAATTACTCATTATTGGAAATGTGGTGGCTTTTGTGGTGGCGTTGTTAGCAATAAAATTCTTTATCGGATTTCTGCAAAAACATGGTTTCCGCGTTTTTGGCATTTACCGTATTATTGTAGGCATTATATTATTATTGTTGATGCTTGCCGGTTACCTGCCCCGTTGATTATTTGTTGATCATTTGAATTTTAAATAAAAATCCATGGCTAACACCTTAGGTCACCTGCTTTTTGTCATGCTGATTTTAAGTTTTGTTCATTGCAGCAACTATGGTGACAAGGTAACCAAAGAACATGTAGATGTTTTTTATAAGAAAGGAATTGAGGAAGTGCAGGCTCAACAAACCGCTGACCTGTTGTATTATATTGACACTACTTACAATCAAAATATCGCTGAAACAAAGAGTTTCCAGTTGCTGAAACAAAAAGATACTGTTACTTTTCGCATGGTTGTTGTAAAAGAAAAACTGGCTGGGGTTGATGATGAATCTTTTTTAGCCATCAGTAATCTGATCAGCGAAAATGTTTTTGACAAACAACCTGTAAACATTGAACTCACAGATAATAAATTTAATACCCTTCGCAAACTACCTTTTACCTGGATGGATCTTTCGGATGATAATCCTGCTCTTCCAGGTGAAAACGAAAAGTAACCAAATCCATGACTCTATAAATAAGGTTCAGTTTTACTATCTTACTCCTTATTAAATTTATTGCATGCAGACTGCATCAAAAAAAGCGGTGAATGGCTGGGCCATGTATGATTGGGCCAATTCCGTTTACAACCTGGTAATTACTACCACTTTTTTCCCTGCCTATTATGCCGTGGTTACATCAGTTGAAAATTTTCCTAAAGGAATACCTTTTTTAGGCAGACATTTTATTAATACTGAACTAAAGGAATATGTCCTGGCTTTTGGATTCCTGATTGTTGCAGTTATGTCACCTATTTTATCTTCGATTGCGGATTATAAAGGGAATAAGAAAAATTTCATGAAGTTTTTTTGTTACCTGGGTGCCGCAAGTTGTTCATTGATGTTTTTCTTTGATAAGGATAACATTTACTTTGGATTATTATGTTTTATGCTGGCAGGTATCGGTTTTTACGGGAGCCAGGTGTTTTACAATTCTTATTTGCCTGAAATAGCATCTGAAAAAGACATGGACCGGATCAGTGCAAAAGGATATACCATGGGCTATATTGGAAGTGTCCTCATGCAAATGATCGGGTTTGGACTGGTTGCATTTATGCCAAATGATACCATGCCTCTGAAAATCACTTTTTTATTGGTAGGCATTTGGTGGGTTGCTTTTGCGCAGATCACTTTCAGAGCCTTACCAATCGTTAGTAAAACGGTTAGAGCCGCCCGTAAAAATGTGCTGACCAATGGGTTTATCGAATTAAAAAAAGTATGGGACCAGTTAACGCATATGCCCGTATTAAAAAGATACCTGGCCGCTTTTTTCTTTTATAGTATGGGTGTGCAAACCGTAATGCTGGTCGCTATTGATTACGGAATTAAAGAATTACAGTTAGAAGATATCAAGTTAATTATGACCGCCGTAATTATTCAACTTGTAGCAATTGGTGGCGCGATAGGTATGTCCAGATTATCAGCCAGGATAGGCAACCTGAATGTTTTACAATTAACCGTGTTATTATGGATTGGCGTATGCATTGCCGGATATTTTATGCAAACTGAAATGCATTTTTTCATCATTGCAGCATTGGTTGGATTAATGATGGGTGGAATACAATCTATGAGCCGTAGTACATACAGTAAGTTGATGCCTGAAACAAAAGACACTGCATCCTTTTTTAGTTTTTATGATGTAACGGAGAAATTAGCCATCGTATTGGGGCTGGTCAGTTTCGGCTTTATTGAAGGAGTAACAGGTTCTATGAGAAATTCCATTTTAGTGCTCATAGTTTTTTTTGCTTTGGGACTATTCTGGCTGCTACTAACCAGCAGAGCTTCTAAAAAATTATAAACAATTTCAAATCAGTAAAAAATGAAGTTATATTCAATTGATACAGGATATTTTAAATTAGATGGTGGGGCTATGTTCGGGGTGGTACCCAAATCCATCTGGAACAAAATAAATCCCGCCGACGAAAGTAATCTTTGTGCATGGGCAATGCGCAGTTTATTGATTGAAGATGGAGAAAAATTAATATTGATAGACAATGGTATAGGGGATAAACAAAGCGAAAAATTTTTCAAACATTATTACTTGCATGGAGAAGCCAGTTTAAACAGTTCACTTGCCGCAAATGGATTTTCACCTGATGATATAACGGATGTTATTCTGACTCACCTTCACTTTGACCATTGCGGAGGTTCCATCATAAAACAAAATAATAAATTAGTGCCTGCATTTAAAAAAGCTGTTTACTGGAGTAATGAAAAACATTGGAACTGGGCAGTATATCCTAATGAAAGAGAAAAAGCATCTTTTCTTACAGAAAATATTTTACCCATCCGGGAAAACGGGCAACTTGAATTTATTCAGGATGGAATAAAAGTTGACAATAATTTACCCATCCAAACATTTACCAAAAATATTTCTATTAGGTTTGTTGATGGGCACACTGAAAGCATGATGCTGCCACAAATTAATTATAACGGGAAAACAATTGTTTACATGGCCGACCTGCTACCATCTCACGGTCATATTCCCATTCCATATGTGATGGCTTATGATATGTTTCCGCTTACCACATTAAATGAAAAAAAATCGTTTTTAAATGAGGCGGTAACTAACGATTACATTCTTTTTTTTGAACATGATCCTATTCATGAATGTTGCAATTTACATGAAACAGACAGAGGCATCAGGCCCAATGAATTTTTTACCGTGAGGGATTTATAAATGATTATTTAAATTTATTTTTTCTTAATCAGTGATGTGAGGGGATAGCGTAAATTTTCGAAATTCATCATATCTATTTTTACACTACCTACGGTAATAGGACTTTCTATCCTAAGGGGTAGATGGTTAGCATCATCACTCACCCATACGGTCATTTTTTCACCACCTTCAAAGATGGATCCTTTTAATAATAGGGGTTTGAACTTAATGGCCTTGAATTTACCATATTTGGTTTTAATGGTTTCTTTACCCTGGTAACGGATATACATGCTGTAAAGCTCATTATCTAAAAACATAGAGAAATTAATCCGGTCACCTGGTTTGTACTTTGAAAAATCAATATTGCGGGCATAATAGATAGAGCTTATAACATCCTGTACACAATTGGGTACTTTATAAACACCATCATTTGTTACTGCCGTATTTGCCTGCCTGTTGAATGTAACATTTTCGTATTTTTTATAGCTTCCCTCATGTACATTCCTGATAAATTTCAAAGGCTGCATGGAAGATGTATCAATAAATGTTTCGTAACGGTCACGTACTTTAAATATCCAGTCGTAACGGGGATTCGTTTTTCCATCAGCAACAACATGAAAAACCGGGCGATTATTAAGCCTTTGCAAAGTGCTTGAAAAAGTTGCGTTTCCAGCATCTACATAAATACCGACAATAGAATAATATATCGTATAATTTACCTTTTCATTTACCCGGAAAGATCGGTTAGTTATCCCGCAAAAATCATCATTATACATCTTGAATGAAGGTTCTCCATTCAGATTAATTGTCAGCAGTAATAAACCGAAAATTGTAAAAAATTTAAACTTCATTTCTATTTGCAAAGATTTTAATACTTAAAATTAATAAACTCCCAATAATAGCCGGTATTACCAGGTTGATGAACCATATGGCCGCTGTACTAATAGTTATGGCTAAAACATTAGAACTAAATAATCCAAATAGTTTAATAGTCACTTCTCCACGCAGTCCAAGATCAGCCAAAGCAATAGATGGTATAACGGCCAAAATTAAAAAACTGAGACTGATTGCCCAAAACCCCTGCCACCACATCACTTCTACTCCAAACAAACGAAACATCAGGTAGTATTGCATGCAAAAGATGCCAAACCTGATTATAGACAATGACAACAGCTTGAATAATAAAGTTGCATTAAAATCTTCAATGGCATTGATCAACCAGCTAAACCGGTAGCTTCCGGGTAAGCGATCTATCCATCTTACCATCCATGAGAGCCTGAAATAAAATAATGTTAAAATCATGCAGGCAATGGCCACACCACTAATTAAAAGCTCTAACCAGAAACCCGTTATCATCTGGCTTGATTCGATCCGGGGTTTTAAAATAATTAGTGCCATTAGTCCCATCCAAAGGGTAACCAACAATTGACTTATACTGCAAACTATTGTTAACGAAACTGCCTTTAACCGGTTTCCTTCCTTCATGTATAATACACGGCCCAAATATTCACCCACCCTGTTAGGAGTGGTTACAGAAAATGAAACGCCGGAAAATATTGCCTTTAAAGATTTTAAATAACTAATGGGCTGGATTTTTTCAATGGCCCATTTCCATTTTAATGCTTCAATACCCCAATTACCCATCATTAAAATAATAATGACGGTTAAGCTTATTGCACCGGTTCCTAAAAAAGAGTTTTTTATCAGTAGCCATGAATGATCCAGGTCAGGTTGCCGATCTATCTGACGATAAATGGATAACGATAAATAAATAAACAATAGGGGACCAAGAAAGTAATTGATTAAGATTTTGATATTTTTGTTCAGCTTCATTAACCGTAAAAATAAGTGTTTGCAAAAGCCCTCTAAAATTATATTAGGAATTGATCCCGGAACATTGGCAATGGGCTATAGTATAATTGAAATAACCGGCAATGCCATTATATTGAAAGAAATGAATGTGCTGAAACTTTCGGGAAAACAAAATAATTACGACAGGCTCAGACTGATTCATAATAAAGTAGCCTCGCTGGTAACTGTTTTTTCCCCGGATGAATTAGCTATCGAAGCGCCATTTTTTGGCAAGAATGTACAAAGTATGTTGAAGTTAGGCAGGGCCCAGGGTGTTGCCATTGCTGCCGCTTTGAGTACCGGTATCCCTGTTATGGAATACTCCCCTAAAAAAATTAAACAATCCATTACTGGAAATGGAAATGCAGACAAAGAGCAGGTGTGGAGAATGTTACAGCAGATCATCAAATTGATGGAAAATCCTTCGTCTTATGATGCCAGTGATGCATTAGCAGTAGCTGTTTGTCATCATTTTCAATCGAAAGTACCTTCCACTAATGGTATAAAAAGTTTAAAAGGGTGGGATGATTTTATAAAGAAGAATCCTGGGCGGATCAAAAAATAATTTATTCATCATCAGGATGTTTGGTAATCCCGATATTCCGTATACTGGCGCCTACCCAGCCATCCAGAACTTTAGGCCATAAAACTTCGTAAAAAGAAATAAAATAATCTTTTTGGCCACTGGTAAAATAAATCATCCCCCTAAGCATTTTACCATCAATATCTTCTGCTTTTGAAGTATCCGCCTGTGAAAATGCAAACCGGGCATCAGCCCATATAACTCCAGCAACCCTTGCTGAATCCATTGCTTTACGATATTCCCTTGCATAATCATTATAAAGAGCGCTATCATTTATTTCATCCAACATAGCTTTTCCCATATGCATACCAGATGTATCGGCACCAGCCTGCCTTTTCATAATATCATATAAAACAGTTTTTAACTGGTTTGCGTTGGGATAAAGATTTACAAACCTTTTCTCATCCTGTGTTTGAAAAGAAGAAAATAATTCATGAATGAATTTATTGGTGTCATTGATCTGGGAATAACCATTCTTGCCAGATAAGAACAAAACAGTCAGTATTAAGAATAACTTTTTCATCGTTTATTTCATAGGATTATTTTGCCAATTGTTCCAGAATTTTTTCTTGAATTTTTTTCAGATCATCCGGCGAAACTTTGATTTTTGATTGATTAAAATTCAAATCATTGGCTGTGTTTATAGGTATCAAATGAACATGGGCATGAGGCACTTCCAGGCCCAGAACACTTATTCCACAACGATTACAATCAAATACCTTTTCTATGGCTTTCGCGATGGGTTGCGCAAATACCAATATTTCCGACAAGTAATCAGAAGGTAAATCAAACATATTATCTATTTCCATTTTAGGCACCACCAGTGTATGTCCCTCCCGTAAAGGAAATACATCCAGGAATGCATAAAATTTATCATTCTCAGAAATTTTGTAACCAGGGATTTCGCCTTTGATAATTTTAGAAAAGATAGTCATGCTTTTGAATTTTAAAAGCCGGTTATAAATAATAAATTTTAACCGTCGTAACAGCATATCATCAAGTTAGGCTTTTCTATAAAAATAAAAGCCCTGCTATGCAGCGCTTTTATACTTATAATAATCAAAAAATTATATGCTGATATCTTCAATTTTAAATTTTATCAAACCTGCAGGTGCTTCCACATCGGCAATATCGCCCACAGATAAACCCAGTATTCCCTGTCCTATGGGTGAACTTATAGAAATCTTTCCAGCCTTAAGATCCGCTTCATTTTCACTTACTAACTGGTAAGTAACTTTTTTCTTCGTTTTGAGATTAGTCAAAGTCACTTTTGTTAAAATAGAAACCTTGCTGGTGTTTATATTATTTTCATCCAGCACTCTTGCCATAGATACTACACTTTCAAGATGAGCAATTTTTGCTTCAAGCATACCCTGGCCTTCCTTTGCTGCATCATATTCAGCATTTTCTTTCAAATCGCCTTTTTCCCTGGCTTCAGCAATCGCTCTGGAGGCGGCATGGCGCTCAACTCCCTTCATATGCTGTAGCTCCTGCTTTAACTGATCAAGCTTTTCTTGTGTCAGGTACTGAATACCGTTCATAAACTCCTCCTTTTTTTTAAAAATCCGGTAACCAGACCGGGATGTAAATAGAAAAAAAATACAACGCCTCAGATTTAACCTGAAGCGTTGTAGGTGTACAAATATAAACCAATTTTTTAGTTCGTTTGCATCTATATAATGATTTTAAACCTGAAAATTATTGCTTAATCAGGATAGCCCAATCTTTTGCAGCAAAATCTTAGCCATTTTAAATGTGGCCTCATAACTATATCCTGCTATATGGGGGGTTACAATAACATTTGGTTGTTGCATTAACCAGTTAAGTTGTTCTTTTTCGACATCTGAATAATTGTTTAATACTTCATTTTCTAATACATCAAGCCCGGCTCCGGCCAGTTTGCTTTCTTTTAAAGCATTGATTAGTGCGGCTGTGTCATGAACCGGCCCACGGCAGGTGGTTAGAAAAAAAGGGCTTTTTTCTGCCTTATTAAAAAAATTGTCATTAGCCATGTGAAACGTTTCATCAGTCAACGGAACATGCATACTGATAACATCGCTATATCGAAGAATCTGCTCAAGTGATGCTTCATGGATATAGCTTTGTGCAAAATCAAATTTATATTTATCGTATGCTAAAACAGTAACATCAAACCCTTTTAATTTTTGGGCAAAAGCCTTACCTGAGTTCCCAAATCCAATAATGCCTACTGTTTTGCCATTTAATTCATAACCCCGATTCTCCTCTCTTTTCCATATTCCCAGCTTTACTTCATTATGCCCCTTCACAATATTCTTTGTAAGTGCCAACAATAATGCTAAAGCATGTTCACCAACAGCATCCCTGTTTCCTTCCGGGCTACTGATTACTTCTATATTTTTTGATTTAGCGAATTCAACGTCAATCAATTCAAGGCCACTTCCTAGCCTGCCAATCCATTGAAGAATAGTTGCCTTTTCCAATAATGCCTGGTCAACCTTTATTCTGGTAGAAACTATCAGTCCAACGGCATCAGGAATCAAATTTTCCAAATGGGTATAAGTAATTGAAGGTTCATTTATTACCTCGTAACCCAATTGATGTAACCGGTTGTAAATATACTCATGCGCTGGTGTGGCTATTATGATTTTTTGCATCTTGAATTTTTATCCACGCATCTTAAAGGTTAATTTCCCAAAATCGGTTACACTTAACTGTTCGGCTCTTTTATTGAATAAATCATCTGTCAAATTATCGGGTTCAAATAAATGCTTTACCGCGTTACGCAATGTTTTTCTTCGCTGGTTGAAAGCTGCTTTCACAAGCATGAATAAGTGTTTTTCTGAACGCATATCCACAGGTTGTTTTTTTGGCCATAGCCTGATGACCGCACTTTTTACTTTGGGTGGTGGAGTAAAACATGTTTCATCCACCTCAAAAAGGTACTCCGTTTCAAAAAAAGCCTGTATCAAAACGCTGCTGACGCCATATACTTTGCTGCCTTCCTTTGCAACAACACGTTGGGCAACTTCTTTTTGAAACATCCCAATCACGCATTCCACATCGGGCCGCCAATCCAAAGTTCTGAACAAAATTTGTGTGGAAATGTTGTAAGGAAAATTGCCCACGATAGTAAAAGATCCCTTAAATGGCTTTTCCATATCGAGAAAACTCTGGTGAATGATCTTTCCTTTTATAGTGGGATATGTTTTTTCGAGATAAATAATTTTTTCTTCATCAAGTTCTACTGCCTTAAAATCAATATCCTGTATCTGCAACAGATATTTGGTTAATGCACCTCCACCGGGGCCTACTTCCAGCAACTGTTGAAAAGTATTTTTTTGTAGCACCTCAATGATCTGCATACACACCTGTTCATCTTTCAGAAAATGTTGTCCTAATGATTTTTTGAGTGTGTACATAAAGCAAAAATACCTATCTCTAAGAGATAGGTATAGATTTTAAACTTTAATTTAAAATAATATTACATCTTTCCAAATTTCACAACAGAAATTACTTCTTTCTTTTCATTCAATACTTTTAGAACATAGAATTGAGATTTCCATGCTTTAACATTGATTTCTAAAGATTCATTGGGGTTAATGGTTCTCCTTTCAGAGAACATTTTTCTACCCTGAAGATCTGTAACTTCTAATGTAACTGTCTGTCGCTCCCGGTTATTGATCCTGATGTTTAATTTATCTTTTACAGGGTTAGGGAATAAGGAAATTTCCAGAATATTTTTCAGATCGATACTGATCGATTTGCTGTATGTGAACCGGCCATCCTGGTCGACCAATTTTAATCGGTAAAAAATTACAGCAGCTGGTTGACTGGCTGCATTATTATCGATGTAAGAATAATTAATCTTAGTGGTTGTATTACCATTAGCGTTTACAGAACCAATCTGGCTGTAATTAGATCCATCAATACTTCTTTCAATAATAAATTCAGCAGTATTGTTTTCATTTACCGTTTCCCATTGCAATAAAGCAGCATTATTTTTCCACTCACCTTTAAAAGTTATTAACTGGAGTGGTAACACACTATAATCATCACTGGCAAAATAAAATGAGGAAAATGAATTTATGGTTGCCTGCAAAACATATCCATTACTGCCATGTGCTTCAACATACAAGGGAACAACTTTAATCGCTCCATTATTCACTGCGGCTCCGCAGGCATCATCGTTTTTGAAAATACTCAGATCACTGATACCCGTAACTCCACTGGCTGCGCCTAGTGAATTGGTAGCAGATTGTAAACTAGCCAATTCATTAGCTGTTATGTAAAGCCTGATATTAACCGGAGATGATGGTTGATACTGGGGGTTTATAGTCAGGTTTCTATTGAGATAAACATTTTTATTGTTATCCTCCCGTATGGAACCAGCATTGGTATAAAAAGTTGAAGTAACGATGCCCAGGTTATTATCATTGGCTTTTATTTCAGCCATGATATTTCCATCAGGACCGGTAATTGGGACCCATAAATTTTTATTTGAATCATCAATAGTAATAGTGGTTCCATTTGCACATGTATTATCTGTTCCTTCTGTAACATCAATGCTGGTTGGGATCATGCTTTTACCATTACCATCAGAATTATAACCGAGGAAAGTATATTTCAATACACAACCACCACAGGCAGGCACTACCGGATTCAAAGCGCTTGGTCCGGAAGTAGTTGCGGATTTATCCATAATAACAAATAAATCTTTTCCTCCAGGAGCAAATGCCATATCACGGAACCTGTTGATTCCGCCAAAATAACTAAGCGTATCACTACCACCAATGGGTAAAATAGTGGAGCCGGAGGAACCTAATTTAAACCGCAATACCCTTCCCCATTTTAAAGAAGCAATAACCAGCGAATTCTTCCATCCCGGAATGATATTATCAGTATATATATCCATACCCGACCAGGCCTCTGAAGGCCAGGCACCATTATTTACCTGGTTGTTCCAGATGGAAGTTACCGCAGCATTTGATGGCGCATAACCAGAAAAAAGAGGATCCTTATAACTGGAACCTATTGTAGATGCATTCGTAATTTCGGAACCGATAACTGGCAGAATACCTGTTTTTTCTCCGGCGCTGACTAACTTATAATTTTCATCATTGGCATAACCTATTACTATTGGGTGACCATAATTTTTCCCTTGTTCTATTATATTAATTTCATCATCACTGAATGGGCCATGACTACTTACAAATAATCTGCCTACACCATTTATTTCCGCATAGGCAAATCCCTGGTTATTCCGCATGCCAGTACTCCAAACCGCACTTTGACTGGCACCATTAAAGGGATTATTATTCGGGATCCACTTATCTAAAGTACCTGCATCACCATCAGGTTCCAGGTTAAATCTTAAAAT